>CABRGT010000123.1 GCA_902470475.1 uncultured Porphyromonadaceae bacterium | reverse complement strand
ACAACTGGTGAAATTTTATCGAAATGACATTTGTTTGTAACATCTTTGTGACGAAAATTCACCTTGCTGGAGCGGTCGCTCACGTCGTGGAACAGTACGCGGTCAACCACTTGCGGCTCACTATTCTTTTCTCCTTCCGTTCTTCTGTCTTTTATCTTTTTTCATTATCTTTGCAAAAAATCTACAGAAGACTACCCATGAATCACACCTACGACTTCGACACCGTCATCGACCGCCACGGTACCTGTTGCACGAAACTCGACGGACTTGATGCGATGTTCGGCCGCCACGACGTCACTCCGCTCTGGATTGCCGACCTCGATTTTGCAGTTTGCCCCGACATTGTCGACGCCCTGCGCCACCGTCTTGACCATCCCGTCCTGGGCTATTCGGCTGCTCCGGACAGCTATTGGCAGTCGATTATCGACTGGCAGCGTCATCGCCACGGATTTGACATCGAACGCGGCGACCTCTCGTTCATTCCCGGAGTCGTAAAGGGCATCGCCCTGGCCGTGAACTATTTCACTTCCCGCGGCGACAAGATCGTGATTCAGCCCCCGGTTTACCATCCTTTCCGCATGGTCATCGAGGGCAACGGACGGCTCGTGGTCGAAAATCCGCTGCTGCGTTCGCCCGAGGGTGACTATTCCATGGATCTCGACGGACTGGCCGAAATCGTCGAGCGCGAGCGTCCTCGTCTGATGATTCTCTGCAACCCTCACAATCCCATCGGGCTGCAGTGGGACGAGGCCACCCTGGCCCGCGTCGCCGAGATATGCCGCCACTCCGGCACGGTCGTGGTCAGCGACGAAATCCACGGCGACCTCATGCTCGGCGGTCGCCGCCACATACCTTTCACGGAAGTGAGCGAGGATGCGCGTGCCGTCGGTATCGTGCTCGGCGCCCCTTCCAAGACGTTCAACATTCCCGGCCTGGTCAGCTCGTGGATGGTGATCAAGAATCCCAACCTGCGTCAGGACTTCTACCGCTGGCTTGAGGTCAACGAGTTCAACGCTCCGGTCATGATCTCGACCATCGGCGCCGAGGCCGCATACACCCGCGGCGAGCGCTGGCTCGACGAAATGCTTGCCTATGTGGAGGACAATATCCGGTTCGTGGTGGATTTTCTTGAAAAGAACGTCCCCACTGTCAGATGTGTCGTCCCCGAAGCTTCTTTCCTGGTGTGGCTCGATTTCACCGGGCTTGGCCTGCAGCAGCAGCAGCTGATGGACCTGTTGCTCGACAAGGCCCATCTGGCTCTCAACGACGGGGCAATGTTCGGCAGCCAGGGCACCGGTTTCATGCGCCTCAATGTCGGCACGCCCCGGTGCGTCCTGCGCCAGGCGCTCGAGCACATCGCCGAGGCTGTCGACTCAATCCTGTAAAGCAGTTATCGTACAATGAACTACCGTATATATCCCCCCGAAGAGATACTTGAGACGACCGTCGGCCGCCTCCCCCTGAGCAAAAGCGTCGCGGCCCGCGCCATGGTGCTCGCCTCACTGACCGCA
>CABRGT010000122.1 GCA_902470475.1 uncultured Porphyromonadaceae bacterium | reverse complement strand
AGCCGCGAGCGCCAGGTGGCGCCGTCGCGCCCCGTCGTGGCCCCGATAAGCAGCTCGCCCGGCGTGCACGACGGCGTTTTTATCACCGAGGAGTACATCTCGCACTACGTCAGCGACGGCAAGCCGCTGAGCATCTTCGCCAGGCTGAGTCTCGGCGGCGCGGTGCCGGTGTGGAATTCGGCGACACAGAACTACAAGGCCGGCCTCGAGTGGACCATGGACAAGAACTACGGCCGCGGCCAGGTCTACGACCCGATGAAGCCGCTTTCGGCCTCCTGGACATCGCGTCCGCGTGCCTACAAGGACATCCCGGCGCTCAACACCGTGTCGTTCTATGCCGAGGACAATCTCACCACGGCCGCCGGCTACGGCAGCCTCGAACTCCAGGCCGGATTCCACGGCATTGTCATGGCCGGGCTCGACCGCCGCTACGCTCTGGCGGGCAAGGTGTACATCGATCCGCGCCTGAATGCCGTGTGGCGCCTCCCTGCCTACACAGTCGGCCACCGCAGCCTCGAGCTGTTCCTTGCCGGCGGCTACGGCACCACCACCCGCATGCCCACCGCCGACTATCTGTATCCGCAGGCCGCATATCTCGACCTGCTTCAGCTCAATTACTTCAATGCGGCCGATCCGTCGGCCAGCCGTGTGAACATCCGCACCTACGTGAACGATGCCACCAACTACGGCCTGCGCGCGGCCCGCAACCACAAGTGGGAGGTGCGTGCCGGGGCGCAGCTGGGTGCCACCGCCGTGTCGGTCACATATTTCGAGGAACGCATGAATTCAGGCTTCCGCTATTCGTCGGTCTACGGTGCCTATGAATATACAAAGTACGATTCCGGCGCCATCGTGCCGGGCGCGTCGGAGCCGTCGCTCGACGGGCTGCCCTCGACTCAGGAGCGCGTGCTGCGCGGATACCGCCGTGCCGAGAACGGCAGCCGCATCGACAAGCGCGGCGTCGAGTTCCAGCTCACCACGCCCCGCTGGCGCCCCCTGGCCACTTCGCTTACCGTCACCGGCGCCTGGTTCCGCACCCTTTACAGCAACTCGCAGATGCTCTTCGACCCCGTCGACGATGTGGTGGGCGGCACTGCCGTCAGCGACCGCTATGTGGGCCTTTACGATACGAACGACGGCCGCGTCAACGAGCAGTTCAACACCAACTTCATGTTCGACACGCAGATTCCGCGTTTCGGACTCGTCTTCACCACCACCGTGCAGTGCATGTGGTACGTGAAATCGCGCCGCCTGCGCCAGGACGGCACCCCCAAGGCCTATCTCGATGCCATCGACGGCCTGCTCCACGAATTCGACAGCGCCCAGGCCGACGCGCAGCTCGCATATCTTGTGCGCCACTACAACGAGGCTCTTTTCGACACTTACACCGTGCCTACGGCGCTGTATCTCAACCTCAAGGTCTCCAAGACCATAGGCCGCTGGCTCCGCGTGGCCGTTTTCGTCAACCGCATTGTCGACTACCTGCCGTCGTACACCCGCAACGGTCTCACCGTGCGCCGGTCGGCCGACGCATATTTCGGCATGGAACTTAACTTTACGCTATGACTCTCAAAAGAATATTTCTGATACCGGCATTGGCCGCCGCCGTCGCCTCGTGCGGCGACAGCGGCCGCGACATCACCGTTTTCGATGCCGCCG
>CABRGT010000121.1 GCA_902470475.1 uncultured Porphyromonadaceae bacterium | reverse complement strand
TGCATCAAATCCCAGAAGGACTACCCCGACGCCGCGCCGGGGTCGAAGAGGCTGATGCAGAAGCTGCAGGATTTTGAGGAAGATAACAGGCTGAAGCTGGAGCAGTACCTGTAAACAGACAGAAGCCGGTCTTGTGACCGGCTTCTGTTGCTGTCTGTTACAGAGACTCTACCATCGCGGCGACGATCTTGGTCGCGGTGGCGACGTACTCGGTGATGCTGAACTTTTTGACCACCAGCACCTCATGGCCGTCCTCGTCGGCGTTGTCGCTCATGGCGCGGAGGATGACGCAAGGCACATCGTTCTTGGCGGCGATCTGGCTCACGGCCGCGCCCTCCATCTCCACGCAGTCGGGGGCGCATTTGGCCTCGATGGCGGCTTTGGTGGCGCTGTCGCCCACGAACATATCGCCGGTGGCGATCTTGCCTGCCAGAGCCTTGACGCCTGCGTCGGCGCAGGCTTTCTCGGCGGCGGCGATCAGGGCCGGGTCGCCGGTGTACTCCTTCAGGAAAGGCGGATTCTGGCAGATCATATCCAGCTGGGCGTCGTGGTAAAGCACCGTCTTGCCGATGACTACGTCGCCGATGCCGATCTTGCTGGTCATGTTGCCTGCGATGCCGGAGAAGATGATCTTCTCAGCACCGAACCTGGTGATGAGCACCTGGGTGGTGGCGGCGGCGTTGGCCTTGCCCATGCCTGCACAGCAGACGACCACCTGCTTGCCGGCCAGCGTACCCTTATGATACTCCACGCCGCCGTAGGGCTCGACCGTGACATTTTCCAGCCTGGCGCAGAGCTGGTCCACTTCGTCGGGCATTGCGCCCATGATACCGATAATCATAATTTTAATCCTTTTCTGCTTTGGCTCCCCTTTCTAGGGGAGCTGTCGAGCGGAAGCGAGACTGAGAGGTTGTTCCTCTGTTTTATACATTGAACAGGAACTCGATGACATCGCCGTCCTTCACGACGTACTCCTTGCCCTCGGTGCGCTGCAGGCCCTTGGCCTTGACGGCAGCGTAATCGAAATCGTGGGCCTCGAGGTCGCTGTAGGCGATGACGCTGGCGCGGATGAAGCCGCGCTCAAAGTCGCTGTGGATCTTGCCGGCAGCCTGCGGAGCCTTGGTACCCTTGCGGATGGTCCAGGCGCGGCACTCCTTCTTGCCGTCGGTCAGGAAGGAGATGAGGCCCAGCAGATCATAGCTGGCGGTGATGAGGTTGTCGAGGCCGCTTGCCTCGATGCCCATCTCGGCGAGGAAGGCTTTCTTTTCCTCGGGGCTGTAGTCGGCGATGTCCTCCTCGGTCTTGGCGCAGATGGGGATGTAGCGTGCGCCCTCTTCCTTGGCGCGTGCGGCCACCAGCGGGACGTACTTGTTGTTCTCGATGCCCTCCATCAGGTCGTCCTCGCCCACATTGCAAGCGTAGAGGACGGGCTTTGCGCTCAGCAGGCCCATCTCGTGGAGCACGGCCTGCTGCTCGGCGTCGTTCTCGTCGAAGTCGAAGCTGCGGGCGGGCTTGCCGGATTCCAGATGGGCGGCCAGCTGCTGCAGCCATGCGGCCTCGGCGGCAGCCCCCTTGTTGTTGCCGCTCTTTGCGGCCTTGGCCATGCGGCCTGCGCGGTTCTGGACGACTTCGAGGTCGGAGAGGATGAGCTCGTAGTCGATGGCGTCGATGTCGGCGATGGGGTCCACGGCCTCGGCCTTGGTCACGTCCTCCA
>CABRGT010000120.1 GCA_902470475.1 uncultured Porphyromonadaceae bacterium | reverse complement strand
AGCCGGCCCGGTCAGCGCCTCGCGCGGCCCCACGGCAAACGCCTTTGCGATACTCGCGCGCGCCAGCGGCTCCACCACTTCGAGCGGATAACCGGCTTTGGCGAGTGCCTGACGCGCCATCTCGAGCAGATAGATCGGAAAATTACTGGTCAGCACTCCGGCCACATGCAGCGACTTGCGCTGCTCCGAATCGGCATGATAGACATGATCGCTCAGCACATGCGCCAGACGGTCCACGGCTTCGAGAGTCGCCGCATCGGTGGCCTCGGTGAAAAAAGGCACTTCGCCGACGTCAACCCCGACATCGCGCGAAAACGTCTGCAGCGGATACAGCACCGCTGCCGAGCGGAACCGGCCGGCGAGCGTTTCAAGCGGAACACTGCCCGAGGTGTGCGCCACGACGGCATCCGTCGGCGGCAATGACGCCGCCACTTCCGCCACCGCCTTGTCGCTCACGGCCACAAGCACATAATCGGTGCGGGCGCTGATTTCTCCCACCGGCACAGCCCGGGCGCCGACCTGCGCGGCAAGATGCCGGGCCGACTCGATATGGGATGCCGACACCGACTCTATACCAACCCCGGCCGCATGAAGAGCCAGCGACAGCCGCGTCGCGACATTCCCCGCGCCGACTATCGCTACGGTAATTTTATCCGGTTTCAAGCTTCTTCGGCCGGTTTCCAGCATTCGACGTGTACCTTCTCCCAGAGCAGCTTCGACGGATCAACCGGACGCCGCTCCTCGTCGGGATACCCGACCGTGACGATGCATTCGACAATCATGTCGGCCGGAATTCCGAGCAGATCGCGCACTATGTCCTCGGCCGATTCGCCGTCGGCCGTGAAGCGGTTGCGCACCTGGATCCAGCACGCGCCCAGACCCAGCGCCGTAGCCTGCAGCTGCATGTAGGCCGCGGCGATCGTCATGTCCTCAAGATACATGTCCGTCCCTTCGGGCGACGCTGTCACCACCACAGCCAGCGCGCACGACGAGATCGGGCGCGTGCCGTTGGCCTTGCATTCGGCCAGCCGGGCCAGCATCGCCTTGTCATCGACGAGCACGAACTGCCACGGGCGCTTGCTCTTCGACGAGGGTGCGAGCAGGGCAGCCTCGAGGATTGTCTTTACATCTTCGGCGCTGATTTCGCGGTCGGCATAGTGGCGGATGCTGTGCCGGCGGATCAATAAGTCATGCAGTGTTTCCATACGCAGAGGCTTTATCGGCGGCATACCCACGAATCGGGATATTGCCGGGCGATAGCGCCTCGCTTTGCGGCCAGAGCGGCCGCCGACGATTGACCTGTGGCGACGTAGACTCTGAACCGTCCGTCCACGGTGAGTATGCCGAGGTTAAAATTATTATGTTTTCTGACATAAGCTTCCGCCTCGTCATGCGACGACAGCGAGGCCACAATCAGGAAATAGTGATCGGATTCATTGAGCCGTACCGGAGCCGGTGCCACAGATTCTGCCCGTGCCGCATCAACAGCCGCGGGCGCAGGCTTTGCAGCCACGGCGACACGTTCGGCAGCAGGTTCCTCAGCCGCTTCCGCGGCTACTGTCTCAACCGGCTCTCGCTCGGGAGTGCGGGTTACTACCAGCACGAGCGGCGTGCGGTCGCGGCCGGGCACATCCACCACCGACGATGCCGGAGCCGGGCCTACCGAGGCAAACTGCTCGGGAGCGGCGCCTGGCATTGCCGTGCGCACTACCCACGCCAGAGCCAGAACTCCGGCAACAATCGAAGCTG
>CABRGT010000119.1 GCA_902470475.1 uncultured Porphyromonadaceae bacterium | reverse complement strand
CCGGGGCGCGCAGCGTACGGGAGCGGCGCGCACGCGGACGGCCATTATTGAAAAATTTCCTTAATTTTATGGCCGGGTCGCAAAAAATTATTATTTTTGCAGGCGAATTGAGCGCCATAAACGTTTACTAAAACTGACAATAACTTAAACACTTAAAATATAAAGCGATGACAATCGACAATTTCAATTTCAAAGGCAAAAAGGCCATCGTGCGCGTAGACTTCAACGTGCCCCTGGACGACAACGGCAACATCACCGACGACACCCGCATCCGCGGTGCCCTCCCCACCCTGAAGAAAATCCTCGGCGACGGAGGCTCGCTGATCATCATGTCGCACATGGGCAAGCCCAAAGGCAAAGTGAACCCCAAGCTGTCGCTGGGCCAGATCAAGGACGCCGTGGCCAAGGCTCTCGGCACCGACGTTGAATTCGCACCCGACTGCGCCGCAGCCGCCGACATGGCCGCCGCCCTCAAGCCCGGCCAGGCCCTGCTGCTGGAGAACCTCCGCTTCTATCCCGAAGAGGAAGGCAAGCCCGTGGGCATCGACAAGGCCGATCCCGCCTACGACGCAGCCAAGAAGGAAATGAAAGAGCGTCAGAAGAACTTCGCAAAGACCCTCGCCTCGTATGCCGACGTATACGTCAATGACGCATTCGGCACCGCACACCGCCGCCACGCCTCGACAGCCGTCGTGGCCGACTACTTCGACACCGACCACAAGATGCTCGGCTACCTGATGGAGAAGGAAGTTAAGGCCGTCGACAACATCCTCAACAACATCAAGCGCCCGTTCACCGCCATCATGGGCGGCTCGAAGGTATCGACCAAGATCGGCATCATCGAGAACCTGATGGACAAGGTCGACAACCTCATCCTCTGCGGCGGCATGACCTACACCTTCGCCAAGGCCCAGGGCGGCAAGATCGGCACCTCGCTCTGCGAGGACGACAAGCTCGACCTGGCACTCGACATCATGAAGAAAGCCAAGGAGAAAGGCGTGAACCTGGTGCTCGGCACCGACTGCGTGGCAGGCGACGCTTTCTCGAACGACTGCAACACGCAGATCTGCTCCGTGATGGACATTCCCGAAGGCTGGGAAGGCCTCGACGCAGGTCCCGAGACCCGCAAGGCGTTCACCGAGGTGATCCTCCCCTCGAAGACCATCCTGTGGAACGGCCCCGCCGGCGTGTTTGAGTTTGACAACTTCACCGCAGGCTCGCGCGCAATCGCCGACGCCATCGTCAAGGCCACCAAGGACGGCGCCTTCTCGCTCGTGGGCGGCGGCGACTCCGTGGCATGCATCAACAAGTTCGGCCTCGCCGACGAGGTATCGTACGTATCGACCGGCGGCGGCGCTCTGCTCGAAGCCATCGAAGGCAAGGTACTCCCCGGCATCGCAGCCATCAAGGGCGAATAATTCCCCGTCCGGGAAATAACTGACCACACCGGCGCTGCGGCAACCAAAGCCGCCGTGCCGGTGTTACTATAATCATAAGAGAGTTTCAACTTTTACCGCAGACTGACATGGAGCCGCACGATGACTTTTTCGACTGGATCGACGCCCACCGCGCCGACGACCCTACCCGGCTGAGGCTCAGATACGGCAAGGACCGCGCCGACGAGATACTGCAGATCGAATGCCGCCGCAAGTATGCCGCCAAACTCGGCGCCACACTCGCGGCCAACCCCCGGTTCATCTTCCCGACAGCCCTTTCGGGCGAGCAGTCGACGTCCGACCGCCTCGCCGCCTACCATACGACGCTCATAGAGCCGGGCAGCCGCGTGGCCGACCTGACCGCCGGACTCGGCATCGACGCCGCGGCGCTCGCCCGGACAG
>CABRGT010000118.1 GCA_902470475.1 uncultured Porphyromonadaceae bacterium | reverse complement strand
GCAGCCGACGGCGCGGATGCGCCCGGCGACACCGGGGAAATCACAACGGATGCGGCCACCCCGGCCGCACAGCCGCCGCAACCCGCACCGATGTACGCTCCGGTAGGCATAGCGACCGACGAGGCATCCCCCGACGACTGCGCCGACGACACCTCCGACACGTTCATGCTCTTCGCGCCCTCGGTCTGGGACTAAGACCACACCCGAAAACACACATTCACCATATCAGTCACATTAATTATATTACAATAATAAACCGATTCACTCAACCTTTAAAATTTTAATCAAAAACTATGGAAACAAAAACAGTAAACGGAATCAATGGCGGTCAGCACGCTACAGGCGGCCCGCTCACAACCTCAGTAACCGATCAGACAGTCCCCGGGCTGCTCACGACCTCGATCGACAGTCGCATTGTGCGCGTGCGCCCCGAGGCCACGCCTGTCGATCAGCTTTCGCGCTGCATCGGCGCCCGCAGCTGCGGATCAATGACCGTCGACTACTACACCGTCGACAGCCGCGTGAACGAATGCAAATGCACCGGCCTCCCCTCGGCCGATGACCTGGAGGAAGACGAGAACGGCCTGGCGATCCTCGCCGTTGCGGTCGACCGTGCCAATGTGTTCGCGCCCTCCGACACCATCCTCTTTCCCGAAGTGCTCGCCGGGTCGCCGCGCCAGCCGCTTGTGGGCTATGTGCAGTCGGTCGATGGCAAGAATCTCCGCGTCGTGTGTCTCAATGCCGGCAACGGCAACGGTGCTGTGCCGTCGTTCAAGATCACGGGCACAGAGGTGAGCGTGGTGCGTATGGGCCGCGCCGCGTCCGAGCTCGACGTGCAGACCGGCCAGTTCGAGGCTCTTCCGATGAAGCGCACCAACAATTGCCAGATCTTCAAGATGCAGGTCGAGCAGTCGCTGCTGCAGCGCCTTTCGGACAAGGAAGTCGACTGGAACTTCAGCGACCAGGAGGAAGCCGCCGTCATGGACATGCGTCTCGGCATGGAGAAAAGCTTCATCTTCGGCGCCCGCGCCAAGTTCATACATCCTGATAAGAACGAGTACGTCTACATGACCGGCGGGATCTGGAACCAGGCCGGGTCGGAAGTGACTGTCCCGGCATCGCCCAAGGAAGCCGACATGATCAGGCTCTGCGCGCAGGTGTTCACCAACAACAACGGATCGAAGAAGAAAATCCTCATCGGCGGCACCAAACTCATCACGACGCTGAACAACATCCAGTTCAACCGATCCATCTCGGGCGAGGGCTCGCTCACCCGCTGGGGTATCCGCTTCCGTGAGATAGTCTCGAATTTCGGCACGCTATACGTCATCCACTCCGACGTCTTCGACCAGTGTCACCACTCGTCCGACGGCATGATCATCGATCCCGACTTCATCACCAAGTATACCCACATCCCGTTCAGCAAGGAGCGTCTCGACTTGCGCAAGAGCGGCAACCGCAACTCCGACGCCGTAGTGCTCACCGAAGCCTCGTGTGTGGTCCTCCGCCATCCCACTACCCACTTCCGCGTCATCGGCGAGTGATGAAATAATCAACCGGGCCGGAGGGCGCCGCCCTCCGGCCTGCCACAAAACATCCGATACTATGAAAACATACACCGAAACAGAAATGCTCGGCATCTGGCGCCGCCGTCTTGGCTACGACGACGTGCGCACGGACTGTTCCGTCGAAAGCTACGACGGACACGACGTGAACGGCCGCATCCGCGAGGCCATGCGCGCATGGTATCTGCGCCTGCTCGATACCGTCGATCCGCGCCTGCTTCCGCACGGGCCCGTCGCGGCCGAATCGACACAGACCGCCGGCCCGCGCCGGCTCCTTATCC
>CABRGT010000117.1 GCA_902470475.1 uncultured Porphyromonadaceae bacterium | reverse complement strand
GGCGAGGGCTCCGGCCGCGGCATCGGCGCTGGGGGCGATGTCGTAGAAGCGGTTCATGCGGTGGTGGCAGTTGAGGCACTCGTATTCGCGGACGCCTTTACCCGCTGACGAGGCGGTGGGACGGCGGGTGATGCGGTCGACGCGCAGCACGGCCGTGCGGGCGTGGCAGTTGTCGCATTCGGTCATGGGAGAGCGGCGGTTGACATAGGCCAGGATGTCGGTCTCGCCGCAGGCGGGGCAGAGCCACACGTCGTAGTCGACGGATCCGACGCGTTCCTCGAGGTCCTGTGCCGGAGTGAGATAGTCGTTGTCGTGGACCTCGTCGACCTTGCGCATGGCAGTCCCGCAGTTGGGGCATCGGCGGCGGTAGTTGCGCCAGTGGCCGAGCAGGATGCAGAGTGGTACGGAGGCCACGGCCGGAAGACCGAGGCCGAGGAAGGTGAGAGCCAGGTAGACGGGGCGCCACGGCTCGAGGGCGACGTATTTGTCGTAGCGGCTGCGGCTGCGGAGGGAGAAAATCTTAAGGAGCAGCAGGGCGAGCATCACGGCTGCCATGGCCACGCACAGCGAGAGGTAGATGCGGAATGCGTCGTCGCCGGAGGAGGATGAGGCGGCGTCGTCGGCATCGGGCAGGGTGGAGAGGTATTCGGCGGCGTGTTCGGGATTCTGCAGGATATTGCAAATGAGCGTGACGGCGGCAAGGGTGCCTGCGCCGTAGCGTCCCTCGCGGAATTCGGGCGCCATGCAGTCGCGGATGATACGGCCGCAGGTGATGTCGGGCAGTACGCCCTCGAGGCCGTAGCCGGGGCGGATGGTGGCCTTGCGCAGGTCGCGGACTATGAGTATCAGCAGGCCGTTGTCCTTGTCGGCCTTGCCGAGGCCCCAGTGTTCGAACAGGTCGGTGGCGAATGCGTCGGGGTCGGCCGGCTCGATGTTGTCGACGGCCACCACCATGGCTTCGACGGAAGTGGTGCGTCGCAGGGCGGCGAGCCGTGAGTCAATAGCGGCCACGTCGGCCGGCCCGATGATGCCGTCGGGGTCGGCTACGAAAGAGTTGCGGTCGGCGCGGTGTACGTCGGGAACGTCGGCGACGGTATATGTCGCTGCGAATGCCGCGCGCACGGCAAGGAGCAGCACGGCGAGTATGAGGGTGCGTTTCATCAGAACTGGGCTTCGGAGGGGTGTTTAAGGTAGTACTGCCGCAGAATTTCCTCGATGTTGAAGTAATAGCCGTCGGGCTGCTTGTCGTCCTTCTTGTTGATCAGCACGTAGTCGTAGTACGGCTGGCGGAATTCCTGCTCGCGGATGGTGATGCCGGAGAGGTTGAGAAAGTCGTATTCGTCGTGGGGATATACGACGATCCAGGCGTTTTCGGGGTCGAGACCCGTGCCCGAGGATGCGATGACGAGCAGCAGGTGGTTGAGCTTGTACTGCCATATGCGGGCGAGATCGACCTTGCCGTTCTGCTCGTAGACGTAGATGCGGTTGGTGAGCTGGCGGAGGTTGACGGGGTTGTCGGCCAGGACGGCCATGGCATGGTCGAGGATCTGCTTGCGCTCCGAACGCGACCACTGAGACTTGTTGAACAGCGGAGCGAGGGCTGCCTGCGCGGCTGCGTCGGCTGCGGGCCGGTAGGGGTCGTAGTCTTCGAGAAAGAATGTGCCGTAGTAGAAGTATTGGAAATCGACGGGCGACATGAGGGTGTCGTTGGCCATGAACGATTTGAGCAGGCGGGGGTAGTAGTACTGCGAGTTCTCGTCGGTGGTGGCGATGCGTATGGCCTCCAGATCGGGGCGGCCCAGCGAGGGGCGGGCGGCCCAGGCTCCGGGCGCCACGGCGAGCGCGATCAGTGCGATGATGGCGTAAACGGTCCTTTTCATTGGATCAGAAGTAATTGGGCGAAGATGAGCATAATGATTGAGAAATTGACCAGCGCCGGAAGCGCGACGGCCGCAAAGGCGTCTATGTGGCG
>CABRGT010000116.1 GCA_902470475.1 uncultured Porphyromonadaceae bacterium | reverse complement strand
AGGCCCGCAACGCCGCCTCGGCCCCCAGCACAGCCCGCGCCCGCCGCGCCGTGCGCCATTTCCTCGACGGCGGCAGTGCCATGGATCAGGACACCTGGCTGGCTCTCATGAAAGAGACTGCCGCCGGAGTCACCTCGGCCGACGTCGTGGACTATCTCCGTTCTGCCGCCGGACAGGCTCCCCGCGGCGCGGTCGCACTCCTCTACAGGCCGCGTTCTCAGAAGACCGATGCCGAGGCCGAGTCCGACCTGCGAGCCGCTTTCGATGCCGCCGCAGCCGCCGATTATGAGCCGTATGCCGGCCGCAGCCGCATGCAGTCGCTCATGTCCGCCCCTCCTGTGGCCGGTCTGATCACTCCGGTGGATTCCATCGCGGTCTACGGTGCGCGCGTCTACTCTCTCTCCAATGGCATCCGCCTCATAGCCAGGCAGACCGATTACAAGCCCGGACAGATCTATATTCGCGGCTACAGCCCCGGCGGTTTGTCGGTGGTCTATGATCAGGCCGACGTGCCGTCGCTGCGCGTGGCTGCCGAACTGGCCGCCGCAATGCCCCACGGCGACCTTTCGGCTGCCGACTTCCAGCGGGTGCTCGACGAGAACAGCGTCAAGGTGTCGGCCTCGATCGGCAATACCGAGGAGAGCATCGAGGCCTCGGCCACCCGTGCCGGCTTCGAGACGGCCCTCCAGGCCATCTACTTGCGTGCAACGGCTGTGCGGCCCGACTCGGCGGCATTCGCCAACTTCGTCGACGCCCAGCGTGCGTCGGTCAACAACCGCCGCCTCAATCCCGTCCAGGTCATGGGCGACTCCATACACTTCACCATCTACAACCGCCATCCACTGGCCGCCCACCAGACGCTTGCCGACGTCGACCGCATCGACCTCGCCAAGGCCGTCGGCACTTTCCGCGACCGCTTCGCCGACATGTCCGACTTTACCTTCATGATCGTCGGCGATTTCGACACCGACTCGCTCGAACTGCTTGCCGCGCGCTATCTGGCCTCGCTCCCCGGCGGCGGCCGTCAGGAACAGGCACGTGATTTCGGCTACAGGTACACGCCCTACAGCTTCGAGAGCCGTTTCGCCCGCAAGATGGAAAGCCCCCAGGCCGTCGTCTATAGCTTCTACAGCGGCGATGTGGACTATTCGCTCGATAACATTCTTTGTGCCACCGCTTTCGGGCAGCTCCTGCGGTCGCGTCTGCTGGCCGATCTGCGCGAGGACAAGGCCTGGACATATTCCGTCAAGGCCCATTGCGCCGTCAATCCCGGTGTCAGCGCCGGACAGGGAGCCCAGGTCATGATGCCGACCTACATAAAAGTCACTCCCGGTCATGAGTCCGAGACACTCGATGCCGTCAATGCCACCATCGCGGCTCTTGCAGCTCCGGGCGGCATAAGCGATGACGAGCTCTCCGGCATCCGTCAGTTCCTGATCAAAAACCACGGTGAAAGCGTGCGCGACAATGCCTATTGGCTCAAGGTCATCAAGATCTACGAGCGCGACGGCATCGACACCGATACCGGATTCGATGAAGCCGTCGGTCGGCTCACTCCCGAGGCTGTCGGCGCCTTCGCCCGCCGCTACCTCCTCCCCGCCAACCGCGCCGCCCTCGTCATGAGCGCCGAGTAAGAGCCGATGACTGGAAAGCAGGCGTCTCGCCTGCGGCCTGTTCACCTGCGCGGAACACGATCTTTGTATGGATGCACGCTCGTGTATCCGCCGACCATAAATGCATTGCGGCCGGATGCCCCGTGGAGCATCCGGCCGCATTTTGCTGCGATGCAATACCTTGTGGCGTATTTACAGGCTGACTTTCAGAGTCGTGCAGCCGCTTGCCGATCCCGATACGCGCACGATATATACGCCGCGCGCCAGCCCTTCGAGACTTGTCTCGGCGCAGGCCTCGCCTAAGTTGCTGCGCACGAGGCTGCCGCACGTGTCGTATATGTCGACGCGGCAGTCGGCTCCTGCCTGATCGACACGGACGCAACCGCCTTCGACGCTCACGCCTCCGCCGGCCTCAAC
>CABRGT010000115.1 GCA_902470475.1 uncultured Porphyromonadaceae bacterium | reverse complement strand
GGTGCGCCGCACGCACGCTTCAGCAGGCATCGCCGTCGACACCGTCGGTGTGGCCGCCGCCGACTCTGTGTTCAGGCTGCAGGCCGACTCGGTGGCGGCACCCCTGAAGGCTCCGTCGCCCTATGATTTCTGGGAAGAGACCGAAGTGGCCTTCAATCCCGATCCGACCCGCGCCGTGTGGATGTCGGCTCTGTTTCCCGGCCTTGGCCAGGTCTACAACCGGCGCTACTGGAAGCTGCCCATCATCATCGGCGCATATCTCGGCCTCGGATACGCCACGTCATGGAACAACGGCATGCTCTCCGACTACACCAAGGCCTACCGCGACATCATGGACAACGACCCCTCGACCAACTCGTACATGAACTTCTTCCCGCCCACGACTTCGGAAAGCTCGCTCGACAAGACGTGGCTCACGCGGCTGCTGCAGTCGCGCAAAAACTTCTACCGCCGCAACCGCGACCTGTGCATCATCTGCATGGTGGGCGTCTATCTGGTGGCGATGGTCGACGCCTACGTCGACGCATCCCTGAGCCATTTCGACATATCGCCCGACCTGTCGATGGATGTGGCGCCGGCCGTCTTTATCGACGGACGCCGGTCCCTGCCTTCGCTCGGACTGGCCTGGACCCTTAATTTCTGAACAATCCGTTAAATCCTCTCCATAAGATACAAACCTCCTACCGATGAAAACAAACAAGATATTCACTCTGCTGCTTTTCACATTCGCCCCGGCGGTCGTCCATGCCGCCGCTCCGGCATCGATACTCTCGCTCGGCGACAATCTCCACGACATTCCGATCGTATATCCCGAAAGCTTCGAGACCGATGTGAAACAGATGCAGGAGAACTGGTATCTGCGCAACTATGCCGACATCGACCTGCAGGCCGACTCGCGCCAGGCCGTCACGGCCACCGACGCCGAGATCACCGAGCGCCTGTCGCTGCTGCCGACCGTCATAGAGATGCCGTTCAACTCGGTGGTGCGCAACTACATCGACATGTATGCCAACCGGCGCCGCCAGCTCGTCGAGAACATGCTGGGCATGAGTCTCTATTACATGCCCATCTTCGAGGAAGCGCTCGAGCGCCACGGCATGCCGCTTGAGCTGAAATATCTGCCGGTGATCGAATCGGCGCTCAATCCAGTGGCCGTGTCCCGCGCCGGCGCCACCGGCCTGTGGCAGTTCATGCTTCCCACCGCCCAGGGCGAGGGCCTCGAGGTCAATTCGGTGGTCGACGAACGCCGCGACCCTTACCGCTCGTCGGATGCCGCCGCAATCTACCTGAAGAAGCTTTACGGCATATTCGGCGACTGGTCGCTGGCCATCGCGGCCTACAACTGCGGCCCCGGCAACGTGACCAAGGCCATGCGCCGCGCCGGATACAACGCCAAGGATTTCTGGGCCATCTATCCATTCCTGCCTACGGAGACCCGCGGCTACGTGCCGGCCTTCATCGCCGCCAACTACATCATGAACTATTACGACAAGCACAACATATCGCCCGCACTTGCCCGCAAGCCGATCGTGACTGACACGGTCCACGTCAGCAAGCGAGTCCACTTCCAGCAGATCAGCGACGTGATGGGTATTCCGATGGACGAGCTGCGAATTCTCAACCCGCAGTACCGCACCGATCTCATTCCGGGCGACATCCGTCCGTACGCGCTTGTGCTTCCGTCGCTCCAGGCCTATGCCTATCTGAGCAACGAGGACTCGATCGTCAACCACAACGCCGAACGCTATGCGCGCCGCGATGTCGTGGAGCCGGGCATGCGCCAGGGCACCGATGCCGGGGGCGAGTACGTCGACGAGCTTGTCGTGAAGTATCACACCGTCAAGCGCGGCGAGACGCTTTCGTCGATCGCCCGCAAGTACGGCGTGACCACGGCCTCGATCCGCTCGGCCAACAAGATCGGCAACAAGGTGCGCCGCGGCCAGCGGCTCAAGATCAACACCTATAAGCGCCGCTACATATCGCCGTCGGCTCCTGCGGCCGATACCGCGGCAGTGGCAGTCGCTGATACTGTGGCGGCAG
>CABRGT010000114.1 GCA_902470475.1 uncultured Porphyromonadaceae bacterium | reverse complement strand
GCCCGCTGAGATCGCTGACCGACGCCCCGCCGCACATGGCTATGGCGGCCGCGATGCGGTCGGGATACGTGGCGGCCAGGTCGAGCGTGCCGTAACCCCCGAGACTCATCCCGAGCACATAGATGCGGGTCGTGTCGATGTTGTGGTCCTTCTCCACGTAGTCTACGATGTTCATGATGCGGCGCGGACTCCACGCCCCGCCCGGATTCTGCGGAGCTATGACGTAGGCGTCGAGATGCCGCCCCATGGTGATGGCGTCGATGGTGCCGTAGCGCTTCACCTTGTCGAGGTTGTTGCCGCACAGGCTCGCGCCGTGAAGGAATATCACCAGCGGCGTGCCCGTCGAATCGCTGTCGGCGGCAGCTGTCTGAGGCGTGTAGAGCCAGAAATTGTAGCCGTCCTTTACTTTTCCTTTGACGGCCTGTATGTCGGGATTGGCCGCTATGGCGGCGATGATGCAGCCAAGCAGCACGATGGGGAGTATGATGCGTTTTAAGTTCATTTCAGAGATACTTTAAAGATCGAGTTGCCGCGCGAACCGACCACCGCCGAATTGCCGACCACCACGGGCGACGACTCGAAGTTCGACCCCACGGCGCGGCGCGTGATCACCGTGCCGTCGGCTCCGTCGATCAGATAGAGATTACCGCCGCAGTCGCCGGTAAGAACAAACATCTGGTCGTCGGAATTCATAAAGCCGACCGGCGACGACCACGCGTAGACCCGCAGCGGCACCGTGTAGACCGTCTCGCCCGTAGCGCGGTCTACGGCGATGAAGCTGCCGTTCTGCCCCCGCTCGTTGTACACCATGTTGCTGAACAGCAGATGCGAGCAGTTGCCCTTGCCAGGCAGCGGCGTGGCGTAGAATCCGCCGTCGAAATGCTTGCCGCCGTTGTCGAACCGCGCGCCGGGAATCCGCTTCTCCCACACCGGCTCGCCGGTGAGGCCGTCGAGCTTGGCCAGCCGCGCGGTGCCGGTGCCCTGGCGGTCGATTTCCGACGAGCAGTAGACGTAGGGGCGGTCGTTCTCGACAGTTATCACGGTGGAGGCGTCGTTGTCGTCGCCCGACGCATAGACCCACACGGGCCGCATGTTGTCGAGATTGGTGCACACGACGTAGCCGTGGTTGTCGGCCGTGTAGCCGTAGTTGCGGTAAACACTCATCGACGACTCGATGCCGGGCGAACCGCCCGACGCGCCGGTGTACTGCATCGCCGAGTGGAGCGTGAGGCGCCCCGGCTCGACAAGGTATTTGTATATGATGCCGTTCTCGCCCGGACGGATCAGAAACCGGCCCACCCGCAGCGGCGACGGATCATAGGCCCCCCAGCGGCGTATGGCCCAGGGATCCTCAGGCACGATATCGGCCACGCGGTGGCGGTCAAGATCCACGAGCACCGCACCGAAAGGCCGCTCCGCCGGCACGCCGTGGCCTATGTACAGATTGCCGTTCATCGACGGATCTATGGAGCCGGTCCCCTTGATGGGATTGCCGAGCGCTATAGGCTCGCGCGATGCCTTGCCGGTGTTGAAGTCTATGAAATAGAGACGGGCGGCCAGCGAGCCGACAATGATCTCGCGGCCGGAAAATCCGGAGCGGAGATGCCCGGCGGCGGCAAAACGCCGCGCCACGCTGTCGGGCCATTCGACATAGAGCGGCTGCCCGGTCCAGCCCGTGCCGCCACCCCACTGTCCGAAACCGGTCTCGCGGGTGTCGGTGGCGGTCTCGAACACCCAGTCGACCACGATCTCCGACGGGCGCCCCTCGACGCGTCCGCCCATGTCGGCGTCGCGCAGATAGTTGGCGCGGAAAGTCAGCACGCCCGGAGCCGAGCGGTAGGGATCGGTGTAGTCGTCGATGCGGCCCAGAGTGACGGTGTCGAGCACGCGGATGCGCGGAGTGATCAGTGCGGCCGACGCGTAGACCGTGTCGGGCAGAGGCATGGCCGCCTCTGCGGGCTGAGTGTCGGCGGCTGCTGTATCGGCCGGTGCGGAAGCGGCCGATCCGGCCCCGCCTCCGCATGCTGCTGCGGCCACGGCCAGCGCCAGAGCCAGTGTTGATGA
>CABRGT010000113.1 GCA_902470475.1 uncultured Porphyromonadaceae bacterium | reverse complement strand
ATTTCGTGAACTGGCTCCGGAAAGAATTGACCGGAACCAACAGACCTGATCTTAAATCCACAGACTATGGAACACGCCAACCACTCGGCGACCCTCGCCGACCTCCTCGTTACTCGGCTGAGACGGAGCGCGACTACACCGGATCATTTTAAACTGCCGCTGACCGCGGACGATGCGGCCCGCGTGTTCGTGGCGGCGGTGCAGGCCGAGGTGGAGCGCCGCGGACGCGCCTTTGCGGCCACAGCCGACATGATGCGGCAGGCCCGTGAGATAGCCGGATGGCTTACGGGCGGGCGGCCGCAGTTCGGACTGATGCTCTGCGGCCCGTGCGGCAACGGCAAGACCACGTTCGTGAAGGCCTTTCAGCAGATCCTGAGCCGGCTGCGGCTCAGAGTCCACGAGGATTACCCGGAGCGATATTCGATTCAGATCGTCAACGCCCGCGACATAGCCCGGCTGTGCCGCGACGATTACTGCAAGTGGCGCGAGCTCTGCGGCAGCCGCATGCTCGCCATCGACGACCTCGGGACCGAGCCGCCGGAGGTGACGGCCTACGGCAATATCCTCTGGCCGGTGTCGGACCTGCTGGCCAAGCGCTACGACGGACGGCTGTTCACCATCGTGACCACCAACCTCACGCCGCCGGAAATCGGCTCGCTGTACGGCCCGCGCATCGCCGACCGCCTTAATGAAATGATGGGCAAGGTGATATTCAGCAATCCGTCGTATCGCACCGGGAGCGGGCGCCGGACGTCCTGATCAGGAGACCTCGGTGGTCTGCCCGGGCTTGTAGAGGCAGAAGAAGCGCGTGTCGACCTTGTTGTGGAACGGGTAGATGCCGAAGTCGCAGGCCGTGGCGTGGTCGCCGTCGAAGTGCATCGGGAAGAAGTTGCTGACCTTGACCGTCTCCACGAACTGGGTGGCGCCTACGGCGAAGTCCTTGCCCTGGCGGGTGTCGACGGGGAAGAACACGACGTCGAATCCGGCGTTCTCCTCGGCGATGCGGTTGACGATCTTTGTGAATTCGGCGGCTGCGTGCGCGCTTTCGGCTGCGGTGGATTCCTGGTTCCAGTGCCAGTTGTTGAGGTCGCCGGCGTGGAACACCTTGCGGCCGTCGCGCAGCGTCACGTCGAACGCCACGCCTTCGTCGGTCGACGGATATGCCCTTACGGCCACGCCGCCGGGCAGTCCCTCGACGGTGTCGCCCGCGCTCATGCCCTGGATGGCCAGGCGCGAGTTGGTGTCGCGGGCCTCGACGTCGTTGGACAGCACGTAGGTGCGGTTGTGGTTCTGCGCGAGGTTGAATATATCGGGATTGTAGTGGTCGGGATGATGGTGCGTGACAAAGAAAATCACGGGCACGCCGGGGCGGCGCTCAAGTTCTTTGACTACTGCATGTGCGGGATCGCGGAAATAGTCGAAGACCATGACCACGTCGGGGGTGGAGACCATGAAGCCGCTGTGGGCGAGATAAGTTATGCGCATGATGAAATAAATGTTTTTTTGGTTATCTTACATCTAAACACGCCCCCGGCGGCAAATGTTCACACCGGCTGCAGAATTGTTAAAAGGCATAAAAAACCTAAAAATGGCTTCGGCGGCCTCCCGGTGTTTGTTATATTTATGAAACACACATCTGCCGCCCGGCCTCTCTCCGCACAGAGCAAGGGCGCCTGTATATATTGAAAACTACCTAAAAACACTACTCCGGATGGCTACAACTAAATTCCAGGCAAAAATACTCGCAGTGCAGGAAAACCTGCTCAACTTTGCATTCATGCTCACCTCCAACCGCGACGACGCCTATGATCTGCTGCAGGATACGACGCTGAAGGTACTCGACAGCGAGGACAAGTATATCGAAAACACCAATTTCAAGGGATGGGCCTTCACGATCATGCGCAATATCTTCATCAACAATTACCGGAAGAAGGTGCGCGCCAACACCGTGATCGACCGCTCCGACGACCTGTACCAGCTCAACATGCCTCAGACCTCAGGCTACGAGACGCCCGACGGGGCCGTGCAGATCAAGGACATACACGCGCTGATCGATACCTTCTCGGACGACATGCGCATACCTTTCTCGCTGCATCTGGCGGGCTACAAGTACACGGAGATAGCCGAATACATGCACATGCCCGTCGGCACGATCAAGAGTCGCATTTTCTTTGCGCGCAAGCGTCTGCAGAATGAGCTGCGGGACTATCGCTGATGCCTTCGTCGGGCGTGAGCGATGCTGGCACGGCGCGGGCCGGCCTGGCGCCCAGCGACGCC
>CABRGT010000112.1 GCA_902470475.1 uncultured Porphyromonadaceae bacterium | reverse complement strand
GCCGCACCGCGGTCGGCCGCGCCGCAGGCCTGGGCCGTCAGACCGGCCGTGGACATACGCAGAAAGCCCAGCAGCCAGTAGAGCATGTTGAACAGCGTCGACCCCACAGCGATCGCCCCGATGAAGGCGGCCGCGCCGAAGTGGCCCACGACGGCCACATCGACCAGCCCCAACACCGGGACGGTAATATTGGATACTATCGCCGGAAGGGCGATGGCGAGTATTCTGCGGTCGACCAGCCTCACTTGGCAGCCTTACGCGATGCGAAGTAGAGGTACCCGATCAGCAGCGCGTATGCGACAAGACCGAGTACCTGGGGAGTGAATTCCATGCCGTTGTCGGGTACCTCGTGGCCGCACATGATGGTGATGGCCGCGAACACGCCGAAGAGCGCGCCACCGGCGATCAGACCCGACGCGATGAGCGTGCCGCGGTCGCCGCGGGCCTTGGCCACCTCGGGATTCTTCGAGCTGCGGGCCACGAACCACGACACGAGGCCACCCACCAGCATAGGCGTGTTGAGCGACAGAGGCAGGAACATGCCCAGGCAGAAAGCCAGCGCCGGCACGCCGAGCCAGTTGAGGATCAGCGCCAGGATAGCGCCCACGATATAGAGGATCCACGGAGTCTCGCCGCCCATCATCATCGGCTCGAGCACCTTGGCCATGGCATTGGCCTGGGGGGCGGCCAGGGCGTTGTCGCCCGTGAAACCGTAGACGTTGTTGAGCATCAGGATCACGCCGCCGACGGTAGCCGCCGACACCAGCGTACCGAGGAATTTCCAGCTTTCCTGCTTGCGGGGCGTCGAACCAAGCCAGTAGCCGATCTTGAGGTCGGTGACGAAGCCGCCGGCCATCGAAAGAGCCGTGCAGACAACGCCGCCGACGATCATCGAAGCCACGATGCCGCGGGTACCGTCGAGACCGATGGCCACGAAGATGCCCGACGAGATGATCAGCGTCATCAGCGTCATGCCGCTCACGGGGTTCGAGCCTACGATTGCTATGGCATTGGCGGCCACGGTAGTGAACAGGAAAGCGATCACCGTTACCACGATCCAGGCCACCAGAGCCTGCCAGAACGTGTCGATGACTCCGACCCAGAAGAAAATCAGCACAGCCACCAGGGCGATGAACACGAAATAAGCGATGTGCTTCATGGAGATGTCGCGCTGCCAGCGCACGGTGTTGCCCTGCGTCTGGGCGCCGCGAAGCTCACGCGAGGCGAGGCCGACTGCCTGCGCTATGATACTCCACGACTTGACGATGCCGATGATGCCGGCCATGGCTATACCGCCGATGCCGATCAGGC
Source organism: uncultured Porphyromonadaceae bacterium (assembly GCA_902470475.1). GTDB lineage: Bacteria > Bacteroidota > Bacteroidia > Bacteroidales > Muribaculaceae > CAG-873. Next base: position 1,326 of record CABRGT010000112.1, on the reverse strand, counting down.
GTGCATACTCCTTGAATATGGTGTCGGGCGACATGGCTATCAGTTCGGGACTGCCGTAGGTACCCATCAGCGGGATGATCACCCACCACACGAAGATCGAGCCGGCGAAGATCACGAAGGCATATTTCAGGCCCACGATGTAGCCCAGGCCGAGAACGGCGGCGCCGGTGTTGCACGAGAAGACGAACTTGAACTTGTCGGCCAGCGCCTGACCCCACGTGTAGGCCGTGGTAGTGACCGTCTCGGCCCACACGCCGAACGTGGCCACTATATAGTCGTAGAGACCGCCGATCAGCGATGCTACCACGAGCACCATGGCCTGTCCGCGCGACGCTTTTCCCTCGGCTTTTCCCTCGGCATTGCCTGCCGACACACTCTGACCCGAGATGAGCACCTGCGTGGTGGCGGTAGCTTCCGGGAAGGGATACTTGCCGTGCATGTCCTTCACGAAATACTTACGGAAAGGAATGAAGAACAGTATGCCGAGCACGCCGCCGAGCAGCGACGACAGGAAGATCTTGAAGAAGTCAACCGAGATCTCGGGATGCGTGGCCTGCAGGATGTAAAGAGCAGGCAGGGTGAAGATGGCACCGGCCACGATCACGCCCGAGCAGGCACCGATCGACTGTATGATGACATTCTGGCCGAGCGGATTCTCGGGGCGCACGCGCGACGACAGCCCGACGGCTATGATGGCGATTGGGATGGCGGCCTCGAACACCTGGCCGACTTTCAGTCCCAGATAAGCGGCGGCGGCGCTGAAAACCACCGCAAGGATCAGGCCCACACCCACCGAATAAGGCGTGACCTCGACCTGGCTGTGGGCGGGGTGCATCACGGGCCGGTACTCCTCGTCGGCGCCGAGCTGCCTGAACGCGTTTTCGGGCAGATCGATCGGGTCGACATCGGCCGCCGGCAGGTCCAGAGCATTGTTGATCTTCTCTTTTTTCATTGTTGGATAGATGATTATGACTGGTTATTACAAATTATCGGACGATGGAGGAGGTCAGCGGCGGCGCCTGCGCGATGACTTTGCAGGGATCTTGAGCTTCTGGCCCGGCTGGATATTGTCGCCCTTGAGGCCGTTGGCATTCTTGATGGCCGTGACGGTAACTCCGTACTTGGCGGCTATGCGGCTCAAGCTCTCACCTTTCTTCACGGTGTGGGTGCGGGTAGTGGCCTGCTGCTGGGCCGGACGCTTGGTCTGCGTCTGCTGCGCAGGCTGGGTCTGCTGCCGTGCGGGCTGGCTCTGCTGGGCCTGGGCCGACGAATCCATGGCCGAGGCTACACGGCCTGAAGCGGCTGACGGTACGGCGGCCGAATCGG
>CABRGT010000111.1 GCA_902470475.1 uncultured Porphyromonadaceae bacterium | reverse complement strand
TCCGCGCTGTCGGGGCGCCGGTCGACAAGCAGCTCGTAGAGCGCCTGGGCACTGGGCCACTCGCCGAAAGCGAACGACCGCTCGGCCCGAACGGCTGTCTGCGCCAGACGCGCGTCGGCATCGTCAGCAGCAGCCGGTGTGGCGGCGGCAATCACTCCGGCTGCGGCAAGCGCAACCGCCATAACGGTGAGAATGCGGCGGAACACCATGGCTTTCAGTATTTGAACGAACTGCCGCCGAGGAACTCACGAAGAACCGACGTCGACGGGATGCTGTGGATATCGATGGGAAGGAAATAGCTCAGGAACTTCATCAGCCGGTAGGCCTCGGAGTATTCGGGCACGTCGTGGGGCACAAGCTTCAGAATCGATTCGGCGTATTCCTTCATGACACTCAGCTCGAAGAGCAGGGCGGAGTTGAAGGTGGCGTCGGCGTTTTCCTGATACGGGAATATCCACTTTTCCTCGCCGCGGCGCACGCTCGGCCAGCGTCGGATTGTCTCCACGGCCGATGTACCGCGGTATTTGTGATCGCGTATGATGCGACGCAGCAGGCGGTTGTCGGTCGTCGGGATCCAGTTGTGGTCGTCGATGGTGATGGTGGTCAGCGCCGACACGTACAGGCGGTACTTCATGCGCTCCTCTATGTGGGCCGTAAGCTCGGGATTAAGTCCGTGTATACCCTCGATGAGCAGTATCGAGTTGTCGTCGAGATGCACTCGCTTGCCGCGGTACGTGCGCCGGCCCAGTTCGAAGTTATAGGTGGGGATCTCCACGTCGGCACCGCCGAGTATGGCGTTGAGGTCGCTGTTGAACTGCTGCAGGTCCAGCGCATAGAGCGACTCGTAGTCATAGTCGCCGTCGGCATCGCGGGGTGTGACGTCGCGGTTGACGAAATAGTCGTCGAGCGAGATGAGCTGCGGCTTGAGCAGGTTGGTCATCAGCTGGATCGCCAGGCGCTTGGTGGTGGTGGTCTTGCCCGACGACGAAGGACCCGCTATGAGCACTATGCGCGCGCCGCCCTCGCGGTAGCGGCGGGTGATCTCGTCGCTGATGCGGGCCAGCGCCTTCTCGTGCAACGCCTCCGACACGTTTATCAGGTCGGCGCTCCGGCGGCGTTCGACGTGCTCGTTGAGTTCGCCGACATTGCGCACACCGACGATGCGGTTGAAGTCGACATAGTCGGTGAAGGCCCGGTACATCTTTTCCTGGTCGATGTGTTCAGGCACACGGGCCGTATCGGCGCGGTCGAAGCCCACGAGCAGGAAACCGTCCTTGAACGGGCGCAGCTCCCACACGCGGAGCATGCCGGTCGACGGCGCAAGCGTGCCGTAATAGCTGTCGCAGATGCCGTCGAGGCGGTAATACGTGGTGTAGATCGCATGCGACGTCGAGAGCAGGCGCACCTTGTCGTCGAGTCCCTGGCGGCGGAATATCTCGATCACGTCGGAGGTCAGTTCCTCGCGGCGCTCGAAGGGCAGGTCACGCTCCACGATGGCGCGCATCTCGGCGGAGAGAGCGGCGACCGTGTCGGGCGTCACCTCTCCTGCGCCGCGCAGGCGGCAATAGTAACCGCGCGATATGGAATGCTCGATACTCAGCCGAGCCCCGGGATACAGCCGCGTGACGGCACGGTACAGTACCATGCACAGCGAGCGGATGTAGGCCCGCTCGCCCGATGGATGGGTCACCGGCAGAAATTCTATCAGCTTGGGCTGGTAGAGACAGAAGCTCAGCGCCTCGTTCTTGTTGTTGACACGCGCCACAATGGGTGTGAACGGCAACTCCAGCCGCCGCGAAAGCTCCAGCAGCGACTCGCCCCCGTCCACGCCGACATATCCGCCGGTATTTATGCAGAATACATTGAACATTGTCTCAAAGGTATTTGTCGCCGTAGTTGACCTTGGCGTCGTTGACCATCTGCTTGATGCGCTGCTCGTCGGCCTTGGGGCAGATCAGCAGCACGTCGCCCGAGTCGGCCACGATGTAGTCATGCAGCCCGTCGACGACGATAAGCTTGTCCGTGTCCTTGACGGCGAGGATATTGCCCGTGGAGCCGTACGACAGCACGCGGCAGCCCTGCGTGACATTGCCGTCGCGGTTTTTGGGCGACATGTCGTACAGCGCGCTCCATGTGCCGAGGTCGTTCCAGCCGAAAGTGACGGTCTCGACGTAGACGTTCGAGGCCTTCTCCATGACGGCATAGTCGATCGAGATACTCATGCACGCGGGAAATGCCGAGTCTATGAACGCACGCTCGCCCGGTGTGCCGAACTCGGCGGCGCCGCGCTCGAAAGTGGCTGCGATGTCGGGAGCGTTGTCGGCCAGCGCCTTCAGTATCGTCGATGCGCGCCACAGGAATATGCCGCTGTTCCAGAAGAACTCGCCCGTGCGCAGGAATGTCTTGGCCAGCTCCAGGTCGGGTTTTTCGGTGAATGTCTTCACTACGTGGATGTCGCCGCTGACGGCAGGCCCCACCTGTATGTAGCCGTAGCCCGTCTCGGGACGCACCGGGGCTATGCCCAGCGTGAGCAGGGCGTCGTGGCTCTCGACGAAATCGAAGCCCTCGCGGACGGCGGCCTCGAACTGGGCCTCGCGGGTGATGAGATGGTCGCTCGGTGTCACGATCATCGACGCCTCGGGATCGCGGGCGGCAATGTGCCAGGCCGCCCAGGCGATGCACGGCGCCGTGTTGCGGCGCGCCGGCTCGGCCAGTATCTGGTCGT
>CABRGT010000110.1 GCA_902470475.1 uncultured Porphyromonadaceae bacterium | reverse complement strand
GTTTGTCGCCTCTTTCTTCGGCGCGCCGTTTGCCGCCGCTTCGGCGGTTTTGCTTATGTAGATGTTACTTCACTTCCTCGAAGTCGACGTCGGTGACGGTGTCGTCGCTGCCGGGACCGGGGTTGTGCGGGGCGCCTGCGCCGGGGTTGGCCTGAGCGCCGGCCTGCTGCTGTGCCTGGGCGTTGAGGATGTCCTGCTGAGCCTGGCCGAAGACGGTCTCGATCTCCTTGATGGCGGGCTCTACAGCGGCTACATCCTGATTCTTGTGGGCTTCCTTCAGCTTGGCCACGGCTGCCTCGATGGCTGCCTTGCGGTCGGCGGGAAGCTTGTCGCCGAGTTCGGCAAGCTGCTTCTCGGTCTGGAAGATCACGGCGTCGGCCTTGTTGAGGGTGTCGATGCGTTCCTTTTCCTTGGCGTCGGCGGCTGCGTTGGCGGCTGCCTCGTCCTTCATGCGCTGTATCTCGGCGTCGGTCAGGCCGCTGGATGCCTCGATGCGGATCGACTGCTCCTTGCCTGTGGCCTTATCCTTGGCTGATACGTTCAGAATGCCGTTGGCGTCGATCTCAAAGGTAACTTCGATCTGCGGGATGCCACGGGGCGCGGGAGCGATGCCATCGAGGTGGAACTTGCCCAGGAGCTTGTCGTCCTTGGCCATGGGGCGTTCGCCCTGGAGGACGTTGATCTCGACAGAGGGCTGGTTGTCGGCCGCGGTCGAGAAGGTCTCGCTCTTGCGGGTCGGGATGGTGGTGTTGGCTTCGATGAGCTTGGTCATGACGCCGCCGAGGGTCTCGATGCCGACCGACAGAGGCACTACGTCAAGCAGCAGCACGTCCTTGACTTCGCCAGAGAGGACACCGCCCTGGATGGCTGCGCCTACGGCTACGACCTCATCGGGGTTGACGCCCTTCGAGGGAGCCTTGCCGAAGAATTTCTCGACTACCTGCTGGATGGCGGGGATACGGGTCGAACCGCCCACGAGGATCACTTCGTCGATGTCCGACGGCTTGAGGCCGGCGTCCTTCAGAGCCTCTTCGCAGGGCTTGAGGGTGCGCTGGATAAGCTTGTCGGCAAGCTGCTCGAACTTGGCGCGCGTCAGAGTCTTGACCAGGTGCTTTGGCACACCGTCGACGGGCATGATGTACGGCAGGTTGATTTCGGTCGATGTGGTCGACGAAAGTTCGATCTTGGCCTTTTCGGCAGCCTCTTTCAGGCGCTGCATTGCCATCGGGTCCTTGCGCAGGTCCACGCCTTCCTCCTTGAGGAATTCGTCGGCCAGCCAGTCGATGATCACGTGGTCGAAGTCGTCGCCGCCCAGGTGGGTGTCGCCGTTGGTCGACTTAACCTCGAATACGCCGTCGCCCAGTTCGAGGATCGAGATATCGAACGTGCCGCCGCCGAGGTCGAACACGGCGATCTTCTGGTCCTTGTTGGTCTTGTCGAGGCCGTAGGCCAGGGCTGCGGCGGTGGGTTCGTTGACGATACGCTTCACGGTCAGACCGGCGATCTCGCCGGCTTCCTTGGTGGCCTGGCGCTGCGAGTCGTTGAAGTAGGCCGGCACGGTGATGACGGCTTCCGTCACGGGCTGTCCCAGATAGTCCTCGGCGGTCTTCTTCATCTTCTGAAGGATCATGGCCGAGATTTCCTGGGGGGTGTAGTCGCGGCCGTCGATGTCGACGCGCGGCATATCGTTGGTGCCGCATACCACCTTGTAGGGTACGCGCTTGATTTCTTCAGCTACCTGCTGGCAGTTCTCGCCCATGAAGCGCTTGATCGAGTAGACGGTGCGCTTGGGGTTGGTGATGGCCTGGCGCTTGGCGGGGTCGCCGACCTTGCGCTCGCCGCCTTCGACGAAAGCGACTACAGAAGGAGTAGTGTTACGGCCTTCGCTGTTAGGAATTACCTGAGGTTCATTGCCTTCGAGGACTGCTACGCACGAGTTGGTCGTGCCTAAGTCGATGCCTATGATTTTTCCCATAGTTGTAGAGTTTTATGTTGTTTTCTTATTTATATTGTTTACTTTTTCGCTTTTCAATCATTCTATAAACAAATGTTGTGCCAAAAAGGTTTGTGCTGTCAGTTTGGACACACTGCGGCAGCCCGCGGAGCTAATCCGCGGGCACGGAGTGTCATACGTTACTGACAAGTTGTCACATCGGCGGCAATTGCGAACAGCAGGGTATAGAAGCACATCAGCACCGCCGTCATGCCCAGCAGCGGAGTCAGCGCCGCTCCGCTGCGTCGCGTCATCGACACGGCTATGGCAGCCGAAGCAACCATGACGAGCGCCGGGACTATCGGCCACGCGCCTCCGAAAGCCAGCCATTGCGGCAGCATCAGAGCCATCGCGGCGGCGGAGTCTGCCGCATAGAGCCGGGGCATGACGCGGCGGCCGAGTTTCACCGCCAGCGTGCGCTTGCCCACGGCACGATCGTCGTCGGCATCGCGATAATTATTGACGATCAGCACATTCGCGCCGAGCAGACCTACAGCCACTCCTCCGGCAGCGACTGCCCACGACCATTCAAGCGTCTGCACGTAGTAAGTCATGTTCACAGGGATGATGCCGAAAAAGAACACCACGGCCACCTCGCCGAGGCCGTGCGTCGACAGCGGATAAGGCCCCGTACTGTACATGAACACACCCACGGCCACTGCGGCTCCCACGGCAATCAGCCACCAGCCGCCCCAGCCTACCAGCGACAGCCCCGCGCAGGCCGCCAGCCCGAGCGTGATGACTGTGGCGCGACGCATCGCCCGGGGCGCG
>CABRGT010000109.1 GCA_902470475.1 uncultured Porphyromonadaceae bacterium | reverse complement strand
TCGCCGAGTTCTTCAAAGTTATTGCCTAATTTTGCACTTGCAGGTAGAATCTGCGCGTCTCGCCTGCGGCCTCCAGCAGCCATGCACAGGGAGAGCAGACGTCTCGCCTGCGACCTCGGCAGCAGAAGTGACATTCCCTGTCACCTGCGCCGCAGACGTTCGGACTGCTCTCCCTGTTCGGATTACTTCACGAACACCAGGTAGCCGCCGGCCGGCAGAGTGGCCGGTACAGCTGTCGCTCCGGTGAAGATGTCGCGGGCCCCTCCCAGATCATAAGGCGCGGCCAGAACGGGCGCTTCCGTCGCACCGAGGTTCACGATCGTGAGCACGTCGCCGCGGCGGAATGCCAGTACATTGTCCGACGCCGTCGCAACCGGCTCTATGTCAGCCCCGCGGGTGCCGGCGGCAAGCTCCTTGCGGTTGTGCTTCAGGGTGTTGAGCTTACGGTAAAACTCGGTCGTGGCGCTGTTGGCCTGCCAGTCGGGAGCCGTGTCCTTCTTGAAAAACTCGAAGGCGCGGTCCAGTCCCACTTCCTGGCCCGTATAGATCAGAGGCATGCCGGGCAGCGTGTAGGTCAGCACGGCGAAAGCCTGCTGCAGGTTGCCAAGGCGCTCGAACTCGGTGCCTTCCCACGAGTTGAGGTCGTGGTTCGTGATCATGTTCATCATATACGAGTCGACGGGGTAGGTGGCCGTCTGCTCGTTCTGCAGTTTAAGCACGTCGGCTGCCGTGGCCGGATCGAATTTGCGGACGTTGCCCTGTGCGTCGGCGAAGGTGTATTGCCCGGCGGCCGAGGCGATGCGGCTGAAGAGATCCTTCATCGGCCAGTTGTAATCCATGTCGAATGCATGCAGCATCAGCTCCGGTTCGGTGGCTTCGGCGAGCATGAATATGTCGCTCTTCACACCCTCGAGGGCCTTGCGGTTTTCGTCCCAGAAGCTCACGGGTACCTGGCCGGCGACGTCGCAGCGGAAGCCGTCGATGTCGGCCTCGCGGAGCCAGAAGGCCATCGCGTCAGTCATCGCCGCGCGCATCTCGGGATTGTTGTAGTTGAATTTGTATACGTCTGTCCAGTCGAAGGGCCCGAACATCTCGCCTTTCTCGTCGCGGGCATACCAGTCGGGGTGTTCGGTCACCCATGCATTGTCGCGGCCCGAGTGGTTGGGCACCCAGTCTATGATCACTTTCATGCCGGCCTTGTGCGCCGCGTCCACCACGGCGCGGAAGTCGTCGAGCGTGCCGAATTCGGGATTCACGGCCTTGTAGTCCTTCACGGCATAGTAGCTGCCGAGTTCGCCTTTGCGACCGTCCTCCGATATGGGATGGATCGGCATGAACCACAGGATGTCCACGCCCAGGTCGCGCAGGCGCGGCAGGTGCTCGCCGAAGGCCTTCAGTGTTCCTTCGGGAGTGAACTGGCGCAGGTTTACCTCATAGATTACCGCCTGGCGGCTCCATTCTGGATGGTTTACTGTGGTCGGAACGTGTGTGGCGGGCGTCTGTGCCCCGGCTGTCAGGAAGCCCAATGCTGCCAGCAGCCCGAAAAATCGGTTTTTCATGATGCTTATGTTAATTATTTACGCTTCCGCAAAGATAGTGATTTTTGGCATGTTGCGCCGTGGTGCCACGCATGGTCGGATGTTAAATTTTGCTAATTCGCACATTCCGTCTGTCATATCCGCTCCCTTTGCCGCGTCTTATGGTCAGAAATCACTTAAAAACCATTCCTCATGAAACACTTCTTCACGGCATTCGCATGTCTGCTCCTCGCCTGCGTGAGCTGCACGGCCGCCGACAAAACCCGCACAGTCACAGTCAACGGATCGTTCGATGCCATCAGCGTGTCGTCTGTTATCGATGTGGTCTACACGGTAGCTCCGAAAGTTGAAATCAAGGTCAAGGCCGATGCCGCTCTCGTCGATAAGGTAAAGATTGGTGTCACCCGCAGCGGCGGCAGCGATATGCTGAGCATTGACCTCGAAAAAAATACTCAGATCGTCGGCAACAAGAAGATCACCGTCTACGTCAAGGCCCCGGCCGTCAAAGGCCTCATCGCTTCCGGCTGCTCGGAGATCAGCGTCGCCACCCCGTACGCTGTCAGCGAGCTTTCTCTGGTCTCGATGGGCGATTCCGAAATTAAATTCCAGGCTCTCAACGCCACTTCACTGGCGGCCAACGCCACCGGCACCTCTGAGATCAAGGTCGGCGATGTCATCGCCGAGAAGGTGGCGCTTTCCGCCTCAGGCACCAGCGAGATCGTTCTCCGCTCATATCAGGGCAATGAGCTGGCACTCAACACCGGCGGCGCTTCCGAAATCAAGATCAAGTCGCTTGCGGCCACATCTTTATCCGTCAACGCCTCCGGCGACAGCGAAGTCACTGCCGAGGGCCGCGCTTCGCAGATCGCTCTCAATGCCTCCGGCACGGCTGAGATCGACCTCTCGAAGATGCCCGCCAATGTCGGTACCGCCAACGCTTCCGGCGCTTCCGGCATCAAGTGCGCCGTGGCCAACCTGCGCCAGAACACCTCCGGCACGGCCTCCATCCGCAATAAATAATCCACACCTCATTTTCTCCTCTCTCCATCCCATTCCTGTAGTAAAAAACATTGTCGCCCGGCCATACACGGCCGGGCGACTGTCGCTTACCTTAGTTACCGATTATTTATTTTTTTTACCTTGAATTCTGGCGGAGGGGGGTACGCGTGTGTTTCCTATAGCGGAAGATTTTTATTAAACGTTGAGCTGGCGCTTCTTAGCGGTAGTCGGCGAAGCGGGTCTGCAATTTCTTGCGGGCGAAGTGGATGCGGCTCTTGACCGTGCCG
>CABRGT010000108.1 GCA_902470475.1 uncultured Porphyromonadaceae bacterium | reverse complement strand
CGGGCGGCGAATGCCAGCGCGGAGCCGTGGCCCGCGCGCTCATCAACCGCCCGGCCGTGATCCTGGCCGACGAACCCTCGGGCAGCCTCGACTCTCACAACAGACGCGAACTCCACCGGCTGTTCTTCGACCTGCGCGACGAACTGAGTGCCACTTTCCTGATCGTGACCCACGACGAGCACCTTGCGGCCGACTCCGACATCACCGTCACCATGGCCGACGGCCGCATTGTCGCCGACGCGGCACGCACGGAACACCCCGCCGACTTATAAACCACACATTAAACATACTTAACAACTAAAAAAAGCAATGAAGAAACTCAATCAACTTGCACTGGGCCTGCTGGCCGTGATTTTCGGCTTCGGCGCCATGTCATGCAACGACGACAAGGTCGACAGCCAGGACATGTTCATGGCCTTCGTGACCTACACCTCGAGCAGCGACGACGGCTCAGTGTTCACCACCCGCGAAAATCTTGACCAGGCTCTGGTCACATTCACCTCCACCGCCGTCCTGAGCGAGAAAGACTATCCTCTGGGACAGCGCTATATCATCGGCTACACCAACCAGTCGGGCAACCGCTACCAGAGCGGCCCCATCAATCTGATGACCGTCATGAAGATCATCAACGGCAAGATCGAGACGGCCACATCCGACGCTATAGCCAAACTCACCGAAACGGACCTCAACATCGAGCTCCTGCAGCGCGAAGGCACTTACCTCAACATCCAGGCTACCGGACCGATCCAGATCCAGCCCAAGAAATTCGGGCTCTATGTCGACGAATCGACTGTCAACGACAAAATTCCCCAGGTATACGTAGGCTTCGAGACCGACAATACCGGCGGCTACCAGCGCACTTTCTTCGCATCGATCGACATTGCCCAGCTGTGGAACAAGGCCGGCTGCGAGGGTCTAAACATTCACTTCCAGGTCAACGGCGTCAAGAAGGAAATCCTCTTCCAGCGCACCATGCACGTGCAGCCCGACCCCGCCGACTGACAACACCGCTTGGACATATCGCAAACTTTTCGTATCTTTGCGCTATCAATATCATAAAAAACCGAAATAAAATGGACAACAAGAAAGAACTCAAGATAGAACTGTCGCCCGAAGTGGCCACAGGTCTCTACAGCAATCTGGCCGTAATCTCTCACTCGGCCCAGGAATTTTACGTAGACTTCGTGTCGGTAGCGCCCAACATGCCTCAGGCCAAGGTGCTCAGCCGCATCATCATGACTCCCGAAAACGCCAAGAACCTGCTCTTCGCCCTGCGCGACAACGTCGCCAAGTACGAGCAGACCTTCGGAGAGATCACCCGCAAGGCTCCCAAAGGCGGCCAGACCGACATCCCCAATCCCTTCCAGGCTTAAAGACAACTGACACGCCCGGGGGCGCCCTCGGGTCGCCCCCGGCACTTTTTTTTAAACGAACTCTAAAAAACTCCGCCACACATGCTCACCAACAATCTGTGTATCTATAACTCGATGTCGCGCACCAAGGAACTCTTCAAGCCGCTCCACGAGGGATTCGTGGGGATGTATGTGTGCGGACCCACCGTCTACGGCGACGGCCATCTGGGCCATGCCCGCCCGGCCATCACCTTCGACGTCCTCTACCGCTACCTGCTGCACCTCGGCTACAAGGTGCGCTACGTACGCAACATCACCGACGTAGGCCACCTCGAACACGACGCCGACGAAGGCGAGGACAAGATCGCCAAGAAGGCCCGCCTCGAGCAGCTCGAGCCCATGGAAGTGGTGCAGCACTATCTCACCCGCTACCACAAGGCCATGGAACGCCTCAACGTGCTGCCCCCGTCGATCGAGCCCCACGCCTCGGGACACATAATCGAGCAGATCGAATACGTCAAAAAAATACTCGAGGCCGGTTACGCCTACGAAAGCGACGGCTCGGTATACTTCGACGTGCCGAAATTCAACCGCGACCACGGCTACGGCAAGCTTTCGGGCCGCAACATCGACGAGCTGCTCTCGGCCACCCGCGACCTCGACGGACAGAGCGAAAAACGCAATCCCGCCGATTTCGCCCTGTGGAAAAAGGCCGCGCCCGAACATATCATGCACTGGCCCTCGCCCTGGAGCGAGGGATTCCCCGGCTGGCATCTCGAATGCTCCACCATGGGCGAGAAATACCTCGGCACCACTTTCGACATCCACGGAGGCGGCATGGACCTGAAATTCCCGCACCACGAGTGCGAGATAGCCCAGTCCGTGGCCCACAACGGCCGCGAAGCCGTCCGCTACTGGATGCACAACAACATGATCACCATCAACGGCAAGAAGATGGGCAAGTCGCTGGGCAACTTCATCACCCTCGACGAATTCTTCACCGGCAGCCATCCGCTGCTCGAACAGCCCTATTCGCCGATGACAATCCGCTTCTTCATCCTCCAGGCCCACTACCGCGGCACCGTCGACTTCTCGAACGAAGCGCTGAAAGCCGCCGAGACAGCGCTGAAGCGTCTGCTCGAAGGCTGGAAACGCCTTGTCGACCTCAAGCCCTCGGCTGAATCGACCGTCGACACCGCCGACCTCGAACGCCGCTGCTACGAGGCCATGGACGATGACCTCAACACTCCGGTCGTGATCGCCACGCTTTTCGACGCATGCCGCGTGATCAACCAGATCAACGACGGCACCGCCCGCGCCACCGAAGCCGACATCGAGGCGCTGCGCCGCCTGATGCAGACCTTCGCCGGCGACATCCTCGGCATCACGCCCGAGGGCGACGCCTCGGAAGGCGCCCTGAAGCCCTACGAAGAGGCCGTGGACCTGCTGCTCGACATCCGCCGCGAAGCCAAGAAAAACAAGGACTGGACCACCAGCGACCGTATCCGCGACCGCCTCAGCCAGATCGGCTTCTCCGTTAAGGACACCAAGGACGGCGGCTGGGAGTGGAGCCTCAAATGACGACGGCCCGCGACTTCGCCGTAGACATACTGGAGCAACTGCCGTTCACGCCCAACGAGCAGCAGCTGCAGGTGGCGCTGGCGCTGGCCCGCTTCTGCTACCCTGAGCCCGGGCTGCCGTCGGCCGACCGCGTCTTTATCCTCAACGGCTACGCCGGCACCGGCAAGACATCGCTCACCGGCGCGCTGGTGCGCGCGCTGGCC
>CABRGT010000107.1 GCA_902470475.1 uncultured Porphyromonadaceae bacterium | reverse complement strand
ATGTTCTCGCCGGCGCGGGGGAGGTTGACCTTATGGCGCAGCTGGGTGGGATCGGTGGAGGGGGGCAGGTCGGGCTTCTTCATAGTCACGCCCACGTCCTGGCCGATGTAGAGGTTGCGGCCCTCGGCGTTGCGGTTCCACCAGTCGACCAGCACGAGGTACGACGCCGACTTGTGGTTGAGCTCCCAGTAGAGCTGCGGCAGCAGGTAGTCGATCCAGCCTTCGCGGGCCCACAGCAGCACGTCGGCGTAGAGGGCGTCGTAGTTCTGCAGGCCGTTGGTCTCGGAGCCGCGCGGGTCGCTGGCCTTGTTGCGCCAGATGCCGAATGGGCTGATGCCGAAGATCACCCAGGGCTTGCGGGCGGCGATCTCCTTGTGGAGGCCTTCGATGAGCAGGTCGACATTGTGCCGGCGCCAGTCGCCGCGGTTCATGCCGTTGCCGTAGCGGGCATAGGACTTGTCGTCCGGGAATTCCTGGCCCTTGACGGGATACGGATAGAAGTAGTCGTCGAAGTGGATGCCGTCGACGTCATAGCGGTTCACGATATCCATAACCACGTCGGTGATGAACTGGCGGCTTTCGGGCAGCGCGGGGTCGAAATACAGCTTGCCGTCGTAGCGCACGAACCACTCGGGGTGCTTGTGATAGACGTGGCCCTCGGGCAGAGTCTGCGTCTTGGAGCTGGTGACGCGGTAGGGATTGAGCCAGGCGTGCAGCTCCATGCCGCGTGCGTGGGCCTCGTCGATCATGAACTGCAGCGGATCCCAGAAGGGCTGGGGCGCCTTGCCGCCGTCGGTGAGATAGCGGCTCCAGGGCTCGAGGTCGCTGGGGTAGAAGGCGTCGGCCTGCGGACGGACCTGGAAGACGACGGCGTTGACGCCTGCGGCCTTGAGGCGGTCGAGCTGGTCGCGCAGATATGCCTTGTTCTGTTCGGTATTCTGGTCATGGTACTGTCCCTGATAGACGGTGTGCATCCACGCGCCGCGGAACTCGCGCTTCGGATTCTGGGCCGACAGGGCTGCCGCGCCCGTCAGGGCCACGGCCAGTGCAAGAAATAGTTTTTTCATAGACGTGTTCAGGTATTTGGGTTATACATCGATATCTTCAAGGTCGACGAGATGGTTGATCACGGCGAATATGGTGATGGCGGCCACGGAATGCAGCTTCAGCTTGGCGGTGATGTTGCGGCGGTGCGTGGTGACGGTGTGTACCGACAGGCACAGGGCGTCGGCTATCTCCTTGTTGGACTTCCCGAGGGCGATCTGCGCCACGATCTCGCGCTCGCGGGCCGAAAGCAGTTCCAGGCGTGGGTCGGCGCTGCCGGCGTCGTCGCCTTCGGCCTCCGGGGCGGACTGCTCGCCGGCCTCGGCCGACACCTGCTCCTCCAGGGCGGCCACGGCGGGCACGAAAAGCCGGTCCTCGAGAGCGCAGTGCAGTTTCAGATCGTCCTCGCAGTTGATGATGTCGAAGAGCACCACGTTGAGCAGGTCGCCCGACCCGGCCGGGGCGAAGCGTATGAGGATGTCCTTGAGCGCCTCGAGCTTCATGGCTATCGAGTCGTGATGGGCCGCGAAAATGTCGATGCAGAAGTCCGAGGGCGACCTGCCGTCGAGCAGCTGCTCGACGTACGAGAATACGCGGCTGTTCTCGTAGTCCATGTGCTTGCGCACCTCGTCGAACCAGTCGTCGAAAAAGCGGAGCACCACCAGCCCGACCTCGTCGGGGACGGAATCGGTCACCGAAATCAGCTTGTGGCGGATGCGGGGGATGAAAAAATCAAGAAAATAGGTGTGGGCGCCCTTGAGATAGTCCATCAGCGGCCGCAGCTTGATGCTGTCGGGGTCGTCCACCGGACGGTCGCTGCAGAAATTGGCTACAGCCAGAAACGTGGGCGTGTCGATATTGCTTGCCTCGCACACCTGGCCGATGGTCGCGTTGCCGAAGCCGAGCGAGATGCCGAAACGGCTCAGAGTCATCAGCATCAGGCTGTTGGCCTTTATAATGTCGCGCATGCGCCAGTCGGCGGTGAATGAGCTGGTCAGAGTCATAATCTGTATTTTTTTGCAAATTTAAAAAAAATTTGCGAGTCAGCCAAACCCGCGCGACGCGGATACAACCCGGCGCGGAACGCACGTCAATGCGCGCATGGCTCCGGCGCACCTGAACCGACCGGGGCCGGAGAATGTTATAAAATCATAAAAACCTTAACAACATAATTCATTGAGATGAAAAAACTGTCAAAAGCGGCAATACTTGCGGCCGCGGCGGCCGCGGCGATCGCTCCCGCCAGCGCGAAGACACTCACCGGGCAACATATCGATTCGGTGATCGACAATACCCGCGTGATCACCATGGGCGGCGCGGGCACCGATACCCCCGACGAAGATACCCGCAACCGCATCCTGACCTTCTACTACGACCAGTTCCGCCACTCGCAGGACCCCGACGCGCCGTATTTCCTGTTCATGAGCAAGGACAGCAACATGCTGATGGGCATCGGCGGCACGCTGCGCATGCGCGCCTATTATGACTGGGGCGGTGCCATGCCCACGCCCGCATTCGTGCCGATACAGATACCTATCCCAGCCGACCCGCTGAATACCCGGCATCTCGGCACGACGCCCGCAGGGACCTGCCTGTTTTTCCGCATGGTGGGCCGCGCACGCCGCATCGGCGACTATCAGGTATACATCGAGGCCAACTTCAACGGCTACGACACACGTGACTTCCGTCTGAAAAAGGCCTACGGCATCATAGGCGACTTCACCGTGGGCTATGCAAGCTCGACATTCAGCGACCCGGCCGCCGTGCCTCCGACCGTCGACGCCGGAGGCCCCAACAACAAGATGGACCACACCACAGTGCTGCTCCGCTACATGCCGCAGCTGACGAAGGACATATTTGCGGCCGTGTCGGTCGAGAGCCCCGACACCGAAATCGGCGCCGACGGCACAGACACGAAAGCACGCTCCTCCTACATTCCCGACTTCTCGGCCATGCTCCAGTACAGCTGGGCACCGATGCAGCACGTCCGCGCTTCGGCCGTCGTGCGCTCGCTGCCCTACCGCGACATGACGGCGCAGCAGAACCGCAACACCACCGGCTGGGGCGTACAGCTGTCGTCGGTCAGCAATCCGTGCGACGCCGTCACGGCCTATCTGACGGCCAACTACGGCGCGGGCTACGCAGGCATGGGCGGCGACCTGCTCGCGGACGCCTACGACCTCATCCCGGATCCGGAGAAAGCAGGCACCCTCTATGCCCCGCGTTCGTTCGGATGGAACATCGGCCTGCAATATAACTTCCGGCACAACCTCTTCATGTCGGTGAGCGTGGCACAGACCCGCTTCCTGCCGTCCAAAGCCATCAGCCCCGACGAATACAAGTACGGGCTGATGGGAATCGTCAACGTCTTCTGGAATCCCCTGCCCCGCTTCCAGATGGGTGCCGAATTCGACTACGCCCGCCGCCAGAACTTCTCCGGAATCCACCGCTACGCCCGACGCCTGGGCCTGATGGCGCAGATCTCATTCTGAGCATGCCGCACACGCACGGCTCACCGCGCCCCGGACC
>CABRGT010000106.1 GCA_902470475.1 uncultured Porphyromonadaceae bacterium | reverse complement strand
TTTTTGGTAATTTATTCGTATTAGCGCATTGTTGCCGCTGCTTTATTCTGTTTGCCTGGCTATAGAGATGTGCGGATTTTTTTCGTATCTTTGTGCCGTAAAATACATACTGCTATGAAGATTTCAGTATTTGACGACGAGGACATCCGGCGGCAGCTGCTGCCGATCACATACACCCGCCCTGAGGGAGCCATCCGCATGGGCATTCTTACGATGGCCGACCGCTGGCGGCATTTCCTGCCGGGCGACTATGCATGGTCGACCATCGGCTATCTGTGCGAACTGTTTCCGGCGCACGACGGCCCGGCCGACATTGAGGTGGCCGGAAACGTAGTGGCTACCCGTGAGATTGCCGACGCAGTGCTCGCTCTGCGACAGGGTCAGCGCCTTGTGTCCGGCGACACGGTCATCGCCCGCTGCGGAGCGGACGCCACTGCGGATGTTGCATACGGCGGCGATGTGGTAGCCCTGCGCCATGTCTACGATATCTTCACGCTCAACGACCGCGTCCTCGAGCTCGACTTCGACACCGTCACCGCCGGACGCCGCAGCGCGCCGGTCGATCCGACCAACACCGTGCTCGGCGATCCGTCGCGCGTTTTTATCGAGGAGGGCGCCACGGTCGACTGCGCCACGCTCAACGTGCGCCGGGGGCCGATTTATATCGGCTGCGACGCCGTCGTCATGGAGGGCTGTCACCTGCGCGGCCCCATAGCCCTGTGCGAGCATGCGCAGGCCAACATGGGATGCCTCATATACGGCGCCACCACACTCGGCCCCCACTGCAAGGTCGGCGGCGAGCTCAACAATGTGGTCATGACCGGTTACTCCAACAAGGGCCACGACGGCTTCCTCGGCAACGCCGTCATCGGCGAATGGTGCAACCTTGGCGGAGGCACCATCGCGTCGAACCTCAAAAACGATTATTCCGAAATAAAGCTCTGGAACTATCCCGCAGGCCGCTTCCTGCGCACCGGACTGCAGTTCTGCGGCCTCATCATGGGCGACCACTCCAAGTCGGCCATCAACACCTCGTTCAACACCGCAACCACCGTCGGGGTAGGGTGCAACATCGTCAGCGAAGGCATGCCCCGCGTGTTCATCCCGTCGTTCCTCAAAGGAGGCACCGCCGGCTTCGACTCCGTCAACATGGCTGAGTTCTTCGCCATCGCCGCCCGCGTGATGGCGCGCCGCGGCATCACGCTCACCGACGCCCACCGGCGCATGTTCGAGGCAATCGCCGACTACGCCGAGAACTTCAAGTAATTCCCCTGTCTCAATCGGCGGCCAGGGCCTGGCGCAGGGCCTTGGCTATCTGGTCGGGGCACGAGGTGCCTTTGTTGCCGCAGGTGATGCCCTCGAGGGTGGCGATCAGCTCCTCGGCGCGGCGTCCGCGCGACAGCGCGCAGATACCTTTCAGATTGCCGTTGCAGCCTCCGATCACCTCGATGTCGGTCACGGTGCCGTCGGTCACTTCCAGATTTATCTCGCGCGAGCACGTACCCGCAGGCTTGTAGCTTAGTTTCATACGATCAGATGTTTAAAAGCGCACTGTATTATTATGAAAATGGCCATAACCGCGATGATTACAGCCATTGGAGAAAAATCGTGCCCGAAGTGGGACTCGAACCCACACAGCCGCAATGGCCAAGGGATTTTAAGTCCCTCGTGTCTACCATTCCACCATTCGGGCGGCGACTTTAGCGCTGCAAAGGTAACTAAAATTTGTCACACCGCAAGCGCTACGGTTAAAAATTTCATTCGGCGGGGCCGAGAAGCAGGATGCCGCCGGTGGCAGGGTCGAAGAGCAGCTGCGAGGGTGCCTTCTTGTCGGTGAACAGCGACGGATCGAGTCCGAACGTGCAGCCGAGCTGTGCCAGAGCTACGTCGGCGCTTCCGATCACGCGCCCTTCGTACGACACGCTGATGCGTGCCGTGCCTGCTATGGTGTAGACTACGCCGCCTTTGGGAAATTTCTTCACTTCACCCTTGTCGTTGACAGGCAGCTCGCCGCGCTCGATGATCTCGACCGATACGCGGATCGGCGCGCCGGCCAGATTGTCGGCGTCGATGATGCCGTCGAACGGCGATACGCGTGCCAGCACCTCGTCCGATGTCTCGAGGGAGTCGGGGACAATCGTTATCGTCTTCACGTCGGTCCACACCGAGGTGGTGCCTGCGAACATGGCCGTGAGAGCCTCTTCCTGGTCAGCGAGGTTCTGCAGCACCAGCTGCATGGCCTGCCCGTCGGCTGGCGGATTGTCGGCCTGTCCGGAAAGCAGGTCTGAGCGCACGTCGCGCAGTTCGAAGATGCGCTGGGCGGCCAGTTCGGCGCGTTTCGACACTGACGAACTGCGGATCATGTCTTCGGTCATGGCCTGGCGGGCGGCGTCGCTTTCGAGGATGGTCGGGCGGCGCGGTTGCGCCACGGGCAGCTGCGGGGTGTCCGTTTCCGCCACGTTGTCTGTGTTGATGGCCAGCGGAGTGCTTTCGCCGCTGAGGATCATGAACGGCGTCGCGCCGGCCTTGAACTGCACCAGCCATCGGCTGTCGGGGTTGCCGATGCCGCGGGTGGCGATGGTCACCGACTTCACGGTGGCGGTGGTCGACTCGGCCGTGATGGCATTGCCTATGGCCAGGTGGCGGCGTGCGTAGTTGTGGAACTCGCCCGGCACGCGGCATGTGTGCTCGGTCTCTATGGTGATGTCGACTGCGGTCAGGGGCAGTGAGTACACCAGTCCGTATTCGGTAGCCTTGGAGGCCGTGAAGCGCTGTGTCGTCTGGGCCGGAAGGGCGGTGGCTGTCAGGGTCAGCGCCGCGGCAAGGAGAAAGCGTGTTACAGTCATATCTGTGGTCGGTTATTCAATTATCGATTTGATGGCGCGGCCGAGGTAGTCGGCTATGTCGGCCGCGGTCACTCCGTATGATCCGAGGGTCTGTGCGGCCAGTTCGCCGGCAAGCCCGTGTACGTATACGGCGGTCAGGGCAGCCAGCTCGGGCGAGAGCCCGCGGGCGATCAGCGCGGCGATCGTGCCGGTGAGTACGTCGCCCGAGCCACCCGTGGCCATGGCCGGTGTGCCGGTGGGATTGAAGTAGGCCTTTCCGTTGGGCATCACTATGGCTGAGAAGTGTCCTTTCAGCACGATGATGATGCGGTATTTCTCGGCCATTTCGAGCGCCTTGAGCAACCGTGCGTAGCTCGACGGCTGGCGTCCGAAGAGACGGTCGAACTCGCCCGCGTGCGGCGTGAGCACCGACATCACCGGTATGTGGTTGAGCAGGTCGGGCTTGATGGCGATGCAGTTGAGCGCATCGGCGTCGAGCACGAGCGGACGGCTGTTGGCGTTGGCGATCTTCAGAAACTCGCCAAGTGCGCCCAGCGTGGCGTCGGACGTGCCGATGCCCGGGCCGATCGCCACCGCCCGGTAGTCGTGACGCAGCTCGATGCGTGTGGTGGCCACGTCGCCTTCGTCGCAGTCGTACAGTGCGCACGGTACGGCCGTCTGCAGCACGAAATATCCGCACCGCGGGCCGTGGACGGTCACTTTGCCGCAGCCGCAGCGCAGCGCGCCGCGGGCGGCCAGTACGGCCGCGC
>CABRGT010000105.1 GCA_902470475.1 uncultured Porphyromonadaceae bacterium | reverse complement strand
CGTCATGGTCTTGAACCGGACGATGTTGGCCGGCACAGCCGCCGACATGGCACGCCGGCGGCGCATCACCGCGCGCACGCGCGCCAGAATCTCGCGCAGCGAAAACGGCTTGCGCACGCTGTCGTCGGCCCCGGCGTCGAGCGCCTCGATCAGCACTCGCTCGTTGTCATACTCCGAGTAATAGATCATTCCCACATGCGCGCCCTCGGGCATCGACTTGAGCCTGCCGATCAGCTCGCAGCCGGTGGGCCGCTGGTTGGCGCTGTCGACCAGCATCAGATGAGTGTTGCGGAGATCATCCGTCCCGACTTCCGAAGTACTGCCGATGACACGCACCGAATAGCCCTCGCTCTTGAGATTCACACTCAGCAGATCCACGATGGCTGTATCGTCGTCGACTATCAAAATGTTGCCTAAGGAAGCTGGAGAATACATTAATATTGGTTTATTTCTTGCAAAGTAAACGTTTTCTTTTCAATCTGTCAATATCTGTAACGTTTGTTTGTTGTGATTGTAACAAATATTTAACCGCGGCGGAAGTCGCGCTTTTCGCCGGAATCATTTTATAATACTGCCGCCGCCAGCGTTACGGTGCTGATTCTCGCCGTACCCGCCCGGGCCACGGCACAGGCCGCCTCCGACAGGGTGGCGCCCGTGGTGATGACATCGTCGACCAACGCCACATGCAGCCCTGCCACAGCATCGCGGCCCACCGCCTCAAACATCCCGCCTACATTCAGCGCCCTCCCGGCAGCCGTGTGGCGCGTCTGCGAGCCGTGGCCGCGAACCGCCTTCAGCGCCGACACCGTCGGAATGCCGGTGGCGCAGCTCAGCTGCCGGGCGATCAGGTCGGCCTGGTTATAACCCCGCCGCAGACGCTTCCACCAGTGCATCGGCACCGCCTGCAGCACATCCACTCCCGCCAGCGCACCGGCGGCGGCAAGTCTGCGGCCGTAGATGCCGGCCAGTTCCTCGATGATATCGGGGCGGCCACCATACTTCCCTCGCTTGATGAGCCGGGCGGCAAGCGATCCGCGCCTGTACGCCGTCCAGCTCAGGCAACGGTCCACCGGGAGCCTGCGGGGCAGTCGGTCGCGCAGCGCGTCGCTGCCGGCATATCCCTGCGACAGTTCGCCGAGACACACGGCGCACACACTCCGCTCGCCACGGGCCAGCCTCCGGCCGCAGCCCTCGCACACCCGAGGCAGCATCCAGTTGAAAAGAAACAGGCGCATATATTCAGTTTACAGAGACGCTGCGCGTCAGCGGCATCAGCCGTTTAATTTGATTTTTCAGCGCGCTTGACCTTGTTCGGGAATCAGCGCTACATAATTAACAAGCAGACGCGCCGCTGTGGAGCGGCGCGTCCGGATATCTGTATCTTAGATCAGATGCTTAGCGGATGACTACCTTCGAAGCCTCGGTACCCTGACGCTTGATGTACAGACCGGGAGCGAGCTCGCCCTGTACGCGGACGCCGTTGAGGTTGAAGTATTCGGCGGGAGCATTGCTGTTGTCGCCGGCAACGATGTCGTTGACACCCTTGAAGCCTGCCTGAGCGAGTGTGTATACACCCAGACCGTTGAAGTCCTTGTACAGCATGATGCGGCGGCCGATCTTGCCTGCGTCGTCGGTGATGGGTTCGCTTACAGAGAACGAGTGGCTGAAGCGGCCTTCACCCTTCTTGATACCGAGCTTGGCAGCGGGAGCGGTCCACATGGGAACTGCGTCGTCGAGAGTGAGGTTCGGACCGAGCTTGGCGATTGCCATCTGGCCACCCATGTTGTTGTCGTCGGGGAACTGAACGGCGTATGCCAGGAATGCATCGCCATTGATGTCGAACTGACGCATGCCGTTAGGCTGGGTCTCGGGGAAGAAGCCTTCCCATGTGCCGCCTTCTTCGAACTCGCCGGCATACTGCAGGAACGACGAGCTGAGCTCACCGGTCAGGTCATACAGAGAGGGCTTGGTGGCGTGGCCGTCGACCCAGTAGTAAAGGTTCTCGATATCGAAAGCGTCGTCGTATACGAACGCGCCCATCGGCGAGTAGTTCCATGCGCCCTGCATTGCGGGATAGGTCTCTTTTGCCTCGATCACGTTGTAACCTTCAGAAGGCACATCCCAGTCGCTGTCCTCATCCTTGACCCAGATGTAGACCTTGTTGTTTTCGTTCGGGATTGCCATGAATGCGGCGGGACCTGCGAGAACGTCACCTGCGACGTCATAGTAGTCGATACGGCCGCCTGCCGAAGGACCTTCGAGTTCGTCGAACTCAAATGCGTTGACCAGAGTCAGCTCGCCGGTCTCGGTGTTGAGCAGGTAGAGGTTCATGGGCTTGGATGCGCCGGTCGATGCGTCGTAGCAGTTGCTTACATACGAGCCGATGCACACGTGGCCTGCATTGTCCTTGCCGATCCAGTTGGCGCAGATCAGGCCGTAGAAGCGCTCGCCGTTGTAGGTCAGGGGCAGATCCTTGACAAACTTGCCGGTCTTGGCGTCTACAACCACTACGTGGCCGTTATCCTCGAGAACCATGATCGATTCACCGGTTGCCTCGTCGATACCGGGAACGAATTCCTGCGAGCAGGTGATGTAGATGTAGTCACCTTCCATCACAGCCATGGTAGCCTTGCCGGCGTTGGCGAAGCGGCCTTCCATAGCGAGCCAGTCGCTCAGAGCGACACCGTTTTCGCCGTTACCGCGGCTCATCAGCCAGTCGTTGGTGAGCTGATAGCCTTCCTTTACAGCATAAGTGGCCGGGTCAACACCCTGAGCCGCTGCAGACAGCGTCATGGCTGCCATTGAAGCGAGAAGTAAAGATTTCTTCATAAAAATAATTTAAGGTTATTGTAGTTTAAGTTTTTATTTGTTCACGGATTACCGTTGTTTTATAGGCATAGGTCCTTGGGATATTTCCCTACGAATTTTTCGCGCTGTAAAGTTAAGCACGATTCTCGGATTTTCGGCCTCTTTTAACTTAAAAAACCATTATCATAAGTTAAAAAATATTAATAACGTTAAGGCGGCTACATTTTTTCCAGATTACTGTACGTTTTCGCGGCTTTTTCGTTGCGCTCGTCGGTGAGTGAGGTGAACGTGTCGAGCAGGTCGGCCAGCGCGACGGCCGCGTTGCGCACCTGCGCGTCGTAGAGTCCCGAGCCGGTGGCCGCCGGCACATTGCGGCCAAGCAGCGCGTCGCTGACTCCGGACACGTCGCCGAACAGCTTCATCTGCAGGCTGAGCAGCTGGTATGCGCCGCTGTCGGCGGTGTTGGTGACCATCTGACGCGGCATCTCGGAGCCGGCGCGGCCCGTGACGGGGATCACCGCGTCGGGCGACGACCACAGACGCGCCACATCGTCGATGCTGACGCCCCGGGGCAGCTGATCCACCGGAAAGAGCAGCGCGCCCTTGGCCGAGGTGGCCAGCATGGTGTCGATAAGCACCACCAGGCGGTTGATGGTACGCTGCTGGTCGATGACGTCCTCGACAAAGGAATGCACCTCGCCGTCGGTCAGCGGATAGTGCTTGACCACGAACGGATGTGATCCATGGCCGTAAGGCGACGGATGCGACGAGAGCACCGTGCCGTCGGGCGCGAGCCACGTGCAGTGCCAGCGCACCGACATATAGTGGTGTCCGGCAGTGTCGCGGGCGTCGTCG
>CABRGT010000104.1 GCA_902470475.1 uncultured Porphyromonadaceae bacterium | reverse complement strand
GGGCGGCGGCGCCGGCAGCCGCGGCAAGAGCCGCCACGGCTACGACAGCCACGGCCACAGCCCGTAAGTATGTTCGTAACGACGTCACTGCCGGGGCCTGAGGGTATCGAAAAGCGAGATAAGACGCTCGAGCTCGTCATCGTTGGCAAAGGAGAAAGTGATCTTGCCCTTGCCCGAATTATCGTACTTGAAGCCGACTGATGTCGAGAACGTGCTTGAGAGATGCTTCTTGAGCAGGTCGAAATCGCCGGATGAAAAGCGCGAGGCGGCAGCGGCGCCCGGCTTGGCTGCGGGAGCGGCAGCTGTGTCGCCGCGGCTGTAGGCCTTGGCGAGTTCCTCGACACGGCGCACGGACAGCCCCTGGCGGATGATCTCGTTGTAGAGCTTCAGCTGCAGCGCCGGATCGGCAATGGTGAGCAGCGCGCGGGCATGCCCCATGTCGAGACGCTTGTCGCGCAGTCCGAGCTGCACCTCGGCCGGGAGCCGGAGCAGGCGGAGGAAGTTGGCCACGGTGGCGCGCTTCTTGCCGATACGCTCGCTCAGGCGCTCC
The DNA here is from genome assembly GCA_902470475.1 of uncultured Porphyromonadaceae bacterium. Classification (GTDB taxonomy): domain Bacteria; phylum Bacteroidota; class Bacteroidia; order Bacteroidales; family Muribaculaceae; genus CAG-873. Next base: position 3,141 of record CABRGT010000104.1, on the reverse strand, counting down.
TGCGTGAGATTGTACTGGTCGATGAGCTTGCGGAAAGTGAGCGCGATCTCAATGGCGTTGAGATCCTCGCGCTGAATATTCTCGATAAGCGCCATCTCGGTGAGTTCGGCGTCGTTGGCGGTGCGGATGTAGGCGGGCACTGACTCGAGACCGGCCAGCAGGGCGGCGCGGTATCGGCGCTCGCCGGCTATGATCTGATAAGAGTCGGGGCCGGTCTTGCGCAGCGAGAGCGGCTGAATGATACCCAGCTCGCGGATCGAGGCGGCGAGTTCGGCCAGGGCTTCGTCGTCGAATGTGCGGCGTGGCTGGTCGGGGTTGGCCGAGATGCGGTCGAGCGGTATGTCGTTGATGGCGGAAGAGCCGCGCGCGGGGACGTCGTCCATCGAGATGAGCGAGTCGAGTCCGCGGCCCAGGGCGTTGCGCTTTGTATGTGGTGATGCCATGATGATCAGTGTTTTTTGGCTTTATGTTTGGCAAGAATCTCGCGTGCGAGCAGGTTGTGCGATGTGGCGCCGCGCGAGTCGGGGTCGTAGAGAATCACGGGCAGGCCGTGGCTCGGGGCCTCGCTGAGACGGATGTTGCGGGGTATGACGGTGTCGAACACCATGTCGGCGAAGTGGCCCTTGAGTTCCTCGTAGATCTGGTTGGCCAGGCGCAGGCGGGCGTCGTACATAGTGAGCAGAAAACCTTCGATCTCGAGCGAGGGGTTAAGCCTCGACTTGATGATGCGGATGGTATTGAGCAGCTTGCTGATGCCCTCGAGCGCGAAATACTCGGCCTGTACGGGGATAATGACGGAATCGGCGGCCGTGAGCGCGTTAACGGTTATCAGGCCCAGCGACGGCGAGCAGTCGATCAGAATGTAGTCGTACTTTGCCTTGACGGGAGCGAGCAGTGAGGCCATGACTCGTTCGCGCTGTTCGCGTCCGATCAGCTCCAGCTCGGCGCCTGCCAGGTCGATGCGCGACCCGAGTAGATCGAGTCCGTCGATGCAGGTGGGCACCTGCGAGCCGTCGACAGGATATCCGTCGACGAGGCATTCGTAGATCGAGGAGGTCATATTGCGCGGATCTATACCGTAGCCGGAAGTCGCGTTGGCCTGCGGATCGGCGTCGACGATCAGAATCTTTTTTCCTTCTTTGGCCAGGGAGGCGGCAAGATTGATAGTGGTGGTTGTCTTGCCGACGCCGCCCTTTTGATTGGCTATTGCGATTATTTTACCCATCAGGACAGTTCTCTTGGTTTTTTCTAAGCGCAAAGTAACAAATTTTTGCTGAAATACCATAACATTTGTTCCACGAAAACGACCGAAATGTTAATAACTTGAGAAAATTTAACTCAATTGCGCTGATTATAAGCCTTGTTAAGGGTATTTAACAGTCCGTGAAACGGTCGGGGCTTGTGTCATAATTGTAACAGCGAATTCTTGGCCGTGTTACAAAATTCTTATTAACTTTGCAGCCGCAAAAATCACATCGCAGTCATATACAGTCAAATATCCGGAACCATATATCATATGATCGAAACACGACCACTGATACTTATAACGAACGACGACAGCATCGCGGCCCCCGGGCTGCGCCGGCTCGTCGACTGCATGCCGGCAGATGTCGATATCATAGTAGCGGCACCGGCCGAGCCTCATTCGGGACAATCGTCGGCGCTGACCGTCGGCGCCCCCCTGCGCATCCGCGAGGTACCCGATTACGGAGGAGCGCGCATGTTCACCGTGACCGGAACGCCGGTGGACTGCGTGAAGCTGGCCATGGACGCGATAGTGCCGCGGAGGCCGTCGCTGGTGCTGGCCGGTATCAATCACGGATCCAATTCGGGCTGCAACGTAATCTATTCGGGTACGATGGGAGCGGTGCTCGAGGGCTGCACGCTCGGCATCACCTCGGCCGGATTCTCGCTGCTCCACCACTCCATGGCAGCCGACTTCACGATGGGCATGCCGTTCATATCCCGGATAGTAGCGGGACTACTGGAGAATCCGCTTCCGGCGGGAATCTGCCTGAACGTCAACATTCCGGCGCGGGTTGTGCCGGAGGGTGTGCGGGTGTGCCGTGCCGCCCGCGGACACTGGACCGACGAGTATGCCCGCTACACGGATCCGTCGGGCAATCCGTTCTACTGGCTCACGGGACACTTTGTCAACGAGGAGCCCGACGCGGCCGACACCGACGAGTTCTGGCTCGGCAAGAAATACATTTCAGTCGTGCCTGTCAAAGGCGACATGACCGCCATCGGTTATATACCGACGGCATCAAAACTGTTTGACCGATGAGCGACACGGCTGCGGATCTGAGAACGCTGCGCCAGGAAATCTACGTGATGCGCAATGGCATCCTGGCCGACAGCCTGCGGCAGAGCGGGTGTCCGTATCGCCTTATCTTCGGGCTCAACCTGCCGCAGCTCACGGAGATCGCCACGCGCACGGGGCGCCGCGCCGACCTGGCAATGGAACTATGGCGCGACACGTCGCTGCGCGAAGCCGCACTGATGGCTCCGATGCTGTATCCGCCGGAAGAGCTGACCATGGAATTCGCCCGCGAACGCGCCGCCGCCGTGCGATGGACCGAGGACGCCGATATTCTGTGCTTCAAACTGCTGCGTCACGCACCGTTTGCCGCACAGCTTGCGGAGGAACTTTGCGATGCTGACGCTGCGCTGAGCCGCTACACGGGGCTGCGGCTGCTGTTCTGCACGGTCGGCCAGTATCCGGCCGAGGCCCTGAAAGCCGCTGAACGCGAGCTTGCCCGTTCCGAGCCGCTGTCGACGCTGGCGGCCATGCTGCGCCAGGAGGCGGAGTTTCTGCTCGGCTCAGCTGAATAAGTGAAAATGTTCAGAATGTCAATGTTCGATTGCGGATCAAGAGGTCTTCAATATTTTATTGAATAGATCCAGGATTTGCAGTATTGTTATTTTTCTATGTCATGCGTTGGTCTCCTATTGTTAATGGGTTACTGACGTGTGTTGATTAACTCGGTTTTGTTTCATAGGCGGATTTAGGTAAAAGGGGTAAGGGGTAAGGGGTAAGGGGTAAGAGGTAAGAGGGGATTTTAGATTTTAGATTTTAGATTTTAGATTTTAGATTTTGGATTTTTAGATTAAGATTTTAGAATTAGGGGTTGGAAGTGA
>CABRGT010000103.1 GCA_902470475.1 uncultured Porphyromonadaceae bacterium | reverse complement strand
TCGAGCGTGAGTGCGCGCTCGGCTGCCGCGGCGCAAAGTGCGGCGGCAAGCAACGCGGTGGTTATTGCAGTCCTCAGTCTCATTTCACACGGTGACCGTCGAAGAAATGCACCACGCGGTCGGTGTCGCGGGCCTGCTCGTCGTTGTGCGTGACCATGACGATGGTGCGCCCCTCGTCGCGGCTGAGGCTGTGAAGCAGAGCCATGATCTCGGAGCCCATGTGGGAGTCGAGGTTGCCGCATGGCTCGTCGGCGAGGATGATCTTCGGATTGCCGACGATGGCGCGGGCTATGGCCACGCGCTGTGCCTGACCGCCAGACAGCTGCGCGGGCATGTGGCCCATGCGGTGACTCAGCCCCACGCGTTCGAGGGCCTCGCGGGCAAGAGCCTTGCGGTCGCCCGCCCCGCGACGGTAGGCCAGCGGCACCATCACGTTGTCGAGCACGCTGAGCGAACTGATCAGATGGAAACTCTGGAAGACGAAGCCCAGCGTGGCGTTGCGCATGGCTGCCAGCGCGCGGTCCGACAGGCCGGCGACGTTGCGGCCACAGATCTCGACGGTACCCGACGTGGGCGTATCGAGCAGTCCCATGATGTTGAGCAGGGTCGACTTGCCGCAGCCCGACGGCCCCATGATGCTGACAAACTCGCCTTCCTCGATGTCGAGGCTGACACCCTCGAGCGCGGTGGTCTCGATGGATTTAGTACGGTATATCTTGCTGATATCTTTTAATGAAATCGATTGCATATTGTCTGATTTTAGAAGTTTATGGAAAGTTTATTCGTCGCGCAGAGCGTCGGCCACGTTCACACGCGAAGCGCGTACAGCCGGTATAAGAGTGCCGATGACCACGCACACCACAAGGATGACCAGCACAATGGCCGAAATGATGGCAAAGTGCTCGCCGAAGTGGCTCACCCAGGTGTCGGCAACGTTAGCCACGGCGTTGTTGTCGAATCCGTCATCGAGACCATTGCGAAGTGCGTACTGCAGGTAAGCCAGGACTCCGATGATGTAAGCCGCAATGGTAAGCGCCACGCTCTCGCCGACGAGCATACCGACGATGTGGCCGCGGCGCGCGCCGAACGACCGCAGCACGCCGATTTCCTCGACGCGGCGGTTGGTCTGTAGCCAGAAGCAGCCTACAGTACCCAGTATCAGATTGAGCAGGAAGAAAGCCGCCAGCAGTAGCATCAGGTTCTGCCCGGAGTGTATGGCGTTGTCTTCCTCGGTCTGATAAAGGAAATCGGTGTAGTCGGTGGCCGTCTGTACCAGGAAATTACCGGCCCGAAGATCGGAGCGGTTGCGCAGGCTGTTGAGAAAGTCGGTGTGGTCGACCTCGGCCCTGAGCCGCAGGACGACAGTGAATTCCTCCACGGCGCTGATGCTCGAGGTTCTGTTGGCGAACACCACGGCGTACGACCGCAGAGGCGATAGCCAGCGCAGGCCCTCGACCACGCCGGTGACCTTGCTGTAGACCGTGTCGCCGTTGCCACGCACATCAACGAAATGCTTGCCGCACGCATTTTCGCCGGGCCAAAACAGCTCCCCGTACTGGCGCGAGATGATAATGTCGTTGTCGTCCATGGAGCGGCGCGACAGTTCGGCTGCCGAAGGCGACCCGTCGGAGGCGCGTATGCCGAATGTCTCGAAAAATTCGGTACCGGCCTCGAACTGCACCATATTGACATTGCGGACAAGGGTATCCACGGCGGGATTGCCGATGTGCATGGCTGTACTGATGCTCGATGTGCCGCCTATAAGGGGATTTTCGTCCAAATAGCAGGCGCGCTCCACACCGTCGAGGCCGCGCAGATGCTGCACCATGGTTTCGACAGCCACACGGTTGGCGTCGACAGAGTCGTATTCGGCCTGATAGCCGGCCGATGTTGCCGGCAGCGACGCCACATTGACGATGACAAGCCGGTCGGCGTCGTAGCCAAGTGGCATGGCCCGGTCGGCCACACTCACGACCACGCTGTCGGTCATGATCCACGTGAGCACCGTGACCAGTATAAGCTCGATGAACAGCCACGCGTTCTGTCGCCGGCGGTTCCACAGATTTTTTAAAATCATCTTAATCATGATCATTTTTCTTTAAGTGATTTGACAATCGGACGGCGCGACGAGATCCAGGCCGGAATGAAGGCCGAAAGCAGATTGAGAAAGACCGTCAGCACCAGAACGATGCCGAATATGGCCGGAGCGAAAAGCATGTCGGAAGTCAGGGTCACGTCGGCGACAGGCGAGTCGAACCGCTGGTCGACCAGCGTCAGCAGTGTGCCGCCGCTCAGCCACAGAAGCAGCCACGTCAGAAGCAGTCCCAGACACCCTCCGATCAGCGTCAGCGCCAGATTCTCCCACACGACCTGGCCGATCAGATGGCGCCGCCGGGCACCGAACGAGCGGCGCACACCCAGTTCGGCCCCGCGGGTTTCCATCCGGCCCGAGATCATGCCGCTAAGGTTCAGGGCCGGCACAAGCAGCAGTATCAGCAGTATCAGGCCATTTGATCGCAGGAAGGAACCGATGTCGGCCGGCCGACCGGGAAAAGGAGAAATGGCTTTGGCCAGATGCGACTGCGGCTGAGTCCATAGTTCGAGAGTATATTCATCCTGCGAACTGTTGTAGCGGCGCACTATTTCGGCTGTGGCGCGCCGCACCTCCTCGAGGCTATCAGTCAGCAGTATGCCTGCATAACCACCCATATTGGGAACGCTCTGGCTGTCGTAGCCGTCGATCGAAGTATATGGAATGTAAAGTGTCGCGAACGACTGTCGGGCGAGCGAGCTGCCCGATCGCACGACGCCCGTCACGCGGTAGTCGTCGTAGTTGAGCTGAAAAACACGTCCTACGATCCCTCGGGTCGTTCCGAAAAGCTGCGTAGCCAGGCCGTCAGTGATAATGGCCGAGTGCGCGCCGCTGTCGAAGTCGGCTCCGCCCAGCGGCGTGCCTTCAAGAAAATCAAACTCATAGACCTCGAAAAACTGCGGATCCACGCCCTTGACAAACGCACGCACATCGTTTTTCTTACCGGGGAGACCGACAAAGTCGCTGTACCACGACCTGTCTTTGACGGCCGTGAGCGTCGTGACTCCCGGAAGGTGACGTATCCTGTCGAGCAAATCGAGACCGAGCAGACCGCCCCAGCCCGACATGCCGTCGGCGCTGTACACCTGGCCGTTCGTCACGTAGGCCGTGCGGTGACGGTTGTACTCGGGGTAGACCGGCTCGATCTTCACGTAGTAGATCACCGCAAAGATGGTCGTTGTGGCTATGGCGAGCGCCGTGCCGGCGATGTAGATCGCCGAAAACAGTCTGTTCTGCCGCAGCAGCTGCCATGCCTGTCTGAAATAGTTAAGTACCATAATGATTAGAATTTTTTTAGTTTCAATTCTTGATTTTCACTCTGTTTTCCTTGCCGAAGCGGTCGGTGTCTGAAGTCACTATCCTTTCGCCCGGCGCGAGACCCGACAGCACCTCGACAAAATCGTAGCCTGCGGCACCGAGCTTCACCCTGCGGGCCACGAGTTCGCCGGAACCCGGCACAAGCACATACAGCCGGTAGTCGCCCGGTCCGGTATAGAATGATGCGTTCGGGACGCGGACGACATCGCTGCGCAGGCCGTTCGACACAGCCACATCGGCCTTCACACCAGGGCGCAGCACGTCGGCGCTGTCGCAGTCGAGCGTCACGGTCACGTCGAGCATGCCGTCGCGGGCCGTGGGAGCGACAGAACTGACAAATCCCTCGAGCGGGCTCCGGCTGACGGTGACGCGCACACGGGCGCCTGCACGGAGGTCGGCGGCATAGCTGTCGGCGAAACGGGCGTCGATGCGGTAATGGCCCAGGTCGGCGATC
>CABRGT010000102.1 GCA_902470475.1 uncultured Porphyromonadaceae bacterium | reverse complement strand
GTCTTAGCTGCAGATTAGAAAAATGGAGGGAATCTTCGAATAATCGTACCTGGCGGCACGCCACTGGGCTACGGTCCGCGTCAGAATGCTCTGGCGGGGACCGGTGATGTCGCTGGCAACGCACAGACGCGTGTCGGGGGCGAGAGCGGCGGTCAGCTCGGCCAGCAGCCGGTTGTTGCGGTAAGGGGTCTCGATGAATATCTGCGTGCGGCCGTGGCGGCGTGCCTCGCGTTCCATGTCGCGGACGGCGCGGCTGCGGGCTCCGGCCTCGATGGGCAGATATCCGTGGAATGTGAACGACTGGCCGTTGGAGCCTGACCCCATCAGCGAAAGCAGAATACTCGACGGCCCGACAAGCGGTACCACCTCGAATCCGCGTCGCTGGGCGGCTGCCACCAGGTCGGCTCCGGGGTCAGCCACTGCGGGACAGCCCGCTTCGCTGACCACGCCCACGTCGAACCCTTCGGCAAGCGGGGCGAGCATTGCGTCGACGGCCGAAGCCGGAGTATGCTCGCTGAGTTCCTCGAAATGGAGATCGTCGATGACGATGTCGCGCGAGGCGGCGCGCAGGAAGCGACGGGCCGAACGCAGGTTCTCCACCACGAAATAGCGCACCGACCGCAGCAGCTCGATGTTGCGGGCGGGCACCACGTCAGCCACGGGCGTGTCGCCCATGGGAACGGGAAAGAGATACAGACGGCCTGTGTTCGTGCTCATAATCGTGAACTTCTGACTGGTTGTCCGGTGAAAGCTGCGGCCAGTGAATCGAAAGCCGCCGGTTCGCCGGTAGTAAGGTATGTGACGGAGGCGCCGCGGGTGAGTCGGGCGTCCATGTCGGGATGACGGCGGAGATAGTCGGCCAGAGAATCGGCCACTATGTCGCCCTGGCTGACAATACGCACGCCTTCGGGAGCGAAGGCGCTGATTTTCGGCAGCAGCAGCGGGTAATGGGTGCAGCCGAGCACTATAGTGTCGATCAGCGGATCGGCCGCCATCAGTGCGCCGAGGTCCTTGGCCACGAAAAAGTCGGCGCCGTCGGAAGCGGCCTCGCCGTACTCGACCAGCGGCACCCACATCGGGCAGGCGTGGCTGGTGACTGTATACTGCGGATGCAGCTTGGCTATCTCGATGCCGTAAGAACCGGAAGCTACCGTGCCGGGAGTGCCGAGGATGCCTATATGGCCCGAGCGGGTCAGTGATCCCAGAGCCTCGGCCGTGGGCCGGATGACGCCCAGCACGCGGCGCGCGGGGTCGATTCCCGGCAGATCGCGCTGCTGGATCGAGCGCAGAGCCTTGGCCGAAGCCGTGTTGCAGGCAAGGATCACCAAATGACAGCCGCGTGCGAAGAGGGCGCGGACGGCATCGAGCGTGTAACGGTAGACCTGGTCGAAGGGGCGTGTACCGTAGGGCGCACGCGAGTTGTCGCCCAAATACAGGTAGTCGTAGCCGGGCAGGTGTCGCCGGAGCGCGCCAAGAACGGTAAGTCCGCCGAAGCCCGAGTCGAATACGCCTATCGGCCCGGGCTTCTGCGGAAGAGATATGTTCTGTGAGGTCAAATGCGTGACTTGATTGCGGCTGTTTCCTTCTCGTAGCCGGGCTTCTCGAGCAGCGCAAACATATTGCGCTTGTAAGCCTCGACGCCGGGCTGGTTGAACGGGTTCACACCGAGAATGTAGCCGCTGATGCCGCATGCAGCCTCGAAGAAGTAGATGAGCTGGCCCAGATAAACTTCCTTGACGGCGGGCAGCGTGACGATCATGTTGGGAACTCCGCCGTCGACGTGGGCGATGCGGGTGCCGAGCTCGGCCATCTTGTTGACTTCGTCGACACGCTTGCCGGCGATGTAGTTGAGGCCGTCGAGGTTGGCGTCATCGGCGGGGATCACTACCTTGTGGTCGGGAGCGGCCACGGAGATGACGGTCTCGAATATCGAGCGTTCGCCTTCCTGAATCCACTGGCCCATCGAGTGCAGGTCGGTGGTGTTGTCGACCGCTGCCGGGAAGATGCCCTTGTGGTCCTTGCCTTCGCTCTCGCCGTAGAGCTGCTTCCACCACTCGCCGAAGAAGTGCAGGCGCGGGTTGTAGTTGACCAGAATCTCGATCTTCTTGCCGGCGCGGTAGAGGGCGTTGCGTGTCATGGCGTATGTGATGGCCGACTTGTCCGAGCCGTCGAGTGTACCTTTCTCCATCTGGCGAGCGCCTTCGACGAGAGCCTTGATGTCGTATCCGGCCACTGCGATGGGCAGCAGGCCTACGGGGGTGAGCACCGAGAAACGGCCGCCCACGTTGTCCTCGATCACGAATGTCTTGTAGCCCTCGGTGTTGGCCAGGGTGCGCAGGGCGCCGCGGTTGGCGTCGGTGATGGCCACGATGAGCTTGCCGGCGGCTTCGCGGCCGACTTCGCTCTCAAGCTGCTCCTTGAGCAGACGGAATGCGATGGCGGGCTCCGTAGTGGTGCCGCTCTTGGATATCACGATGATGCCGAACCGCTTGCCGTGCAGATACTGCTGGAGGTCATAGAGATAGTCTTCGCCGATATTCTGCCCGGCAAAGAGCACTTCGGGATTGCCTTTTGTTGTCAGACCTAATGAATTGCCGAGAGCCGAGATCACGGCCTTGGCGCCGAGGTAGCTGCCTCCGATGCCGATACAAACCACCACGTCGCAGTCGCGCCGCATGGCGGCTGCTGTGGCTTCTATGTCATCGAGAAGAGTCTCGGTGGTGTCGGTGGGAAGCTTTACCCAACCTAAGAAATCGTTACCTAAACCACTGCCGTCCTGAATCTTGCGCAGGCCGTCATTAGCCTCTCCGGAGAGGGCGTCGATGGCGTTTTGAGACACTGTCGACAAAACGTCCTTAATATTTACTTGAATCTTTTCCATTTAAATATAAATGTTTCCGCAAAGTTACAAATTTCCGCGGTAATATGAAAACGTGATACAGCCGATTTGGTTTAAAAAGCCTGAAAGAGACCTCCTGCAGATAACCCCTCGGGGCCGCGGCCGACCACAAAAACCCATCCGGGGCTGAGACGCGGCTGGCTTCCTGCCCCCCGGTTTGAAAGTCGGGGCTATGCACAGCCTGCCCCTCCGGGGGATCATCCACCTCTTGCGTTAAATGGTCATGAACCCGACTGTATCGGACTGAAAGTTCAAGGAGCCACATCATAAGACTCCGGCCTTCCGCATTCCGACAGCGCAGGTGCGAAAACCGACCATCCCTTGAGGTGCGAACCTCCGATATGAAGCCTCTCCGAGGCTTCATATGTGTAACCCCGGCTTTCAAGCCGGGGAAAGGGAAGCTGAAGCGATGGCAGCCCCGGAGGGGCTTTTTATCCGGGCCGTGCTTTAGCGCGGTCCATATCCGGCATCGCTACACCATATCCCTGTCATAATATTTCAGCCCTGCCAACTGATACAGTTCCACCAACTCGTCCTTAAGAGATTTGCGGCAGTGGTGCTGTTCCTGTCCCTTGATGTATTCTATCACGTTATCCCTGACTTCGGGCGATAGCGTTCCGGCATAATAGTCGGCTGCCCAACCAGTGAACCTTATGAATCGCGGATCATTCGACATCCACGTGCTTGATCCGCCCTTGACAGCCTGCATCAACTCTGAAAGCGCAACAGACGGATGAAGATTTATAAGCATATGCACATGATCTTCAACGCCTCCAATTCTGATCAGTCGCGACCTTTTGTCCGTGATTATTTTCCAAATCACCCGGTATAGGTCCTCACGGAGGTGCATAGGAATTGTTTTTCCTCTGTATTTCGTACAAAAAACGATATGATAATATGCCGTAACTTTGCTCATGACGCAAAATTACACAATTTTTCCTGTATATCTATGCACTAAAGTACATAGATAGGCCATAAAAGCCCCTCCGGGGCTG
>CABRGT010000101.1 GCA_902470475.1 uncultured Porphyromonadaceae bacterium | reverse complement strand
CTCCGGCGACGATGACGGCGGCCTCGCTGCCGAACGCCAGCCCGAGGACTGTGCCGGCGAGTGTGCCTCCGACGGTGTAGAGCGCGCGCTGGCGCGACATGACGCTGCCGACGGCGTACTGGATGCCGAGGGCTATGGCCACAGCGGCTCCCCAGAACCACAGCTGCGACGGGGCGAAAGCGACCAGGCCGCTGCTCCATGCCACCAGCATGGCCAGGAAGGCCACGGCAGCGGCGGGCATCCGCTTGAAAAAGGCCATCACGATGGCCGCTCCGCCTAAAAGCGAGGCTGCCGAGAGTATTGCTATGGGCATCATGGTGAGCATAATCGTTCAGGGGTTTTAATAGGAAACACGGCCACAGCGGCGCAGGTTTTCACAAAGATAGGCATTAATCGCGAGTCGCCGCCTTATTTTACGATAAATTAACAAAAACCTTTCAGTGAGGCGCAGGCGGCGATGGCTGCGTTCCTTTCCGTGCGGGTGGCGGTGAGGAATATCTTTATTTCTTAAATGATGTTAAAATAAGGTACTTTGTATTGCATAGTACTTGGTGAAGATTTAACTTTGCGGCGTCAATCATCCGAAAAAGGACAAAAACGAACAGACAATGAATATCGACAATCTGAAATCGCAGATGCGCAAGGGTATGCTCGAATATTGCGTGCTGCTGATCCTCAGCGAGCGCGAGGCTTATGCCACGGAGCTGATCTCGCGGCTGAAGGAGGCGTGCCTGATAGTGGTGGAAGGGACGCTGTATCCGCTGCTCACGCGTCTGAAGAACGACGGCCTGCTGGCATACAAGTGGGAGGAGTCGACCGCCGGACCGCCACGCAAGTATTACACGCTGACGGAGACGGGCGCCGCCTTTCTCGAACAGCTCGACCAGTCGTGGCAGGAACTGAGCGCCACAGTCAATCATCTAAAAACTCCTGAAAAATGAAAAAGAACTTTCCAATAAACATCAACGGGCTGATCTTCAACATCGACGAAGACGCCTACACGCGGCTCAACACCTATCTGGAGCAACTGCACAACGCTTTTCCCGGTGCTGAAGGCAGTGAGACAGTGGCTGATATCGAGAGCCGCATTTCCGAGATATTCAGTGAGATATCGGCCGGCCGCAACAATATCGTCACGATCGACGATGTGAACATGGTGATCGAGCGCATGGGCCGTCCGGCCGACATAGCGGGCGACTGCGGCGACTGTGCGGACGAAGGAGCACGCGAGGGTGGCGGCGCGACGCCTCCGCCGTATAACGGTGCGGCAGCCGCTGAAGATGCCGGTGCCCAGGGCTGTGCAGGTGCGGAAAATGCCGCGCACCCGCAGAAACGCCTTTACCGCGACGAGCGCGACAAGGTGTTCGGCGGCGTCATCGCCGGTCTGGGCGAGTATTTGGGCTGGAACGTGACAGTGATGCGCGTGCTGCTGGTGCTGCTGTGTGTGTTTACGAAGATCATACCGTTCGTGATCATATATCTGGTGGCATGGATGATCATACCGGCCGCGAGGACTCCGCGCCAGATTCTGGAGATGACCGGGCAGCCGATCACGGTCGGTAACGTAGGGCAGACGATTCTCGGTACTCCCGACCCGACGGCTCAGCCGGCAGGACACGGAGGAGACTCGTTCTGGCGTATCCTGGGTAAGATCGTACTCGTGTTCATAGGTTTCGTCGGCATGATGGTCGGGCTGGCCATGGTGATAGTGCTGGCCGTGGCCGTGGCGGGGCTGATAGCCTACAGCGGCTGGGGCGAGGGTGGCCTGCTGAGCAATTTCGACGCTTTTGCGGCTACGGGCACCACGACGGGTGTATGGTCGGCGATCTGCTTCTCGATAGCGGTGCTGCTTCCGGCGCTGGCCTGCATCTGGGGCGGCTGCAACGCGCTGTTCAATGCCAAAGGCCCGTCGCGAGGCGTCATCATCACGCTGATAGTGCTCGAGGTGGCGGCGCTCATGGCAGGGTTCGTGCTGCTGCGTCTGACTTACGCCGGGTATGCCCTGGCGGCAGGATGTCCGCTCGGAATCAGCCTCTGCTGGTGAAGTGCGCTAAAATGCGACGCCCGTCTCTGCTTCACGCAGGGGCGGGCGCCTTGTTTGAAAACGTTTCTATCTATCTCATTTCATCAGTTCAAAATGAATCCCGGAAGGGCAGCGTCGGAGCCGGCGACATAGACGCGGGCGAACTGCTTGAGGAATTCAATAGTCTTTTTTGCGGGTGCGACAGCGCGACGGCTCTCGCGGGGTTGCTCGGCACAGCCGGCTTCAGGAGTAGAAAAATTCTTCATAGGCAGAACATTTATGTGGGTTACACAGATACAACGCGGTTCTGCCTGATTTATTGCAAAAAAATCCGAAAAAATTCAGACGTTGAAGCGGAAGTGCATGATGTCGCCGTCCTGGACGACGTATTCCTTGCCTTCGACTCCGAGGCGGCCTGCGTCGCGGACGCCCGATTCACCTCCGAGCTGCACGTAGTCGTCGTACTTGATGACTTCGGCGCGGATGAAGCCTTTTTCGAAGTCGGTGTGGATGATGCCGGCGCAGCGGGGGGCCTTGGAGCCGCGGCGGAATGTCCAGGCACGCACCTCGTCGGAGCCGGCGGTGAAGAATGTCTGCAGGTCGAGCAGGGCATAGGCGGCGCGGATGAGGCGGGCTACGCCCGATTCCTCGAGGCCGATTTCGGCGAGGAATTCACGGCGCTCTTCCCAGGTGTCGAGTTCGGCGATCTCGCTTTCGGTCTGGGCGGCGACGATCATGAGGGATGCGTCCTCGTCGCGGATGGCCTCGCGGACGGCGTCGACATACTTATTGCCCGAGACGGCCGATGCGTCGTCGACGTTGCAGACGTAGAGGACGGGCTTGGCGGTGAGCAGGAAAAGCTCGCGGGCGAACTTCTGGTCATCGGGAGTGTCGAACTTCACCGAGCGTGCCGGCTTGCCCTGGTCGAGTGCGTCCTTGATTCGGGAGAGCACTTCGTACTGCATCTTGGCTACCTTGTCGCCGCCGGTCTGCGCCTGTTTCTGCGTCTTGGCCATGCGCGACTCCACGGTCTCGAGGTCCTTGAGTGTGAGCTCGTACTCGATGATCTCCTTGTCGCGGACGGGGTCGACCGAACCGTCGACGTGGGTGATGTTGTCGTCGTCGAAGCAGCGGAGCACGTGAAGAATGGCGTCGGTCTCGCGGATGTTGGCCAGAAACTTGTTGCCGAGGCCCTCGCCCTTTGAAGCGCCTTTGACCAGTCCGGCGATGTCGACGATCTCGACCGTTGCGGGAACGACCGAGCGAGGCTGGCACATCTCGACGAGGCGGTTGAGCCGTTCGTCGGGTACGGTGATGACGCCCACGTTCGGCTCGATGGTGCAGAATGGGAAATTGGCGCTCTGGGCTTTAGCGTTGCTCAGGCAGTTGAAGAGGGTCGACTTGCCCACGTTGGGGAGTCCGACAATGCCGCATTGTAATGCCATATGTCTGTCTTTTTATGTTCTTGCGTGAATTCGGACTGCAAAGTTACGAAATAAGAGCCGATTCGGCAAATCGGCGTTGCAGACGTGTGTGGCCGGACCCTGGTGTACGGCGGTCTGTCACAAAACCGGCAGAATTCGTCACAAAAAAAGCGGATTTCGTAATTTATATCCTTGATTTTTTGGGAAAAGACGATAAAAAGTATTAAATTTGCACATTAATCAATGAAAAATACTAAACCAATCTAAAAATAGACATACCATGCGTTGTAAGAATTGCGGCTGGCCCAACAAGCCCGGAACCACCCACTGCACGAAGTGTAACTCACCCCTGACCGATGCCGGAGTCCAGCCTGCTGCGGCGCCCCAGGCACCGCGCGTGCCCAATCCCGAACCGGCTGCGCCCCGCCCCGTCGAAATGCTGAGCGGAACGGTGTTCGAGAACGATGCCTTTCCCGAAAAGCCCACGCCGTCGCAGGCTCCCGTGCGTCCGGCGGCTCCGTCGCCTGCCGACGAGGGAACTATCATGACCGGCGTGAACAGCGCGGCACAGCCGTCGGTATGCCCCAAATGCGGATATCCTCTGCGGCCTGATACTGACAAGTGTCCCAACTGCCGCTTCCAGATCAAGGGCGCGGCTCCGGCCCCCG
>CABRGT010000100.1 GCA_902470475.1 uncultured Porphyromonadaceae bacterium | reverse complement strand
CGGCGGCGTTTCCGCCGCATGACCATGCGGCCGTGGCCCACAGAGCGGCGGCCGCAAGCGATATGAGTTTAATCTTTGTCATGATTGTCGCATTGGTTTTCAAAATCCGCGATCAGGGTGCGCGCCTTGGTTATGTCCGAGGCATGGTCCACATCGATCACCTTGCCCATCGGGAATGCCCGCAGGTCGAATCCGGCCTCCAGCAGCGCGCGCTGGTAGTTGCGCATGCGGCCGATACCGCTGTCGATGCATCGGCGCAGTACTTCGAGGGCTGCGGGCGACTGCAGGCCGTAGACACCGGCCGACACGTAACGCACTCCCTCGAAAGCTTCGTCGCGGTATGCGTCTATGCGTCCGTCGGGAGCCACGCCGACGTAAAGCGGTTTTTCATCGTCGATGTAGTCGGTCACACCCATGTAGCCGTCGGCGGTATCGTCGGACTCGAAGGCCGCGACGAGCCGGCGCATGGATTCGGCGCTGAAGATGGTGTCGACCGTGGTCAGTACGAACTTGCCTTCGGGCTGCAGCGACGACACTTCGTGGAAGCTGTGCATCGAGTCGGGTGTCGACTTCACGCAAAGATGCAGCGGCACGGGCAGTTCCCCGGCCATTTGCTTCACGTAGCCGGCCACGTCGGTCATCGATTCGTTGACTATGACGGCGATGCTCTCGGCACCGCATTCGGTGAATATGTCGACAAGACGCCGGATCATAGGCCGCCCGTCCAGGTCGACAAGCGGCTTGGGGCTGCTCACACCTTCATGCACCAGGCGCGAGCCGTCGCCGGCGGCTATGATTGCAAAATTCATTCTCCGGTAAGGTCAAGTACAACATTGTCGGCCCCTTTCTCATAGTATTGCCGGCGCAGGGGCGAACGGCGCGCCTCATCGAAGCGGTGGCGGCAGCGCCAGATGTCGATGGCGGCGTATATGGCGGCGCGGGTCGAGTCGGGCTCGGCCAGGCCTTTCCCGGCGATGTCGAATCCGGTGCCGTGGTCGGGCGATGTGCGTACGAACGGCAGCCCGGCTGTGAAGTTGATGCCTGACCCCATGCACAGGGCCTTGAACGGAGCCAGTCCCTGGTCGTGGTACATGGCCAGGATGCCGTCGAACTTCTTGAACTGGCCGGAGCCGAAGAAGCCGTCGGCGGCATACGGCCCGAAAGCCAGGATGCGCTCCTCGCGCGCCTTGGCTATGGCAGGCGCTATGATGTCCTTTTCCTCGGAGCCGAGCAGGCCTTCGTCGCCGGCATGCGGATTCAGGCCAAGTACGGCGATGCGGGGTGCGTCGATGCCGAAGTCGCGTCGCAGGGAGCGGTCGAAGATCTGCAGTTTCTCTACGATGGCTTCCTGAGTCACTGTCCCGGCCACCTGTGCTATCGGGGTGTGGGTGGTCAGCAGGGCCACGCGCATGTTCTCGTCGCAGAGGATCATCAGGGCCTTTCCCTCGCCGGCGGCCGCTTCGAGGTACTCCGTGTGGCCAGGGAATGTGAATTCGGCGCTGTGGATGGTCGATTTATTGATCGGGCAGGTTACCAGCACGTCGATGTCGCCGTTTTTCAGATCGGCTACGGCGCGCTCAAGGGCGGCGAAGGCGGCCCGTCCGGCCTCGGCCGACGGTTGTCCCGGTTCGGGGCGTACGTCTTCGCCCACGACATTGATGATGTAGTTTGTGGCTCCGGTCGCCTGTTCCGGACTTTCGATCTGCGTCATCGGCACCTGCTGCATCTGGAGCGCCTTGCGGTAGGTGGCGGCGATTTTTGCCGAGCCGTACACTATGGGCGTGCAGAGTTCGGCCAGGCGCCCGTCCTCGAGCAGCTTCAGCAGTATCTCATAGCCGATGCCGTTTATGTCGCCGTGGGTGATTCCCACTTTTATCTTTCTATGCATTTATCTCGGTATTTGATTGATTGTCAGTATTGTCATGGGCGTTTTCTGTGTTGTTGGCCTGTCCGGCCAGCATGCCGCAGGCGGCCTCGATGTCTTCGCCGCGCGAAGCCCGTATGGTGGCCGTCACGCCCTGTTCGTTGAGGCGGTCGCGGAATGCCTCCATCACGGCTGTCGTCGGAGGCTGCATTTCCGAACCGGGCAGCGCGTGGTAGCGGATGAGGTTGACACGCGCGTCGGTGCCGCGCACAAGCCGCGCCAGCGCGTCGGCATGGCGCCGGTCGTCGTTGAGACCTTTCCAAAGGATATATTCCACCGACAGGCGCCGCTGGTGTGCGAAGTCATAGCCGCGCAGCATTTCCATCACGTCGCGGACCGGGAACGCCCGCTCGGCGGGCATCAGCCGCAGCCGCTCGTCGGCGAAGGGCGAGTGCACACTCACG
Source organism: uncultured Porphyromonadaceae bacterium (assembly GCA_902470475.1). Taxonomy (GTDB): domain Bacteria; phylum Bacteroidota; class Bacteroidia; order Bacteroidales; family Muribaculaceae; genus CAG-873. The sequence goes on along the minus strand of CABRGT010000100.1, from coordinate 1,888 downwards.
GCCAGATGCACTTTTGTCTGCTCGGCCAGGCGACGGAGCCCCGCGCGGTTGCCGACTGTCGACACGGTGATTCGCTTCGGACTCCATGCCAGCCCCCAGGGAGCGGTAAGTATCTCGATAGCCGTCATCACGGCTTCGACATTGTCTGTTGGTTCGCCCATGCCCATGAACACGATGTTGGTCAGACGTTCGCTTTCGGGCACCGACAGTATCTGGTTCATGATTCCTGCGGCAGTCAAATTGCCGTGGAAACCCTGGCGCCCCGTCATGCAGAACGTACAGCCCATGCGGCAGCCGGCCTGCGACGACACGCAGAGCGTGGCCCGCTCGCCGTCGGGAATATACACGGCCTCTACGGCCATCTCGCCGACACCTTCGAAGAGATATTTCACAGTACCGTCGGCGCTTACCGAACGGGCCAGAGGAGTGGTGCGGCCTATGCGGTAGCGTTCGGCCAGGCGTCGCCGGCCCTCCTTCGAGAGGTCGGTCATGGTGTCGATACCGGTCACCCGCCGCTCATACAGCCATGCGGCCATCTGTTTGGCTGCAAACGGCTTAAGCCCGACCTCAGCCGCCACGCGGCGCAGGTCCTCCAAAGTCATCCCTATCAGTGGTAGTCGTGTATCGATGCTCATGGTGCGGAAATTTCCACAAAAATACTCAAAAAAAAGCAAAACGACGGCCATTTACACCAAAAAATCGACAGCTTTGCTTGCCGGATGCCAAAAAATGCCTAACTTTGCATCGCGCCCGGATGGCGGAATCGGTAGACGCGACGGTCTCAAACACCGTTGGAGCAATCCTTCCCGGTTCGATCCCGGGTCCGGGTACTGAAACGGGGAGTAGAGCAATCTGCTCCCTTTTTTAATTTAGTAGTTTGTTATGATGAGTAGATGCTTAAATCAATTCAACTTCCAATATTGTAAAAGTATACTAGACACTCTCGTTCAACATGGTGTTGATATTGACGTAGATGGCGCAGCGTGGTCAGCGGTTAACGATGCTTATAACGAACGTGACTTTATTTCTTTCGTGGATAAACTTAGTAGCGGTCCTTTATTCAATATGTTCTATAATCCTATAACAAAAGACATCAATTATTTTGGTAATCTTATATATAATGTTGATGTTAAAGACGGGGATTTCCATTTTTCCTATGTTAAGAATATTCCTCAATTACGTATAGATAAATTAGAACGAATAGAAGTGGGACGTCATTCTACACTAATTCTTACGTATTCAGATGGGGCATTAAAAAGAGCCTCGTTAGAAACGAGTTTTGAGAAAAAATATATTTCTTTCCAAGATATAGATTGTCTATTGCCTGAATGTATGAGTGAAATTAGATTTGGGAGGGAAGTCAAAAAATTGCTATTAGAACTAAGCTCAATTCCTCTTCCAAATAATTCAGGTGAATATTATAATCTAATACCCAATTTATTCTCAAGTAATGGCTATGATGTATTGTCTGAATACTTAGATGACATTGAGATTCAAATGCTGCAAGATTTTTTTATTCGGAATAAATGGCGTGAGAATGTGACTTTATGTAGAGATTATATGGGTGATATAATTAGAATTATAAAAGAAATAATACCAGATTTAATCAATGTTGGAAATTACGATAAGGTAAAAAAGTTAGCAGATGCATTCGAAATAGATATTTGGGCAATTTCATGTGGAGATTAAGTAAATATTAGTTCACCTGCGTTTGGAATCCAGTGACGCTTTTCCCACAACCTATCCAAATCGGCCAAGATTAGTTCTGATACGACACGGTTGGGGGGGTACTGAAAAAGGGGGCTCCCACACTTCGGGAGGCCTCTTTTTCTTTGAAGATTCCAGATCGAAGTGCAAAACTTTGAGGTAAGAATCATCAAATCTCCTC
>CABRGT010000099.1 GCA_902470475.1 uncultured Porphyromonadaceae bacterium | reverse complement strand
GAGTTCGGTCTCGGCGCCGAATACCGGCGTCCGGTGGAGCGTCTGCGGTTCATGTCGATGGGGAGCGGTTCCAGCGGCAACTGCTCATACATAGGCACCCGCGAGGCTGGTATCCTCGTCGACGCCGGCATCGACAACAACAAGGTCACCGAGGCCCTGCGCCGCAACGGCATCGCCATGGAATCGGTCATGGGTATTTTTCTGACCCACGACCATGCCGACCACGTCAAGTTCGCGTACTCGCTGCTGCGCCGCAATCCCCACATGCGGTTGTTCTGCACCCTGCGCGTGCTCGAGGGACTGCTGCGCCGGCACAACATATCGCGCCGCATCAAGGACTACCACTCGCCCATATTCAAGGAACACGAGTACCGCGTGGGCCAGATGACCATAGTGCCTTTCGAGACATCGCATGACGGCACCGACAACTGCGGCTACTCCGTGTCGCTCGGCGACATGACATTCGTGATAGCCACCGACATGGGAACTGTCACCGAGCGCGCCGACTTCTACATACGCCGCGCACGCGCTCTGATGATCGAGAGCAACTACGATGCTGACATGCTTGTCAACGGCCGCTACACCGAACATCTGAAGGCGCGCATACGCTCCGACCGCGGCCATATGGACAACCGTGCCACCGCGCGCTATCTCACCGAAATCTATACTCCGGCGCTGCGCCATATATTCCTGTGCCATCTGAGCGAGGACAACAACACCCCGGCCACGGCTATGGCTACCATCACGAGCGAGTTGCGCCGTGTCGGCGTCATCCCCGCCGCATCGGCTGTCGATATCCCCGAGCGGTCGGTCTATATTATTCCGCTGCCGCGCTTCGACGTCACCGAACTTTACGCATTCTGATTTTCCGCGCCATGAATACCACAGGCCAACAGCAGGCCGTCGTCACGGTCGTAATTCCGGTCTACAACCGGGCCGCTGTCGTGTGCCGCACGCTCGACAGCGTGGCCGCCCAGACGGTCCGTCCTCTCGATCTGGTACTGGTCGACAACGCGTCGACCGACAGTTCGGCCGACGTGATCCGGCGCTGGTCCGCTGCCAACACCGACCCGCAGCTGCGCGTCCGTATTCTTGAGGAACCCGCCCCCGGAGCCTGCCGTGCCCGCAACACCGGCCTGGCCGCCGTCGACACCGAGTGGACGCTTTTCTTTGACTCGGACGATGTGATGACTCCCGACCACGTGGAGCGCGCGCTCGCGACCCTGGCGGCGCATCCCGATGCCGACATTGTCTGCTGGGATTTCTGTCTGCTGCGTGCAGACGGCCGCCGCGAACGCCACCCGTTCATCATGCACGACGTGCTGTACAACAACGTGATGCACTCGTCGTTCAGCACCATGCGCTACATGGCCCGCACCGCGCACTTCCGCCGCGTGGGCGGCTGGCTCGAGGACGCCGGCATGTTCGACGACTGTGAGCTGGGCGTGCGTCTGCTGGCCGACAATCCGCGCATCGTCCACGCCGGCCGCCGCTTCACCGTCTACGTCAACGAAAGCCCCGGCTCGATAACCAATTCGGCCGAAGGCCGCGTCGCCCGCATGAAGGTGGCCCTCGACGCCATAGGCGTTCATCTCGGCCCGCACCGGCGCCACTGGGCCGAACTGCAGCGTCTGATCATGACCTCGACCTGGGCGCGCCGCGATCCCGAGGCGGCTCCGTTGGCCGAAAGTATCCTTGCCGCACAGCCGCGCACACGCCGTGTGCTATGGCGCCTGTTACACAAATATTCACTGGCCGGTGGCCGTGGTGTCGCACGCATCTACCGACTGCTCACCGCTTTTAAGTTTTAAGAAATGTCTGATCGCCGTATATTGCTTTGCCTTAACCATCTCGGAGGAGAGGAGCTTAAATATGTACTCAAGGCCTTCGAGGACAACTGGATCGTCCCTATGGGACCCGATGTCGACGCTTTCGAGCACGATCTCGAGGCTTTCATGAACCACCGGCAGGGCCGCGGGCCGCTCGACCGTCGTGCCGTCGCTCTCTGCAACGGCACATCGGCCGTACAGCTCGCTCTGATTGGCTGCGGCGTACAGCCCGGCGATGAGGTGGTGGCCCAGTCGTTCACGTTCTGCGCCTCTGTCAATCCGATCCTTTATCTGGGCGCGCGGCCCGTGCTTGTCGATTCCGAGCCGGAAAGCTGGAACATGGATCCCGCGCTGCTCGACCGCGCCATCGCCGACCGCATCGCCGTCACCGGCCGCCCGCCGCGTGCCATCATGGCCGTGCATCTCTACGGCATGCCCTGCCGCATCGACGAGATTATGGAAATCGGCCGTAAGTACGGTATCCCCGTCATAGAGGACGCCGCCGAGGCCATGGGCAGCAACTTCGACGGACAGCGCTGCGGCACATTCGGCCGCTACGGCGTACTGTCGTTTAACGGCAACAAGATGATCACCACTTCCGGCGGAGGCGCGCTTATCGTGCACGACGATGAGGAGCGTCGCCGCATGATGTTCTATGCCACTCAGGCGCGCGAGTCGTATCCCTACTACCAGCACGAGGAGCTGGGCTACAACTTCCGTCTGTCGAATGTCTGCGCTGCTATAGGCCGCGGACAGATGGCTATAATTGACGAGCACCTGGCCCACCACCGCCACGCCCAGGCCATGTACCGCGAGTTGCTCGCGGATATACCGGGCATACATCTGCACGAGAATCCCTCGCCGCGCTCTGACGCCAACTTCTGGCTCTGTACCGTCACGCTCGACGACTCCGTACGCGTGCGTGGCCGTGATAAGGCCTATAGTTCGGTCATCACTGGAGCTGTCGGCGGTGCCGCCGGAGTCACACATGCCGCCGCCTCGCCCCACACAGCCGTAGAACCCCGCGCCGACGTCGAGGCCCTGCGCATGGCCCTGGCGGGGGCAGGCATTGAAAGCCGTCCGTTGTGGAAGCCGATGCATTGTCAGCCCCTCTACGCCTCCGCTCCTGCTTATGTCAACGGGGTGAGCGAGGACCTTTTCAGCCGCGGCCTGTGTCTTCCCGCCGGCCCGTGGGTCACCGACGACGATCTCCGGTACATCGCCGACCATATCCGTGCGGCTGTGGAGCAGTGATGACGTGCGCACCCGCTATTCCGGCGCGTCTGTGTCCTAATCCGCGAGCGCTACCCGCGAGGTGGCGCTCGCCGGGTCTTTAATAATTTCGATTCTTACGGGTATCTCTTTGGCGAGAGCCTCGATGTGGCTGATTATACCCACCCGGCGTCCCGATTCGCGCTGAAGGCTGCGCAGCAGCGCTACGGCGCGCGACAGCGGCTCGCCCGAGAGCGTGCCGAATCCTTCGTCGATGAAGAGCGTGTCGACCGCCAGGCGCGGGCTGATGTCGCTCAACGCAAGAGCCAGCGACAGCGACACCATAAAGCTTTCGCCGCCGCTGCCGGTGTTGGCCGAGCGTCGCGCGCCGCCGTTGTAGGCGTCGGTCACGTCGATATTGAAGGTGCCCGGCTGCACGGTCAGGCTGTATCGGTCGGTAAGGCGGCGCAGGTAGCGGTTGGCCCGCTGCAACAGCGCGTCGAGAATGAATCCCAAGGCGATACGCTTGAATTTCGAGCCGTCGGCATTGCCGAAAAGTGTGTTCAGCCCGCTCCAGCGTTCGTATTCGGCGCGTGCGCTGTCGATCAGTGTCTGCAGCTCGCCTACGGCCCGGATATTGGCGTCATCGGCCGCAGTCTGTGTGTCAATGCTGCCTATGCGGCTGTTGACGGCGTCGATGCGGTCCGACAGTGCCTTTTCGCTTTCGGCAAGGCTATGGACGGTCGCTCCTTCGGCAATTTCGGGGCGTGCGGCCGTGTGTGCCCCGATTTCGGCGACGGTGCGTGTCAGCGCCTTGTTGGCATCGTCCAGGGCGGCAAGGGTGTCGGCGACGGTTTTCCGTGCGAGTTCTGTTTCCTCGGCCGTCGCTTCATTGAGCCGCACAAGTTCGGCTTCGGAGAAATCCGGTTCGGCCTGAAGAAAGGCTTCGACGTCGGCGTGCCGTCGCTGAGCGTCGCTTTCGGCGCGCCCGCATAGAGCCGTGAGGCGGGTGTGTTCCGATGCAATCCGGTTCAGCAGTGCGGCGGGATCGGCAGTGTCGGCCACGTCCGGTTCGTCTGACGCGTCTGTATCATCCGGTTTCCACGGCAGCGTGCTGTCGATGGCCTCGAGGCCGAGTAAGATGGCGCGGGCGGCTTCAAATCCGGCGCGCTGTGAGTCGCGCCCGGCCGTGAGTAGTCCGTATTCTTCGAAAGCTTTGTTAAATGCCGTCCTGAATGCTTCCGGCCCCTCCGCACGTTCGGCGCTCCAGGCGGCTATGCCGTCCACTGCGTCGAGTCGGGCTGTAATGCCGGCCAGTTCCGCGCGCCGGGCGGCCAGATTCTCGTCGGCCGAAGCCATGAGCGCACGGGCCATGTCCGC
>CABRGT010000098.1 GCA_902470475.1 uncultured Porphyromonadaceae bacterium | reverse complement strand
CGAGCTCGTTCCCGGCCTCTACATCCGCCGCCAGGGCAACACCGCCGTCAAGGTCATGATCAAATGACCTATGCGCAAATAGCGATTAAAAATTCATAACGAGCTGCGCGGGGGACCATCCTCGCGCAGCTTTTTTATCCCTCCGCCAAACTCGCACCGCAAAACAGGCCAACCGACGAAGTCGCTCTGCAAAGCAGAAAAGGCAGGCGTCCTCGCCTGCGCCTCAAGAGTACAGGCCCAGAGCATCTCCTCGACTCCCCTCCGGCCGCCTGAGCCCGCTGCGCGGGCGATGACGTTCATAGTCGCGGGCGATGCGCTGAAAGCGATGATCCCGCGGGAAGCCGACCCCGCGGGAAGTCGGGCGGATCCCGGAGGGATCCCATGTGGATAACCCCGGCTTTCAAGCCGGGGAGCCCGTCAGCATACCGCGGAGAACAAGCCCCGGAAGGGCTTTTCACACATCACTATGTACTTCAGTGCATAGTGACCGCCCACTCACGACAGCCGCCCATACTGATCTCGCGCCGACTGCCCTCACGCATTTGTTTTTTGATAGTTCCAAAATTTTAACTACTTTTGCGCAAAGTAATAAATCCAACGCGACAATGCTCGATATAAGTGAAGTATTCAACGCGGCCGCAGTGCTCAAGGACGTAGCACGGAAGACGACCGTAATCCCGGCCCCCAAGCTGTCGGCCGACTGCGAGTTGTATCTCAAGACCGAGAACCTGCAGCTAACCGGCTCGTTCAAGCTCCGCGGCGCCTACTACAAGATAGCCTGTCTGACCGAAGAGGAAAAAGCCCGCGGCGTCATCGCCTGCTCCGCCGGCAACCATGCCCAGGGCGTAGCACTCGGAGCGACACACAACGGCATCAAGTCGCTCATCTGCCTGCCAGCCGGTGCGCCGATCTCTAAAGTCGAGGCCACACGCGGCTACGGCGCCGAGATATGCCTTGTGCCGGGCGTCTACGACGACGCATACGCCAAGGCCATCGAACTCCGCGACAAGGAGGGCTACACATTCGTCCATCCGTTCGACGACCCGAAAGTCATCGCCGGACAAGGCACCATCGGCCTCGAGATCCTCGAGCAGCTGCCCGACGTGCAGGCCGTGGTAGTGCCGATCGGAGGTGGCGGACTCGCCTCGGGCGTGGCTTTCGCCGTAAAGACCCTCCGGCCCGACGTGAAAGTGTACGGCGTGCAGGCCGCCGGGGCCCCGTCGATGGAACATTCGCTGCACGAGCACCGCATCTGCCACCTCGATTCGGTGTCGACCATCGCCGACGGCATCGCCGTGAAGCAGCCCGGCAATCTCACCTACGAGCTCTGCGACAAGTATATCGACGACGTGGTCACCGTCAACGACGACGAGACCGCGGCCGCCATCCTCGCCCTGATGGAGAAACAGAAAGTGGTGGCCGAGGGCGCGGGTGCCGTAGGCGTGGCCGCCGTGATGTTCGACAAGCTCCCCGTCAAGGGCCGGAAAGTAGTGTGCATCGTGTCGGGCGGCAATATCGACGTCAACACACTCAACCGCGTCATCACACGCGGCCTTGCCAAGAGCGGTCGCAAATACACCTTCATCATCGACCTGGTCGACAAGCCCGGCCAGCTCTCCGGCGCGCTGTCTGTCGTGGCCGACGAGGGCGGCAACGTCATCTCCGTAACACACGAGCGCACCAATGCCTCCACTGAGATCAACGGCTGCTCGATCAGGCTCGAACTCGAGACCCGCGACGCCGACCACATCGATCAGATCCGCCGTCGGCTCACCGAAAGCGGATTCAACGTTACCAACTGATACTCCTACCGCCTGCATGCGCCGTTTCCTCATCCTGATCCTGTCGTGCCTCACTGTGTCGCTGGCCGCCTCGAGCTGCTCCGACGAGCCCTCGTCAGCACCCGACGTGGTGTTCATCGGCAACTCCATCACCGCCTACTGGGCCAAATATCATCCGGATTTCTTCAGGGACAACAACATAGCCGGACGAGGCATCTCCGGGCAGACATCCGGGCAGATCCGCGGGCGGTTTGCATCCGACGTCGTGGAGCTGCGCCCGAAAGCCGTGGTCATCATGGCCGGGATCAACGACCTGGCGCAGAACATCGGCTGGGTCGACCCCGACGGCGTGTTCGACAACATCCGCGTGATGTGCATGCGGGCACAGGCCGCCGGCATCGTGCCCGTCATAGCTTCCATCACTCCGGCCGACCACATCTACTGGAAGCCTGAGCTCACCGGCATCCCCGAGGGCATCCGTGCCCTGAACGACCGCCTGCGCGAGTATGCCCGCTCGGCCGGAATCGACTATGTCGACTACTACTCGGCACTCGACACCGACGGCGACGGCGCCATCGACGACGGACTCTCCGACGACGGCGTGCACCCCCTCCCCGACACCTACTATATAATGGAAGAGGTCGTACTCCCACATCTCAAGCCCTATTTGACGACCGACATAAACACTGACAGATAAATGAAACTCCGAAATCTTACCATAGCACTGCTCGCCATTGCTGCCGCAGGCACTGCCGGCAGCGCCTCGGCTCAGCAGGTACGCTGGCTCGAGACCACACACGACTTCGGCGCGTTCACCGAGGAGACCGGACCCGTGAGCTGCGAATTTCTGATGGTCAACGACGGCCCCGGCGACGCCTCCATCGTGGCCGCACGGGCCACCTGCGGCTGCACACGCCCGCAATACACGGTGCGCTCGCTCGCCCCCGGCGACACGGCGCGCCTGAGTGTGTCGTTCGATCCCCAGGGACGCCCGGGACGCTTCAGCAAGCAGATCTATGTCGAGACATCCGGCACGCCGTCGAAGCAGCGGCTCGACATCACCGGCGTCGTCATCGGATCAGGCGAGACTGTCGCCCGCCGCTTCCCCGTCGACCTGGGCCCGCTGAAACTCGCCACCCGGGGCGTGATGCTCGGTGAGGTGACCAAAGGCCATCTCAAGACCGCCTACACCGAAGGCTACAACCGCTCGGCCGACAGCCTGCGCGTGAAGGTCGTCCGCAAGCCCGAATGGCTTGAAGTCGTCCCCTCGCCGCAGACGGCCGCTCCCGGCGAGCAGGTCACCCTCGTGTCGTATCTCAACTCGGCACGCTGCCCCCTCTACGGTTTCATCGAGGACAGCGTCACGGTCGAACCCGTGCCCGGAATGCAGTTCACACTGCCTGTGACGGTGATCATCAACGAGGACTTCTCTCAGCTGGGCGCCGACGGCATGGCCAGGGCGCCGATCTCGGTCCTGTCGTCCGACATGGTCGACTTCGGCGACATGGACCGCTCCGCAGGCCCCGTGACCCGTTCGTTCACCATCGGCAACAGCGGCAAGAGCAAGCTGCACATCCGCCGCGTGTACTCCGTCGATCCGGGCGTCGATGTCCGCGTCAGCGCCGACACTGTCGGCAAGGGCAAGAAGGCCACCGTCACCGTCACAGCCGATCCCGCCGCCCAGAAAGGCCGGATATTCTCGGCCAAGGTGATCGTCATCACCGACGATCCGCTGCAGCCCGTGCGCAACGTCCGCATCGCCGGCACCGTGCAGTAATCATGACACTTTTTTTGATCAAGACTCCACAACTTCCGCAATAATAATGAGCAATACAGCACCCGACAGCCGCCGCGACGCCGTCGTGATCATCCCGATGTACAACGAGCGCGAGAACGCCGCCGCCATCATCGACGCCGTCCTCGGCCTGGAGCATCCGTTCGACATTCTGGTCATCGACGACAACTCGCCCGACGGCACCGCCGCCATTGTCAAGGAAAAGATCGCCGCTCACCCCGGACGCGTCCACATCATCGAACGCGCCGGCAAGCTCGGCCTCGGCACGGCCTACATCACCGGCTTCAGGTGGGCGCTCGACCACGGCTACGACTACATCTGCGAGATGGACGCCGACTTCTCGCACAATCCCGCCGACCTCGTCCGACTCTACCGCGCCACTGCCGGCGAAGGCGCCGACGTGGCCGTCGGTTCGCGCTACGTCACGGGCGTCAACGTGGTCAACTGGCCCATGGGACGCGTGCTCATGTCATACTACGCCAGCAAATACGTGCGCCTGGTCACCCGCATGAAGGTGCACGACACCACTGCCGGATTCGTCTGCTACCGCCGTCGGGTGCTCGAGACCATACCCCTCGACAAGGTGAAGTTCAAGGGCTACGCCTTCCAGATCGAGATGAAGTTCACGGCCTGCAAATATGGCTTCCGCATCGCCGAGGTGCCTATCGTCTTCGTTAACCGCGTCCTCGGCACATCGAAGATGAGCGGCGGCATATTCGGCGAGGCCGTCTTCGGCGTTATCCGCCTGAAGTGGAACAGCTTCTTCAAGAAGTACGACCGATGAGCCTTCTGATCCACAACGCCATGCTTTGCGACAGCCGCCGGGCGCCCCGCCGCGGCTGGATTTCGGTCCGCGACGGCATCATCGCCGCTGTCGGCGACGGCGACGCTCCAGCCG
>CABRGT010000097.1 GCA_902470475.1 uncultured Porphyromonadaceae bacterium | reverse complement strand
CCCTGCCAGCAGGATGGCCTGCTGGGCGTCGGGAGCCACGCCGTAGACGCGGGTCACGCCGCCGCCGGCTATGCGTACTTCGTCCGACAGGGTGCTGACAGCCAGCGGGGCCGCCGACAGGGTCTCGTCGGTGTACTGGCCGGCGCTTGCGGGGTCGAGCAGCACCGGAGTGCAGCGCATCGCCTCGCGGTCGTAGTTCTCGGCGCCGGTGATGGTCGTGGTCGAGGGTGCCGCCCCGGTCATCAGCATGGCTGTGGCGGCCGTGGCGTCCACGTTCGTACCGTAGTCGGCGTTGGCCAGCACCACGCCGTCGCGCAGCAGCCGGTTGAAGCCGCCCGAGCCGAAGTGGCTACGCAGCAGGTCGATGTATTGGCTGTCGAGTCCGTCGATCACGATGCCCACGACCAGCTGAGGGCGCACGCGCGCCTCCTGCGACGACACTGCCAGCGCAGTCATCGACGCGATCAGGGCTACGAGCAGCCGCGGCATCTTTTGTGGACGTGAGATCATCGGTTTTCTCTCTTATCTCTTGAGTTTCACATAAATATAAGTCGCTGACAGAGCCATGTCCGAGAGTACGAGCGGCAGAAAGGCCGCGTTGCCCGACTGCGGTATCCAAGGCCACAGCAGCAGACCTGTGAAAAGCACTGCAAAGTTAGCAAAATGATACGAATATACCAGCTTATTGCACTTTTTTAACCAAATAAATATTGCCGGGATCAGGCACAGCGGGTTCAGCCACAGATACAGCCAGTTGGGCGACGTGGCCTCGTGCACCGACACGAAGATCAGGAATGTCAGCAACAGGCCGGCCACACCGGCCGCCCCGAAGTAGGCCGACTGGAACCATCGCGTGACCCTGCGGCGCCGCACATCGCGGACGCACACCGCCGCTGTCACGGCAAAAAAGAGCCAGCACACCGCCAGCGGCGTCAGATACCATGGCGTGGGCGGTGCCATGGCGGCGTCGGCCGGTACGTCGACCGGTACGCGCGTGCAGCGGACAAGCGGCTGTCCGGCACATTGGGCGCTGCCGAGCTGGGCGTCCATTGTCAGCGGCGTGAAGGCCTCCTCGCGGTGGTTCAGCGGGTAGTCGATGCCGCTTCCGAGTGCCAGATCTATGCCGAACTGATACCACGGATAGTTGCGGTGGTTCTCACGCATAATGTTGCGGAAGGTAGGCCGGATGGCCGAGCCGGCTTCCACGGCAGCCGGAGGCAGCATGATGCTGTCGCCCATCGCCAGCTCGATCATCCGCAGTGGCCGTGTGGCGCAGTTGTCCTTCACGTAGTTGTAGCGGTAGACGCGGTTTTCGGGCAGCAGGTTGCGGTCGATCAGTTCGATCAGACGGGCTGTCTGGGCCGAATCCATGTCGATGACATGCTCTGTCATGCGCCGCCCGGCGCGGGCATAAGCTCCCCGGAAGAATATCCACGGAAACATGTCCACGCGGTAGTCGGTCTCGCCCTTGACGAATCGGTAGATGAAATTGGGCGTGTCGAAGTCGAATTCGCCGTAGCTCACGGCGAAGTCGCGGCCGTCGCCGTAGTTGATGCGGATGGCCGCGTGGCCGTCGAGCTCGTAGATGTCCGTGCCCGGAAAGACTGTCACCAGCGACACCTCGGGTGATGCGGCGCGGAGTGCGGCGACGGCCGTCAGGGCTATGAGCAGGGCTATGATGCGGTTCATCGGATATCGATCAGTTTGTGCGTCTGCAGCGACAGCCGCCAGCGCGGATGCGAGAGTATGTAGGCGACTGTTTCGGGAATGTTGGCTCCCGAGCAGGGCTGCAGAAACAGATGCCGTGCGGGCAGCAGAGCCGCGGTTTCCTCCACGTCCTGGCCCTGATACACGATTTTCAGTTCGTCGATGCGGTCGACCTGCCACGGCGCCTCCTTGGGCGAGCATGTCACCCAGTCGACTTCGGGCGGGACAGCCCGCGATCCGTTGGTCTCGATCTGTATGTAGAACGCCTCGGCTTTGAGAGCGCGCAGCAGGTCGCTGTCGAGCTGCAGGGTAGGTTCGCCGCCGGTGATGACCAGGTGCCGCGAGGGGTACCGCCTCACTTCAGCGGCGATTTCCTCCGCCGTCATGTCGCGGCCGTCGGCGTGATCGGTGTCGCAGAAGGGGCAGGCACGGTTGCAGCCGCTGAGCCGCAGGAACACGGCGGGCGTGCCCGTGTAGTAGCCCTCGCCCTGGAGCGAGTGGAATATCTCGTTGACCTTATACGTCTTTTTCATACGTGGCTGTATTTCCTTCGCTTTCCTGTACGTCGACGCGCCAGCAGTTCTCGACGTTGTCGCAGATCCAGCGCGCTATGTTCTCGGCCGTAGGGTTGAACGGGAGCACGTCGTTGAGACAGGCGTGGTCGAGGCGGTCACTGACCAGTTGCTTGATGTGGGTGAAATCCGTCACCATGCCGGCCTTGTTTAGCTCGCGGGCGCGGCAGTGTACGGTCACTATCCAGTTGTGGCCGTGCAGAGATGTGCATTTGCTCGCGTAGTCCAGTTCCAGGCGGTGCGAGGCTGATATTTCCAGACGTTTCGTTACGTAATACATATGGGTGCAAAGTTAGCGAATATTTGCCGTTCTGCAAAATCGCGGCGCGATGTGACCGGTCACTTCGCGGGTCGGGTCGAGATCTTCTTGCCGGTCGAGTCGAATGTGTAAATCCAGCTTCCGCTTCGTGCGGTGAAGGTGTTTCCGGCCACGCCGATGACTTCGCCGACCGACGAGGCCGGCAGGGTCTTGTACTTGCGTCCGTCGGCATCGTATAGATAATACCACGACCCCGACCGGCTCACGAAGAATGTCGACGACCATCCCACGACCTCGCCGACCGATGAGGCCGGCAGCGTCTTGTATTTCCTTCCATTGGTATTGTACAGATAGTACCACGAGCCGCTGCGCTCCACGCTTGAGAGTGTCTCGCACCATGCGCTCACGCCGATTGCAGCGGCGCACAAGAGTAACAATATTCGTTTCATGACTGCGAAGATAACACATTTTTAGCTTTGTTGTTCGTTTTCGGATGATTTTTCTGCGCGCCGCAGCTCGTCGAGCAGCTCGTCCGGCTCCATGCCCAGATGCCGGGCCGTCTTGTCCACGAGAACTTTCCCGAGTATGCGTGCCCACGGACGGTCGCATGCCGTCGATTCGTTTTCGAGAACCGATACCCCCTGCCACAGGCATACCGCGGCGGCCACTATCCGCAGCAGATTGACCTCCGGCCCGGCCACGACGTGCTGCAGGAGTGCCGTGAGCAGCAGAAGAGCGTATATGCGCAGCAGTTTGGTGAGCGTGCGTCCGAACTTCGCCGACGAGAATTTCAGCTGCTGGCGCCGGGTCGGCTGTCGACGGCCCAGCCGCCGCGCGAGTCTTCGGGCCGACATGACGTCGGCGAAAACCATCAGCGTACACACGAGAGTGAATGGGAGGGCTGGGCACATCGCGGCCCAAAGCCAGCCGGCGGCAGCCGCGGCCACGCCCTTGACAGTAATAATTGATCCGCTTGTCATTGCGTTTTTTCATGGATTTTAGATTAAGATAAAATTAAGGTTAATGATGTTGTTGATGCGATTGCGCTGCAAAGTTACAACATAAATTTTACATCTGCAAGAAAAATTGCAGAAAAAAATTGAAAATGGGTAATTATCTGATTCCGCTTACGTAATTGGAGGCGTCTAACGGAGATGAGCCGGAAAACCCGTATTGCGGGCTTCCCGGCTCATTATTATTCGTTTTTTAGATCAGTGGCGGATCAGTTGCCGTAGCTCAGGGTAGTGAGGTAGATCGGGTAGCCTGCGGCCGAGTAGTCGCTCTGGTAGCTCAGCCGTATGAACTGGTTGCCTGTACCCCACCAGACGGACTCGATGCCTCCCTGAATGTTGGTGACGCTTACGGGTGAGCCGTAGTTCCGCAACAGTGTCGCGTAGACCATGTTGTAGCGGCTCATGTCGTAGACCTGGCTCACGTTCATGAATCTAGAGGCATACAGACCGCCGCCGGGGTTGAAGTAAAGTGTTGCGTCGGGCCACCAGTAGCCGGCCATCTGCACGTTGTTGAGGTGTATGACGTCGTTGCCGTACGACGACACCGCGTATCCCTGATTGACGAGCGCGTTGAGCGACAGGTTCAGAGCCGTGCCGAATGTCACACCGAGGATTGTGGTGAAAGGCCGCCATCCGGGAGCGGGGCGCCATGCGGGTGGCGGAGGTGCGGGACGGTAAAAAGGCCGTGGAGGGGGCATGTGCGGACGCGAGGGGCCTCCGCCCGGATGGTAACCGGGACCTCCGCCGGGCGGACGGTGTCCCTGAGGCGGCCCGGGCACATAGTTGCCGCCGGGGCGTCCTGAGCCGGGCCGGTTGTCGGGCCGTCCGGGATTGTAGTTCTGTCCCGGGGGCCGGCCCATGTTGCCGGGCCGACTGCCTGGAGTCGATGCTCCGGGACGGTTGCCGTTGTGGTTGCCGTTGTTGTGGTTG
>CABRGT010000096.1 GCA_902470475.1 uncultured Porphyromonadaceae bacterium | reverse complement strand
TCACCGTCACCGCCGCACCCGCCAAGGCTCCGGCCCGCGTGCCCGGCATTGACGCCGTCACCGCCACTCCCGAAGGCATCCTCCACGACAATCTGTCGCTCGGCGCCATGGCCGTGTACCCCCGCGGATTCGAGATCTACCAGCGCTATGCCGCCGGAAAGGTAAGCGCCATCGTCGAGGCCCCCGACGGCAGCCTCTATGTCAAGGACCCCGTAAACGTATTTCCGCAGGGATCGTGGCTGAAGCTCACCCCCGCCGGCGGCGACACCTATGTGGCCAAACTGCCGCAGTCGGCTTCCGCCGAGATCGAATATGACGGCGAGACATACCGCATCAACTACGACCGCCTCGACTTCGACGAGGACGAAGGCTACTACTATCCCTCGTTCGGCGAAAGCGAGCTGACCTTTGAATACAAGGACGGCGTGCTGCGCTCCACCGGCGTACTTGCCGGCGACGAGGATATGGCCGTGATGCTCGGCCTTACCTTCGACAACGTAGGCGTCGAGGACAAGGACGAGGCATGGGTATGGTACGGCGTGAGCGACATCACCGTCGCAGCTGTTGACGCCGTTCCCACCGCACTGCCCGAAGGCATCACTGCCGCCCGCAAGATCATGAGCGCCGACGGCATCGCCGACGCGCCCGTGAACTATGCCGTCGACGGCACGACCGCCTACCTCGGTCTGCCCGGCTTCGACAGCTACATCACCGGCACCGTGGCCGACGGCAAGGTGACCTTCCCCTCCGGCCAGTACCTCGGCATCTCCAAGGGTGCGCACTGCTACTTCTTCGGCGCTCACTACGAACTCATCGTCAACGAGGAAGAAGAAGAATACTTCGAGAAGACCACTCTGCTGGACGAACTCGTATTCAGCCCCGGAGCATCGCAGGACATCCTGCTCACAGCCGCCGACGCCATCCTGATCAACGAAAGCGACGAAAGCATGTACGGCCAGGCCATCTACAAGACTCCCTCGATCAAAGACTACATGTCGGCCGCAGGCCAGCCCAAGGCCCCGACGTTCGTCCGCTACGACGAATACGACGACTTCGACGAATACGGCGTGATCGTCTTTGAACTTCCCACAGAGACACTCGCCGGCGAGGCAATCTCCCCCGTCGACCTGCACTATAACCTCATCCTCAAGGAAAGCAACGACGCCTACAGATTCTCGGCCGCCCTCTACGAAATGCTGGGCCAGGATCTCACCGACGTACCCTTCGGCTTCGACAACGACTTCGACTTCGAGGCCGACGGCACCAAGCACACCGTAGTCATCTACGAGCCGCTGGGCACCGTCGTCGGCGTGCAGCTTGTGAACACCGCTGCCGGCGAGACACACCGCAGCGACATCGCTTGGAGCGACGGCACATTCTCGGCCGGCATCGCCGACATCGAGGCATCGCCCGCCATTGAGGAAGGCGCGCTGTTCGACCTCTCGGGGCGCCGCTCGGCAGGTTCCGCCCCCGGCTTCTACATCCAGGCCGTACGCACCACCGACGGCTCCGTCGTGATGCGGAAAGTCCTGAAAAAATAACACCCCGACCATAAGACACCACGAATCCCTGCGGCAGCTCCATGTGCCGCGGGGATTTTTTTAAGGCTATTTCTCCTGAATATTTACCGGAAGTCGTTTTCCACACCGCCTCAGTCCGAAAAAACGCGACAAAAATGCGACTCGGCATCAAAATTTGGTCGGTTGGGGATTTTGTTGTAACTTTGGACCGTGATATTATGTTCTAATGATATGACAAAACTGACTGAAACATCGATACCCACTGAATTCCAAGACATAGCTCCCTACGACGACTGGCAATACCGCGAGAAAATCGCCGCCCTGGTCAGAGAGAACGGTTTTGAACACGCAGTAAAATACATATTTCCCGATATTGACTACGAGGCCTTCTGCCGCCAGCTGCTCGAGGTCAGCGACCGCGATGAATTCCAATACAAGGTGATGGGGCCCTTCCTGGAGACTCTGGTAAAGAACACCACCCTCGGACTCACCTGCGACGGCCTCGAGAATATTGCCGCAGGGCAGGCCTACACCTTCATAACCAACCACCGCGACATCGTCCTCGACGCATCGTTCCTCAATCTGTGCTTCATCCGCAACAACCGGCCGCTGACACAGGTGGCGATCGGCAACAACCTGCTCATCTACGACTGGATCACCGACCTGGTGAAGCTCAACCGCAGCTTCATCGTCAAGCGCGACGGCGAGATACGCACCGCCCTCGACAATGCACGCCAGCTTTCAGGCTACATACATTATGTGGTGAACGAACGCCACGAGCCCGTATGGATCGCCCAGCGCGAGGGCCGCGCCAAGGACAGCAACGACGTCACCCAGGAAAGCCTCATCAAGATGATCGGTCTCGCTCCCGGACCCGATGTCAAGGAGAACATTATGGGCGCCAGCCTCACGCCCGTGTCGATCACCTACGAGTACGACCCCAACGATTATCTGAAAGCCCGCGAATTCCTGCTGCGCCGCCGCGACCCCGACTTCAAGAAATCACAGCGCGACGACCTCTTCAGCATGGAGACCGGAATCCTGAAATTCAAGGGCCACGTCCACATGCACATAGGCGAATGCATCAACGACGATCTCAGCCGCTCCGAAGCCACATCGCGCCAGGATGTCATACGCGAGGCATGCCATCTGATCGACCGCACCATCCACTGCGGCTACAGAATCTACCCGTGCAATTACATAGCCTACGACGAGATCGAAGGCACACGCCGCTTCGCCGACTGGTATAATGCCGACGACGTCGCATCCTTCGACACATATATCAGCGGCCAGCTTGACAAGGTCGACATCCCCGACGTCACACCGCAGGAACGCGAATTCATGCGCGGCATGATGCTGAACATGTACGCCAATCCGCTGCGCAACCACCTTGCCGCATCCGGCAGCTGCGGAAACTGACGCCGCGCATCATCCTCCCCCCCCCCTCCACCGATGAGACTTCCACTGATACCGGTCCTGATAATTCTTGTCATCAGCATCCTGATCGACATCTTCATCTATCGCCGCATGCGACGCATAGGCGCGAGCCGCAAACTGTGCGTCACATACGTCGTCATATCCTCGGCCTGCCAGCTGTTGCTGCTCGCCGCGGCGCTCATGCCGAAAAAGACCGGATCCGACGTCCAGCTCCGGGCGCTCATGTGGGTGATATTCGCCTATCTGACGGTCTATATCCCGAAGATCATAGTAGCCCTGTTCATGCTCGTGCGCATGGGGCTTGCCAGGCTCTTCCACCGGCCGCTCCACGGCATCACTTTCACAGGCGCCGCCATCGGCGCAGTCATATTCTGCCTCATGTGGTGGGGAGCCGTCTTCAACCGCCACAACATCGACGTCCGCGACGTCAGTGTCGACATCGAAGGGCTGCCGCACGCCTTCGACGGCTACCGCATAGCGCAGATCTCCGATCTCCACGTCGGATCGCTCGACAACGATCCCGGATTTCTGATACACGCCGTCGAACGCATCAACAGCCTGCGGCCCGACCTCATCGTCTTCACAGGCGATATCGTCAACCGGCACAGCCCCGAACTTATCCCCTACACCGACATCCTCGCACAGCTCCACGCACCGGACGGCGTCTACTCGATCATGGGCAACCACGACTACGGCGACTACTACTCATGGACATCGGCCGCTGAAAAACGGGCCGACATCGACTCGCTGCAGGCCATGCAGGCACGCATGGGCTGGCGCATGCTCAACAACACCCACACCTGGCTGCGCCGCCAGGGCGACTCGCTCGCGCTGATCGGTGTCGAGAACATCGGCGACCCGCCGTTCCACATCTACGGCTCACTTGCCGACGCCTATCCCGACCTGTCCGACGCAAACGCCAAGATCCTGCTCTCGCACAACCCGGCCCACTGGTCCGACTCGGTGTGCGGCCGCCGCGACATGAACGTCGCACTGACTCTGTCGGGCCACACCCACGCCATGCAGATCGAGCTCTTCGGCGCCTCGCCCGCAGCGATGCGCTACGACCGCTGGGGCGGCCTCTACACCGACTCGCTCGGACGCGATCTCTATGTCAACATAGGCCTCGGCGTCGTAGGCATGCCCGCCCGTATCGGCGCCACTCCCGAAATCACTCTTCTCACACTTCACGCACAGTAAGCAAAAAACCGAACACATACCTATGTCCGACATCTTCGTCAGGGTAGCAGACAGCCTCAATCTGCCGGCCAACAAAGTCCGCGCCACCGTAGCCCTGCTGGCTTCAGGCGCCACCGTGCCTTTCATCAGCCGCTACCGCAAGGAAGTGACCGGCGGCCTCGACGAAGTGGCCATCCGCGACATAGAACTCGAGATGGAACGTCTCGCTGCCCTCGACCGGCGCCGGCAGGCCATCATCGACACCATCGGGCAACAGGGCAACATGACCGACGACCTGCGCCGCGCCCTCGAGGAGGCAACCACCTCCGCCGCCCTCGAGGACCTGTACCTGCCCTTCCGGCCGAAACGCCGCACACGCGCCACCGTGGCGCGCGAGCGCGGCCTTGAACCGCTCGCCAAAATGATCATGGCCGGTGCCGAACC
>CABRGT010000095.1 GCA_902470475.1 uncultured Porphyromonadaceae bacterium | reverse complement strand
CGCCTCCGCATGCTGCTGCGGCCACGGCCAGCGCCAGAGCCAGTGTTGATGATGTGTAATGTTTAGTCATGGTGATAAGGTTCGCCCCTGAGGATTGTCTGTGCCCGGTAAAGCTGCTCGGCCGCGATGACTATGGCCATCTCGTGGGTAAAGGTCATGCGCGAGAGCGACAGCTGCATGTCGGCCCGCCCGTAGACTTCCTTCGAAAAGCCGTAGGGGCCGCCGATGACGAAGACCAGGTTGCGCGGCAGCACGGAAGCCTTGCGGTCGATGAACGCGGCCAGCTCGCGCGACGTGAGCTCGCGGCCCCGCTCGTCGAACAGCACCACGAAGTCGGCCGGCGACGTGCGCGCCAGTATCGCCTCGCCCTCGCGCTGCTTCTGCGCCTCCTGCCCTCCCGAGCGCGCGACCTTCACGTCGGCGATCGCCGTCAGTTCGAAAGGCATGTAGTAGGGCAGGCGCGACACATAGCGGTTCAGGACGCTGCCGAGAGCCGCGTCCTTCACACTGCCTACGCAAATGAGGTTGATCTTCATACGTATTTTTCGCAAAAGTAAGCAATTTTTTCGTAACCGGAGCCCATGGTGCCGAATTTTCTTGTAATTTTGTAGTCCGAAACAACAAATACCAAAAAGATATGCAGACACCCGATCAACTCATTGACCGACTGATAGAGCTGGCCTTCGCCGAGGACGTAGGCGACGGCGACGCAACCACCCTGAGTACCATCCCGGCCGACGCCATGGGACGCCAGCACCTGCTGGTCAAGGAAGAAGGCATCCTGGCAGGCGTCGACATCGCCCGCCGGGTATTCGAATTCTTCGACCCGTCGCTGAAGATGACCGTATTCATCGGCGACGGCGCGCACGTCCGCCCCGGCGACATAGCCTTCGTGGTCGAAGGCCCCGTGCGCTCGCTGCTGCAGACCGAGCGCACCATGCTCAACATCATGCAGCGCATGAGCGGCATCGCCACCATGACCGCCCGCTATCAGCAGCGCCTCGAAGGCCTCCACACAAAGGTGCTCGACACGCGCAAGACCACTCCCGGAATGCGCATCCTCGAGAAGATGGCCGTAAAGATCGGCGGTGGCGCCAACCACCGCATCGGCCTGTTCGACATGATACTGATCAAGGACAACCACACCGACTTCGCCGGAGGCATCGCCAGCGCCGTGGCACGCGCCAAGGAGTGGAACCGCGCCAACGGCAAGGACCTCCGCATCGAGCAGGAAGTGCGCGACACCGACGAGATCAACCAGGCTCTCGAGGCAGGCGTCGACCGCATCATGCTCGACAATTTCACGCCCGAACGCACCGCCGAGGCCGTGCGGCTCATCCGGTCGAAGAATCCGGCCGTCGAAATCGAATCGTCGGGCGGCATCACCCTCGACACGCTGCGCGCCTACGGCGAGGCAGGCGTCGACTTCATCTCCGTGGGTGCCCTGACCCACTCCGTCAAGGGCCTCGACATGAGCTTCAAGGCCTGCTGACAGCGCCCGCTCCCGCAAGACGACTTCCAAAGGTCTCCCGCGCCGCATATTGCCGCCGGAGACCTTATTTTTGCGCCCCGACGAGGCCGCCGGGTAATCGACGAAGTCGCTCTGCCATGCACATAGAGCGGACCTCCGGCCTGCGGCTTCCGACACCCGTGAATCTTTGCCAGCCTGTACACCGCTGCGCATGCGCGTCGGTGCGGCTTGCACAGAGAGAGCCCGCGGAGCGGGCGGGGCCGTTCATAGCCGCGGGTGAAGGCCCGAAAGGCCGAGCCCGCGGTAAGATGATCATCCAAATTTCTGAGCCCGCGGCGATATTCCTGTCGCACCCGGCATGCGCGCCGGCTGCCGTCGCGCATGCGTAAAGGCTGCGATGATATACACCGGGGGCTGCCCCCCGTTTGCAGGAGGCAGCCCCAGGTGTGTTAAGTCAGTGCGGGGATCAGATCCAGCGCAGGAAGGCGAAGTCCTGGCGGTGGGGGAGAGCCGGGTTCTTCGGGTAGATGCGGTAGCCGTAGCGGAACACACCGGCATCCTTGATCTTGGCCTGCAGAGTGTAGGTGACGATGTTGCCCTCGGTCTTCTCGATCTTGAAGTCGCGGGTACCCACGAACTTCTCCTTGCCGTCCTCGGTGCGGAAGATCACCTGTTCTACGCCCAGATCGTCGCCGAGGCCGTTGGTGTCGAGAACCACTTCGGTGCGGTAGACCTCGCCGGTCACGCCCGATGCGTTGTCGGCGGCGTGGCGCATGTCAAGCACCTTGATGCCGTCCCATGCGGCGGCCACTTTCTCCTTCCACGCGGCGATTTCCTTTGCCTCGGCGAAGTCGTGGGCGGCCAGCTTCTTGTAGCGGGCGGCTTCCTTGTCGTAGAAGCGTGCGATGTAGTCGTCGATCATGCGCTTCATGGTGAAGTGGGGCGCGATGTCGCCGATCGAACCCTTGATGTACTGGATCCAGCGCGGCGAGTAGCCCTTGGAGTTGGTGTCGAAGAACAGAGGAATGATCTCGTTCTCGAGCATCTTGTAGATGGTGGCCGCATCGAGCTTGTCCTGCTGCGACTGGTCGGTGTAGGTGCGCTTGTCGGTAAGCGCCCAGCCGGCCTTCTCGTTGAAGCGGTAGCCTTCGTACCACCAGCCGTCGAGCACCGAGAAGTTGAGCACGCCGTTCATCTCGGCCTTCTCGCCCGATGTGCCGGATGCCTCCAGCGGACGGGTCGGTGTATTGAGCCAGATGTCGACACCGGTGACGAGGCGCTTGGCCACGATCATGTTGTAGTCCTCCAGGAAGATGATCTTGCCCAGGAATTCGGGGCGGCGCGAGATCTCGGTGATGCGCTTGATCAGGTCCTGGCCGGCGCCGTCGGCGGGATGGGCCTTGCCCGAGAAGATGAACTGCACGGGGAACTTGGGATTGTTGACGATCTTGGCCAGACGGTCGAGGTCGGTGAACAGCAGGTGGGCGCGCTTGTAGGTGGCGAAGCGGCGTGCGAAGCCGATGATGAGGGCGTTGGGGTTAATGCGGTCGAGGATTTCCATCACGGCCGACGGATCACCCTGGTTGGCGAGCCACTTCTCCTTGAAGTCGCGGCGCACGAAGTTGATGAACTTGTTCTTGAGCAGGCAGCGCATGTTCCAGATCTCCTCGTCGGGCACGTTGAAGATGCCGCGCCATGCCTCGGGGTTGCTCTGGTCGGCGAACACTTCGGGGCCGAGGTTCTTCCAGTAGAATTCCTTCCACTCCGAAGCTGCCCAGGTGGGCATGTGCACGCCGTTGGTCACGTAGCCCACGTGCGATTCCTCCCAGCTGTAGCCTTTCCAGATGCCGGCGAACATGCGCTTCGACACCTCGCCGTGGAGGTAGCTGACGCCGTTGGCTTCCTGGCAGGTGTTCAGGGCGAAGACGCTCATCGAGAAGCGCTCGTTGGTGTCGGGGTTCTCGCGGCCCATGTTCATCAGATCGTTCCACGAGATGCCGAGCTTGGCGGGGAACTCGCCCATGTACTTGCCGAAGAGCGACTCATCGAAGTAGTCGTGTCCGGCGGGCACGGGCGTATGTACGGTGTAGAGGCCCGAAGCACGCACGAGCTCGAGAGCCACGTTGAAGTCGAGTTTGTCCTCCTGCACGTAGTCGACCAGGCGCTGCAGGTTGAGCAGGGCGGCGTGGCCTTCGTTGCAGTGATAGAGCTTGGCGGAGATGCCGAGTTTCTTGAGCATGAGGATACCGCCGATGCCGAGCAGATACTCCTGCTTGATGCGGTTCTCCCAGTCGCCGCCGTAGAGCTGGTGGGTGATGGAGCGGTCGTATTCGCTGTTGGCGTCGAAGTCGGTGTCCATCAGATAGAGCTTCATGCGGCCTACGTTGACGCGCCAGATGTGGCTGTAGACGATGCGGCCCGGGAACGGCACCTCGAGGATCATCGGATGGCCGTTCTTGTCCATCACCTGGTCGATGGGGAGCTGGTTGAAGTTCTGGGGCTCATACTTGGCGATCTGCTGGCCGTCGACACTCAGTGTCTGTGTGAAGTAACCGTAGCGGTAGAGGAAACCGACGGCCGTCATGTCGACACAGCTGTCGGAAGCTTCCTTGATGTAGTCGCCGGCGAGCACGCCGAGGCCGCCGCTGTAGATCTTGAGGCAGTTGCACAGGCCGTATTCCATCGAGAAGTATGCCACCGAGGGCACGTCCTTGCGCATGGGCTTGCTCAGGTACTCGCGCATCTTGCGGTGAACGTGGGCGATACGGTCCATCAGGGCGTTGTCGGCCAGAATCTCGTCGATACGCTCCGAGGGAAGCTGCTGCAGGAGCATCACGGGGTTCTCGCCCGTAGCGCGCCACAGTTCGGGGCTGAGCTCGCGGAAGAGGGTCTTGCCGTCGCTGTTCCAGACCCACCAGAGGTTGCGGGCCATTTCTTCGAGAGGCTTGAGCTGCGAGGGCAGCTCTGCTTTTACAGTAATGTCACGCCATACGGGTGCATTGGTTTTGCTTACCGGAAGTTTCATATTAATAGTATGTATTATTTATTTGATTTCTTATTGTTAGCCGAAGCCTTGGCATAGGCCTCGCGGTAATATTCGATAAAATGCGCCCAGCCGCATGCGTCGGCTGTGGCCCGCGCCGCGCGGGCTATGCGCTGGC
>CABRGT010000094.1 GCA_902470475.1 uncultured Porphyromonadaceae bacterium | reverse complement strand
AGGCGCCGCGGCCGTCGTGCCGCTGACGGTGGCGGCCGATGATGTCGACACCGTCGACGGAGCCGATCTTCCCGACCTGCTCGACAGCCTGTACCGCACCGACGGCATCGGCGAGACAATCGTCATAACCCGATCCAACCGCTCCGCGGCCGACTTCAACCGCGGCATACGCGCCCAGGTGCTCGGTTACGAGGAAGAACTCGTCCGGGGCGACCTGCTCATCGCCGCCAAAAACAACTATCACTGGACTCGCCAGGTCAAGGGACTCGACTTCGTGGCCAACGGCGAGATACTCGAGCTGCGCGGCGTACTCGGCACCGAATCGAAATACGGCATGCGCTTCACCGACGTCGTACTCGGCCTGCCCGGCAACGACGAAGTCGAATTCAGCGCCAAGATCATACCCGGCTGTCTCTCGGGCGACGCCGCCGCCCTGAGCCGCGAACAGAGCGAGCGCCTGTTCCGGGCCGTCTACGAGGACCCCGACCTGCACGCCCCGGGAGCCTCGCATCAGGAACGCATACGCGCCATGCAGAACTCGCCCTACTGGAATGCCCTGCAGATGAAATACGCCTACGCCGTCACGTGCCACAAAGCCCAGGGCGGCCAGTGGCGCAACGTTGTGGTGGATCTGTCGTACATCCCCCCGGAAATGGCCGGTCCGGAGTTCTACCGCTGGCTCTACACCGCCGTCACCCGCGCCACCGCGCACCTCTACCTCATCAGCCCGCCCGAGATCCTGCTCGAAACGGCCGCCCGCGAATGACGGATGCGGATTCTTCCGGATTCCTCCAGATTCTTCCGATTTCCTCCACTTAAAAAGTTGAAAAAAGTCGGGCAATTTTTTGATGATCAGCCGCAAAAACGTTATCTTTGCACATCATATCCAACATCCTATCCTAAATGCTATGAAAAAAGTGTGTATCAATACACGCGACGAGCTGCTGATACTTGACCTCGACCGGGTGGCGTTTTTCCAGGCCGAAGGCAATTATACGCGACTGACATATATCAGCGGCTATGTGCTTGTGCTCAACACAGGCCTGTCGGGTGTCGAGAAAATTCTTGTCAATTCACTTCCCAAGGGCTCGTCGGCATTCGTACGCCTGGGCCGCTCGCTGATCATAAACGAGAATTACCTGTCGAATATCAATCTTCTCAAGCAATATCTCACCCTGTCGGATCTTACCGACCACCACTTCCGCCTCCAGGTGCCCAAGCATCTGCTCAAGCTCCTCAAGGACCGCTTCACGGCCCGCTACAATGCCCCGCGGGGAGGACGCTCGGCCGCCCAGACCGCCGGGCCGGCCGCAGCACCGGCTCCGGCGGCTGAATGATTCCGCCACCCGCCACGCAAAGCCCACAACCAATCAACCATCACGACTCAGAAATATCCATGCAACAGACATTCATCGTAGGACGGTCGGGCAACCAGCCTTTTCCGATCGATGCCGACCGGGAATACGTGCACAACCAGCACGCCCGGCTGACGGTCGACCCACAGTCACGCGAATGGTTCATCGAAGACCTCAAGGGCACCACCGGCAACGGCGTGTTCGTGCGCGACAAGAACGGTTTCTTCCGGCGCGTGCTTTCATGCCGCATCAAGCCCACCGACGTCGTACGCCTCGGGCCGGAGAACGCCAAATCGTTCACTTTCATGGCCCACCGCGCACTGTCGCCCAACGACTACAACTACGAATTCTCCTACATGCAGGCGCTCGAGAAAAAGCTCACCGAACAGGAAGCCGCCCAGACCGCCGTGCAGAAACGCCACAATCTCAACACCATTGTCGCCCCGATAGTCACCGCAGCCCTCTCGATGAGCCTGCGCCTGTTCCTGGAGATCGACATGGGCATCCTGATCGCCGTCACCATGGGCCTGTCGTCGATCCCCGTGGGTATCCTCCGCGTGATGTACCGCAACGACGCCGACAAGCTCAAGACCATCAAGGGCCGACGCGCCAAGCTCATCCAGTGTCCCAAATGCTGGCGCCCGCTGAGCGACTACGACCTGCGCAACGGACGGTGCTCGGCCTGCAAGGCCATGTGACGCACGCGCACGAATTCATCCATAACAACAACTCTTTTATCCGAACCGACGATGAAAAAAATCATAATCATGTTGCTCGCGGCCGTCATGGTCATGGGTATTTTGCCCGCCTCGGCACGCACCTACGCGCTGCTTGCCGCAGTGTCCAACTACGGCGATCCCGACGCCAACCTGGCTCATGCCACCAATGGAGCCAAGGCTTTCCGCGACATCCTCAGCACACAGACCAAGGACATAACCCTGCTGACATCGAAAAACGCCACCGAGAAGAACATACTCGAGAAGTTGCGCGCCATCACGAACCGCGCCCAGCCCGGCGACCGCATCATTTTCTTCTTCAACGGCCACGGCTATCCCGGAGGCATGGCCTGCTATGACAGCTATCTGTCGTACACCACCCTGGTGAAAGCCCTCACCGACACGAAAGCCTCCGAAGTGTTCGTATTCATCAACGCCTGCTTCTCAGGCTCGGCCGGCGACGAAGTGGCCGACAAGTCCAACTGGTTCGACGGCCTCAAGCCATCCGAAGGCCACGTCTACATGCTCTCGAGCCGCGGCGACGAATACAGCTGGGGCGGCGGCATGCTCAACAAGAGCCTCTTCACGCAGGCCCTCCTGACCGGCTACCGCGGAAAGGCCGACACCGACCACAACCACTCCGTGACCGTAATCGAGCTGTTCAAGCACATACACAAGGACGTGGTGCGACGCTCCGACGGCATCCAGCACCCGATCATGATCGCGCCCAAGAACATGCACGACGTCGAACTTATCCGCTACAGCGAATAACATACCGAAAAATTTCATCAGCGAAACATATCGTTTCGTCAAAAAAACCTAAGGCTTCGTCAAAGACCCTTGCAAAAATTTGCACAAGGGACTCGCGAAGCCTTAACTTTGCAATGTAATCATCATCCGGCATAATCTAAAAACTTAAAGATATGAGCACTCACGACGCAACCCTTCCCTTCGGCCAGCAATCACAGCCCGAAGCGGCCCAGGACCAACAGCAGAATTCCGGCAAGTCGAGCACCGTGGCCGCTGCCGTGGCAACCGGAGCCGCAGCAGCAGCGGCCGGAGCCGCCGGCTACTACGCCTACACACAGATGGCCGACGATGCTGAAGTGATCGACGCCATAGTAGTCGATGACGACACCGAAGATGTCGACACCGAGGAAATCGACACCGAGATCGTATCCACCGGTGATTCGGGCCTGAACATCTCCGTCAACGCCGACATCAACGCCACCCATACGCGCCACACCACGACCGGCCACGGAACCGGCACTCACGGAACCGGTTCGACCACACAGCCCGTCACCGGCACTGACCCCTCGACCGGCACCGGTACACAGCAGACCACAACTCCCGGCACCGGCACACAGCAGACCACAACCCCGGGAACCGGAACCGGAACCGCCACCGACCCCGGCACACATACAGACCCTGCCACCGGCGGAACGACCGTACAGGATCCGCCCGTACCCGCCGACCCGGTGGTCAACCCCCAGATAGACGTCCACGAGAATCCCGACGACATCGCCGACGCACTGATCGCAGTCGATGAAGTCGATCCCGACGACATCGACGGAGCCGCGCCTTTCACCTTCACCGATGTCGA
The DNA here is from genome assembly GCA_902470475.1 of uncultured Porphyromonadaceae bacterium. GTDB lineage: Bacteria > Bacteroidota > Bacteroidia > Bacteroidales > Muribaculaceae > CAG-873. The sequence goes on along the minus strand of CABRGT010000094.1, from coordinate 1,171 downwards.
CACCGTCTACGACATTTACGGCAACGCCACCACCCAGGCCCACTACTACGGCGACGACGGCACCACCGGCGTGATGATCGATCTCGACGGCGACGGTGTTTTCGACCACCTGACCGACGACGCCACCGGCACGATGTATGTCGTGAACGACGATAACTTCCTCACCGTGGGTGACGCGCAGCTCGACGCCGACTCCGGCTATATCGCATACAACGAGGATCAGGACACGATGATCGATGATGATCCCATGGACGATATCATTGATTCCGACGATTTCGCATAATCAGCCGCCATGAGTGAACCGACCAAGGTAAAAGTACGCTGTCCCAACGCCGGATGCGGCAAGCAGCTGATCATAACACATCCCGGCAAAGCCTGCACCCAGCAGTTCTCGTGCCCGGCCTGCAAGACTAAATTCAAAATCGGATTCACGGTCAACGGCGCCCCCAAGGCACCCGACACCGACAGCGTGCCCGCGGGTGCGGCCGCTCCTGCGGCACCGGCTGCCGGAATCCCCCTCAATATCGCCGCGAAGCCTGTAGCCGACGTCAAGAAGACCATCCGCAGCGACGCTTTCGACCCACGCTGGAGCATAGCTCCGTCAGGTTCGTCGGCTGCCGTACTCCGCATCCGCATGCACCGCCGCCTGCTTCCCGCATCCGAAAAGACATTCAACCTCGACGGAATCGGCGCATGGACCATCGGACGCCGCGACGAGGCGAACCCGAGCGACATACAGATCACCGGCGACTGCTCCATCTCACGCCGATGCGCCTCCATCATAGCCCAGCCGGGCACCATGTCCACAACCTACATGCTGAAAGTCCTCAAGAGCAAGAACCCGATATTCATCAACCAACGCCCCATGACCGACAACGAATGCATCCAGCTCAGCGACGGCGACCAGATAGTGATGGGTCAGACCTCGATGACATTCCAGCTCAAATGACTTCCCTCATCCATCTCCCGAAAAATCCCTAAAAACTCAATAAAATGGCAACCAACGACGACAACAACACTGGCATAACTCCGCGCGACGAAGCAGGCGCTCCCCGCTACATCCGCACCGTCATAGAACCTGCCGGCGAACCCGGCCAGGACGAGAATCAGGCCGACGACGGCCAACCCAAGGGCAACGCCGCCCGGCGCGCAGCTGCCGTGGCAGCCGGCC
>CABRGT010000093.1 GCA_902470475.1 uncultured Porphyromonadaceae bacterium | reverse complement strand
GCTCAGCCCCTACTCTCAGTTCGGCTACTACTACCTCACCGAAAGCGACTCCACCGCCGCGGCCGTCGACACTCCGACCGGCATCCCGGGCGCAGGCACTCAGACCGCCGTCGGCACCGCCCGCGGCCGCGCCCACTACGAGAACGACCTGGTCCAGGCCACCGAGGCCGGCCCGCTGATGGTAGGCGAGGACTTCCGTTTCACCTCATCGCGCACATTCAGCATGGCCACTCCGGGGCGCATTCCCGACAAACCCGTGTGGCTCGAATGCCAGTTCGTGGCCGCACATGTCGGCGTGGCATCGCGCCTTGACTTCACCGTCAACGGCGAGGCGCTCGACTATATGTCGACCGACCGCATCGCCGCCACCAGCGACAACCACTACGTGCACGCCTCCATCGGCGTCACCCGCCACACATTCACTCCGGCCGACGACAAAGGCGAATCGCTGTCCGTAGCCGTGCGCCACTCGTGCGACGGCATCGTCACCCAGGCCAACCTCGACTACATCACCCTCAACTACGACCTGAACCTCGAGCTTCCCGCCTCGGGCAGCCTCGCGTTCTGGTCCAACGCCCGCGCCCTGTCGCTGGGCGGCATCGACGAAAGCATATACCTGTGGGACGTGACCGATCCTGCGCGCCAGCTCCGCGTCGACTACGCCGTCGACGGTTCGGGACACGCCGTCTGGCAGCCGTCGTACACGCAGGTACGCTCGTACGTGGCATGGCGCGCCGGCGCCACACTGCCCGAGCCGGTGTTCGACAGCCGCATCGCCAACCAGGACCTGCACGCCGACGGAGGCGACACCGACATGGTCATCTTCACGACCGCGGCCCTCGCCGCACAGGCCCGGCGCATCGCCGCCCTGCACGAGAGCATCGACACGCTGCGCGTGCGCGTGGTCGACGTGGCCCAGGTCTACAATGAATTCTCGTCGGGCGCTCCTGACGTGTCGGGCCTGCGCAAGTATCTCAAGATGCTCTACGACCGCGGACTGCAGTCGGGCCACACGCTCAAGTACGCCCTGTTGCTCGGACGCACCACCCTCGACCACCGCGCCGTGCTCTCGTCGACCCGCTCGCTCGGCTACCAGACCATGCCGTCGTGGGTCAACCGCGTGGCCCGCGAGTCGATGTCCGACAACGACGGCCTGTCCACCGACGACTTCATAGCCATGCTCGGCGACAACTCAGGCTCCGACCTCGGCCTCGACGACCTCTCGATAGCCGTCGGGCGCATACCGATGGTCTCCGACGCCGACGGCGCCGAGATCGTCGACAAGCTCTACCAGTATGTGAACTCCTCCAAACGCACCAACTGGAAAAACCGCATCCTCATCCTCGCCGATGACGAGGACCAGGGCGTGCACCTGCGCCAGGCCGAATCCATGGCACGCCTCTTCGAGGCCACCGAGGGCCAGCAGCACCTGATCGACCGCGTCTACCTCGACGCATACACCAAGAGCAACGGCGAGTATCCCGAAGCGCGCACACAGATGTTCCGCGCCCTCGACGAGGGCGTGGCGCTGTGGTTCTACACCGGCCACGCCAACAACCACGCCTGGACCGCCGACGGACAGCTCACCTTCACCGACATCAACAACCTGTATCTGCGCAACCTGCCCTTCCTCGTGGCCTCCACATGCGACTTCCTGCGCTGGGACTCCGAGACCACCAGCGGCGGCGAGATCATGTACAAGGAGCGCTACGGCGGCGTCATAGGCATGGTCAGCGCCACACGCCCCGTCTACATCTCCGACAACGGCTACTTCCTCGACGCCCTCGGACGCCACACCCTCCGCCGCGACGACCGGGGCCGCTTCCTCACTCCCGGCGAGATATACCGCAGCGCCAAGAACAACATCCTCAACAGCCAGGGCGCCCACCGCAGCAACACCAACCGCCTGCGCTTCGTGTTCATGGGCGATCCGGCCATTCCGCTCGTCACGCCCGACAACATCGTGGAGCTTCTCACCATCAACGGCCGCGAGGTCGACCTCGCCGACGAGATCACCCTGGCCGCCATGGCCGATGTCGAACTCACCGGTCGCGTCACCGACCCGCGCGGCGAGCTTCTGAGCGACTTCAACGGCACCGTCTATATCGACCTCTACGACGCCCTGACCTCCGTCACCACCAACGGCAACGGCAACGGTAAAGTCGAGGTATTCGACCGCCGCGGCGACAAACTCTTCGCCGGATCGGCCACCGTCCGCGACGGACTGTTCACGGCCCGCATAGCCATGCCTTCCATGGTGGCCGACAACTTCCGCCCCGCCACCCTGTCGATGTATGCCGCCGCGTCCGACACACCCGCCGAAGCCATCGGCACCAACAGCGACTTCTACGTCTTCGGCTTCGAGGAACCGGCCCTGCCCGACACGGTGGCGCCCGTCATCGAATCCTTCTACCTCAACCACGACGGATTCGCCGACGGCGGCCGCGTGAACTCCGCGCCCATGATCATCGCCTCTGTGCGCGATAACGTCGGCATCAACCTCTCCGTGGCCGGTGTCGGCCATCAGATGACCGTCATGCTCGACGGCAACCGCCCCTACACCGACGTGGCCTCGTTCTACACCCCGTCGGCCGACGGCTCGCCTTCAGGCACGATCAACTATCCGCTCGAAAACCTCACCGAAGGCGCCCACACCATCACACTGCGCGTGTTCGACACTTCGGGCAACGCCGCATCGCGATCGATCGACTTCGTGGTCGACAACAGCCTCGCGCCGCAGATATTCGACGTATTCACCGACGCCAGCCCCGCCTCGGAAAGCGCATCGTTCTACGTGCGTCATGACCGTCCCGAGACCATCCTGTCAGTCACCGTCACTGTCTACGACCTGCTCGGACACCCCGTATGGACAGGCGCGACCAAGGGTCTGAGCGACAGTAACATCTCCGCTCCCGTCGTCTGGGATCTCACCGACAGCGCCGGACGCCGTGTCAACCGCGGCATCTACCTCTACCGCGCCTCCATCACCACCGACAACGCCAACTACGAGACAGCATCGCGCCGCATCGCCGTCACCGGCAACTGATCCGGCGCCTCTCCACCCACACCGCGCAGGCCGACAACATCTGTTGCCGGCCTGCGCCGTACATGGAAAGCAGACGGGTCGCCTGCGACACACTTTCTATCTGTCCAATTTATATTTCTCTGCATGAAATATAAATTTAACTTATAATTTTAACACATATTAACTATAAAACGCCGCCTGCCCGCTACAAATTGACTAACTTTGCGGCAGAAACCAACAATCGCTCAGACAACTTTTGATGGCTACTTTACAACAAGCGCAACCGACTGTCGCTCAGCGGAACTATAAATACCCGCCGACGACGGCACGCCGCGCTTTTCTTTTGCATACCGCCTCCTTGACTTCTCCCAACAGAAACTACAAACAAACTCAATCAATAATCAACAAAATCTAATCTATCATCGTATGAAAAAAGTTCTACTTCTTTTGATGGCGATCATTGTCGGTTCCGGATTCCTATCCGCCCAAGATCCTGATCCTGCTTATACCATTCAGTTCGGAAAAGATTACAACAATAAGAACGCAGGCAATTATTCAAATACTTGGAGCGTAACAGTCAATGAGTTCACATGGAATGTTGCAAATTTTAATAACAATAATACTTCTCCCGGTTCAAAAAATGATTGGCTATTTGTACGCTGTGGAAGTAAGAACGCAGCTTCAGTAGCTTATATAGCAAGTTCGTCTGCTATACCCGAACAGATAACAAAAATAGTTATCAACGCAAGAAGATATAAAGCGGATGCAAATGATAAAGTTAATACAGCCTCAATTATAGTTGCTGATAATTCAAACTTTACGAATGCCACAAGTTACGACATAACAAATGAAATCAATTCATTTGCTACTTCTGATGAAAATTTAGAAGTAAACATAACAGCACCCGCAGCGAATATGTATTATAAAGTTAACTTTGACATGCCGAAAACTACAAATAACGGCTGGCTTCAAATTAACAATATAAAATTCTACACCAGTACAGGCACATCTAAGACTCCCGCTGAACTTGCATTCCCGCAGGCCGAATACTCTGCCAATTACGGCCAGGCTTTCGAATCGCCTATAGCTACAGCTGTCAGCGACGGTGCTATCACTTACGCATCCGACAATGAGGCCGTTGCAAAAGTCGACGCAAACACCGGTATTGTAACCATTGTTGGCGAAGGCTCTACCAAAATTACCGCAACTATCGCTGAAACCGACGAATATGCAGCCGGTACTGCAAGCTACACTCTCACCGTTGCTGACAACCGTACCACCTCAACGCTTGCATTCCCACAGGCCGAATACACTGTTAACCTCGGCGAAGAATTCACCGCTCCTGAATTTTCCGAAAAGGTAGGCGACGGCGAAATTTCGTTTGCTTCTGATAATGAAAAAGTCGCCACTGTTGACGCCGCAACAGGCGCCGTAACTCTCGGCATCGCCGGCAAAGCCACTATCACCGCTTCCATCGCAGCAACAGCAACATACAAGGCGGCCGCCGCAAGCTACACTATTAAAGTTGTAGACCCCAACGCTCCCAAGTTCGAACTCGTAACTGACGTCGCCAATCTCAAAAACGGCACTAAAATTATTATTGTTAATACTGCAAATGGTAAAGCCCTTGGCACTACTCAGAACTCTAATAACAGATCTGCCGTTGATGTAGAAATCATCGACAACCAAATCGAGCCGGATGCAAAAGTTCAAATTATTGAGTTACAAAAAGACGGTAATAATTTTGCACTTCATGTTAACAGCGGCTCAGAAGACGAAGGGTATTTAACCGCAGTTACAGGCTCAAGCAATTATCTAAGAACACAAAGCACTATTACATGGGCCTCTATCTCTATTAGCAGCGGCGATGCTACAATTAAATTCAATGGATCGTATACAAAAAATCTTATTAAATATAATTCATCCAGCACTATATTCAGCTGCTACTCAAGCGGACAAAACGCTGTTCAGATCTATGCTCTGCCCAACACCTACAAGGTTGACGGTGTAATTGAAGTCTCTCCGGTTGATT
>CABRGT010000092.1 GCA_902470475.1 uncultured Porphyromonadaceae bacterium | reverse complement strand
GCGAGTCGCCGCCGCCGACAGCGCGGATGCGCGGCAGCGAGTCGGGTTCGGCGCCGAGGATCAGCGTGGCCTTGCGGCGGACGTCGCGGCGGTAGTCCTTGACATACTGCGCGCGGTAGTTGAGATTGAACCACGTCAGCAGCAGGTCGTTGGGGAGGAAGCGGTGACCCTGACGGACGACGAGCGAGTCGGCACCGGCCGAGTCATAGAGCGTATCGACCACCTCGATAGACTTTACGGAGGGGATGACGAGCGAGTCGAGGAAAGCAATGTCCTCGGAGCGGTCCCAGTGGTAGTCGCGGTTGAGGTCGTTGAAGGCATATACGCGGTAGGCGCCCGGGGGAAGGTTGCGGATGGTGAACTGACCGCGCTGGTTGGTGCGGGCGATGCGGTCGGGCGGCAGAGTGCGTATGGCCGAGTCGGCGGTGTTGGAATAGGCGCCCACGAGGATGCCCTGGGCAGGCTCGAGGTTGGAGGCCTGGAGCACGATGCCGGAGATGCGCATGGTGTCGATATGGCCACCGGTGGAGAAGTCGAGGGCGAAGCCGTCGAGCACGTTGCCCTCGTTGAGGTCCTTGATGGCGTCGCCGAAGTCGATGGTGTAGGTGGTGGCCGGCCGGATGGTGTCGTTGAGGCGGACGGTGACGCGGCGGCCGTTGGCCGTGACGGTGGGAGCCTGGATCTGCACAGGGGATATGACAACCTTGTTGAATGCGTCCTCGAGCTGGACGTTCTCGTCGAAGTAGACCGTTATGTTGCGCGCGTCGACGCCGGTGTCGCCGGGCATCGGCGTCGCGCGCACGAATACGGGAGGAAGCTCGTCGCGCGGACCGCCTTCGGGCCTGCCTATACTGGCGCAGGCCGCCAGCAGGGCCAGCAGCAGCATCGGGATCAGTCGCAGGGGGGTGAGCTTCATCGGCGGGCGGCGGGGCGTGCTTTGATCAGATTGACAGGCGGCGCAGCGTGTTGAGCAGCTCGCGGTTGATGGGCTTGTCGTTCTTGATGGCCTTGGTGAAAGGAACGTAGACGATCTCGTCGTTCTTGATGCCGATCATGACGTTGCGCTGGTCCTCCATGAGTGCGTCGATGGCCGCGGCGCCCATGCGCGAGGCCAGGATGCGGTCGTGGGCGGTGGGGGAGCCGCCGCGCTGGAGATGACCCAGGATCGATACGCGGACATCGTAGCCGGGGAACTCGGTCTTGACGCGCTCGGCCAGACCCATGGCGCCGCCGGTGACGGGCGATTCGGCCACGAGGACGATCGATGAGTTCTTCGACTTGCGGAAGCCGTTCTGGATCAGCTCGGCCAGCTGGTCGACCTCGGTGGATATCTCGGGGATGATGGCAGCCTCGGCTCCTGAGGCTATGGCGCCGTTGAGGGCCAGGAAGCCTGCGTCGCGGCCCATGACTTCGATGAAGAACAGGCGCTCGTGGCTGGTGGCCGTGTCGCGGATCTTGTCGACACACTCCATGATGGTGTTCAGGGCGGTATCGTAGCCGATGGTGGTGTCGGTGCCGTAAAGGTCGTTGTCGATGGTGCCCGGCAGGCCGATGATGGGGAGGTTGAACTCGTTGGCGAAAATGCGCGCGCCCGACAGGGAGCCGTCGCCGCCGATCACCACCAGGGCGTCGATCTCGTGGCGGCGGAGCACGTCGTAGGCCAGCTGGCGGCCTTCGGGGGTCATGAATTCCTTGCAGCGTGCGGTCTTCAGGATGGTGCCGCCCTGCTGGATGATGTTCGAGACGTTCTGGGTGCGGAACTCAACGATCTCATCGGATATCAGACCGCGGTAGCCGCGATAGATACCCTTGACCTTCAGCCCGCTGAAGATTGCCGAGCGGGTCACCGCACGGATAGCGGCGTTCATGCCCGGAGCATCGCCGCCCGACGTAAGTATGCCTACACATTTAATTTCTGCCATATCTCTGTTGCTTAGTGAAAATTCATCGCAAAGTTAATGCTTTTTTTTAAACAATGAAAACGCTCTTTTGGTCGAAAGCGGTAATTTCTTCGCAACTTTAAGCAACTTTAAGTGCACGTGTCCGCGCGGCCTGCAACTTTCGGACCGCCACACGTGTTATTATTGCGAAACACACTTTTACTAACCCATAAAACTTATCCGATATGGAACTCGCAAAAATCCACAAAGAGCACCGCATACACTTTATTGTAAAGGTAGCCCTGCATGCCGCCACTCTCGCAACCGCCATCATGGCCGTACATGAACTCGACCGCATCCACCACCGTCTGAAAAAGATCGAGAAGCGCGAGAAGAAACACATTCTCTGACACCGCAATATCTAATTACCTCCGGCCGGGGACGCCATGCGGCATCTCCGGCCGGCCTCATACAGCCGGGTTTCAGCCGCGGCGGATATAGCGCGCCAGGCCGTAGAGATAGCGCCGGAAGCCGGGCCGGTAGTACAGCAGGCGGTCGAACCACCCCATGCGGGGGGCCATCAGCTTCACCACATAGCCTACGAAGATCATGGCGAACAGCGTGCCGGGCCCGACGACCTCGCCGAGCCAGCGGCCGAAGAAAGCGTATCCAGCCACGACAGCGATCGCCACCAGCGCCACGTCGACGCATATCTTCACCTTGGCGAACGGCACGCCCGCGCGGCGACTGACCGACGCCGGCAGTCCCTCGCCCGGCATGGTCACCGAGCCGCAGCGTATCTCCATGGCGATGCCGAATCCCAGTATGAGGCATCCGGCAAGCTGGGCGGCCGCCTTAGTCCACAGACCGCTGCAGTCGAGCCCGGAGGTGAGCCACATGTTCACGTCGAGAAGCGAGCCGAACACAAAGCCGATCAGAAGCTGAAACAGCTGCACACGCTCAAAGCACCGCCCCAGAATCGCGATCTGAAGCACCACCAGCACCACATTCATTATATTGGTGTACTCGCCGATAGTCAGAGCCGGAGCTTTGCCGGCAGCTCCGGCAAGCGTCATCGCATACGGAATCGACGATATGACGCTGCTGCCGAAATTCGACCGCACGCACACGGCTACGCCAAGCGTCATCACGAAGAGCGACACGAGCAGCCACACGTGCTGCCACACAAACGAAACGATTCTCTCCTTTACCTTCGGAGCCTCCGCGGCCCCTGCAATACCTGTATCAATATTCATCTCTCACGAAATTACACTGCAAAGTTACCAAAATTCCCCGACATGTGATTTAATCAATTTTTAATTTTAATTTTTTAAATATTAATTGAATTTGGTGTAACTTTGTCGGCTCAAACGCAACCGAACGTAACGGACATGGAACAGAAGCATATCAAAGGACTGACGGCCGCGCAAGTCGAGGAAAGCGCGCGCATCCACGGCCTCAACATCATAACACCGCCGCCGCGGCCCTCGCTCTGGAAAAAATTCATCGGCAATTTCCGCGATCCGCTGATCAGGATCCTGCTCGTGGCGCTGCTGCTCTCGATCGGCATCGCCGTCTATGAGTTCGTGTCGGTGGGCGAAGGAGCCGAAGTGTTCCTCGAGCCTCTGGGAATCCTGCTGGCCGTGATGATGGCCACACTGATAAGCTTCTGCCTGGAAGTAAGCGCCGACCGCAAGTTCGAGATCCTCAACCGCACCAACGACGACATGCTTGTGAAAGTCGTGCGCGACGGCAGCGTCACGGAGATCCCGCGGCGCGATGTGGTCGTCGGCGACACCGTCATACTCGACACGGGCGACGAAGTCCCGGCCGACGGACGCCTGACCGACTCGCTGGCCATGGGAGTCGACGAAAGCTCGCTCACCGGCGAGCCGATGGCCCGTAAGAACCACCATCCCGCGCCCGGCGAGGGCAAGGAAGCCACCTACCCCGTCGACACCGTTCTGCGCGGCACCGCAGTGGTCGAAGGGCGCGGCGTCATGACGGTGACGGCCGTCGGCGACGCCACCGAGCAGGGCCACGTGTTCAAGGCCTCCACCATCGATACGGGCGTCAAGACCCCGCTCACCATCCAGCTCGAGCGGCTCGGGCGCCTGATAGCCTATGCCAGCTATGCCATAGGACTGCTGATCATCGTGGGCCGGTGCTGCATATTCGACTGGGGCGGTGCCTCGGCCGTACAGGCTATCGAATATGCGCTGACCACCGTCATGCTGGCCGTGACGCTCATTGTGGTCTCCGTGCCCGAAGGGCTTCCGATGAGCGTGTCGCTCAGCCTGGCACTGAGCATGCGCCGGATGCTCGCCACAAACAATCTGGTGCGCAAGATGCACGCTTGCGAGACCATGGGTGCCGCCACCGTCATCTGCACCGACAAGACCGGCACGCTGACGCAGAACCGCATGTCGGTGGCCCACACCGACTTCTACCTGAAAGGCGAAAAGTCCGACGGGATCATCGACGAAGGCATAGCGGTGAACTCCACCGCCTTCCTCGACTATGGCTCCGATCCGGCACACGTGAAAGTGAGAGCCGTGGGCAACCCGACGGAGGGCGCGCTGCTGATGTGGCTGCGCGACCGCGGCACCGACTACCTGCGCCTGCGCGAAGACGCGGCCACCATAGAGCAGCTCGCTTTCTCGACCAAAAACAAATATATGGCCACGGTAGTGGAATCGGCCGCCACCGGCCGACGGATGCTCTACGTGAAAGGTGCGCCCGAGATCGTGCTGGCCATGTGCGCGTCCGTGGCCTCGGACATCCCCCGCGCCGACATCGAAGCCCGGCTGCTCGACTACCAGAGCCACGCCTACCGCACACTCGGATTCGCCTGCTGCTCACTTGACGGGACCGATGGTCCTGTCATAGCCGACGGACGTCTCGCCCGGGGGCTGCCGCTGCAGTTCATCGGCATCTGCGGCATCGCCGATCCGGTGCGCGCCGACGTCCCCGACGCAATCCGCGAGAGCCTCCGCGCCGGCATCGATGTGAAGATCGTCACCGGCGACACTCCCGGCACAGCCCACGAGATCGGCCGCCAGATAGGCCTGTGGGCCGAGGGTGATGACGACTCGTGCCTGATCAGCGGACCCGAATGGGCCGCGCTCTCCGACGAGGAGGCCCTGAGCCGCTGCCGCGACATAAAGATCATGTCGCGCGCCCGCCCGGCCGACAAGTCGCGGCTTGTCGACATGCTGCAGCGCCGCGGCGAGGTAGTGGCCGTGACCGGCG
>CABRGT010000091.1 GCA_902470475.1 uncultured Porphyromonadaceae bacterium | reverse complement strand
GTGGATCATCCACGGCACGGCCGACCGCGCCGTGACCGTGGCCCAGAGCGACCGCGTGGTGCAGGCCGTCAACTCCGGCCGCGACAGCACCGACACGGTGCGTCTCACCTACGACCGCATCAAGGGCATGAACCATTCGCGTCCGGCGCGTCTGTTCTATCGCCAGGACATCTACGACTGGCTCATGAGCCACTCGCTCACCGACTCGCTGCGTGCCGCCAGGCCTACATTCCCGCTCACCGAACAGGTATTCCAGTCGGCTTACACGGGCCTCAAGGCTCCGGCCCGCCGCAGCCACCGCCGCCATTCGCGCCGCCGGCGCTGAGCACGCCATTCACTCCATTCGGCGTATCTCCGGTGAAAAATCCGCCTGACAGCTTGCTGTTTGGCGGATTTTTGCTAACTTTGCGGGGCAATTGTCTCGATGACAGCTTAAGACCTTGAATCCAAGATATGAAACGACTGATACCGCTATTGATACTTCTGAGTGCCGGTATTGCCGGCCATGCCATAAAGGTTTCCGAGATGGTGGCTCACGACGCGTCGGCATTTCCTGTGACGGGTACGCTCGCGCCTGATGCCTCGAAAGCATATTCGCGCCTGCCCGACGCCATGGCCGACACCGTGCGTACGGAGCTGCGCGACCTCGGGTACAATTCGGCCGGACTGGCGATCCGCTTCCGTTCGGACGCCGAGGCCATCGGCGCGCAGTGGCGCTCGCTCAAGATGTTCAACATGAACCATATGACCCCGACGGGTATCCGTGGCGTCGACCTCTACGTGCTTCAGGACGATTCGACCTGGACTACGGTCGGTGCCGGCCGTCCGGCTCTGCGCGAGCACATGTCGCGTTCGCTCATCATGCCCGACATGCCCCGCCGCATGCGCGAGTACATGCTCTATCTGCCGCTCTACGACGGTGTCGACAGCGTGTACATACTCACCGACTCGGCGGCCGTGGTCGAGGCTCCGGCGGTGGACCTGCCGCGGCGCGACCGTCCGGTGGTGATGTATGGCACGAGTATACTGCAGGGCGGATGCGCCACGCGCCCCGGCATGGTGCATACATCCATACTGGGCCGCATGCTCAACCGCGATGTCATCAATCTCGGCTTCAGCGGCAACGCGCAGCTTGATCCGGCAGTGGCCTCCCTGATGGCCTCGGCCGACGCGTCGGTGTATGTGATCGATGTGCTTCCCAACTGCACCGCCGACATGCTTACGGAGCGTCTGGAGCCGTTCTACCGCATCCTGCGCGCCAGCCGTCCGACGACACCGATCCTGTTCGTGGAAAGCCCCATGTTTCCGGCCGCGCGCTTCAGTAGCGAAGTCTTCGCGACGCTCACGCGCAAGAACGAGGTGTTCCGGGCCATATTCGACCGGCTGCATGCCGAAGATCCCCGCATCAGCTATATGACGGCCGACGAGGTGCTGTCGGATCCCGAGGCCACGGTCGACAACTATCACTTCACCGATACGGGGTTCGCCGCATTCGCGCGCGCCACGTACCGTATCGTTGCCCCGATGATTACCGAATGACAACGAATTGAAATAATATATTAATAGTTTAATCCTAAAGACCAAACATGAAAAAAAGACTACTTACCATGCTGGTGGCCTTGCTGACCCTCGCGGGGGCGGTGCAGGCCCAGTCGCCCAAGCGCGAGCTGCGATCCTCATGGCTTGCTACCGTCTGGGCCATCGACTGGCCTAAATCCACCAACCAGGCCACGGCCAAGCAGCAGCTTATCGACTTCCTCGATAACTTTGCCGCACATAATTTCAACGGCGTGTGCTTCCAGGTGCGCGGTCTTGCCGACGCCATGTACAAATCGAGCTACGAACCCTGGAACTCCGTGCTGACCGGCACGCGCGGCAAGGATCCGGGCTGGGATCCGCTGGCGTTTGCCGTCGAGGAGTGCCACAAGCGCGGCCTCGAATGCTATGCGTGGGTGAATCCCTACCGCGAGAGCTCCAACGGCAAGCCTTACTCGACTCCGCAGGACCAGAAGTGGGAGGCCGACGGCTGGCTGCTCTCTAACGGTAGCTATATCGTGTTCAATCCCGGCATGCCGGAGACGCGCGCCCATATCCTGAAAGTCATCAAGGAGATCTACACCAACTATGCCATCGACGGCATGCTCTTCGACGACTACTTCTACCCCAGCGGGGGTACGGCCGAAGGCACCGGCGCTCCCGACTATGACCTCTACAAGGCTTCGGGCACGACGCTCTCGATGGCCGACTGGCGCCGCAAGAACATCAACGATTTCATGAAGGAAATCTACGACAACATCCAGATCGACCGTCCCGACATGCGATTCGGCCTCTCGCCCGCAGGCGTGGCCGGCAAGTCGTCGTCGCAGTACGGCGTGGCCGGAGTTCCCGTGCCGTCGGGCGACTGGCAGTACGACCAGATCTACAGCGATCCGCTGGCATGGCTGAGCGACGGCTCCATCGACTTCATCTCGCCCCAGCTCTACTGGGTCACCACGCATTCGACAGCTCCGTTCGAGCCGCTGACCAAGTGGTGGAGCGACGTGTCAGCCAAGTTCGGCCGCCACTTCTATGCGTCGCACTCGGTGTCGCTTCTGGCCGATAACAACACCACTGCCAACTGGGCCGACCTGGCCAAGCAGGTGGCCCTGCACCGCAAGCACAACACGCACGCCGATCCGGGTTCGATCTACTACTCGGCCAAGAATATCGACGGCGCGGGCGCCTCGGGCGGTGCTGCCGGTCTGGGCAACTATCTCTACGAGCACACGTATCAGGCTCCTTCGCTGGTGCCGCGCATTACGTGGAAGGAGCGTGCGGTGTATGCCGCTCCCGCCGGTTTCAGCCGCAGCGGCTCCACTCTGAGCTGGACGGCCACCAAGGGCGAGCGCGCCAACTCGGTGATCCGCTACTCGGTGTATGCCGTGCCTACTTCCGTGTCGCTTGACAACGCCATGGATCCCACCGGCGACGGCATCGATGTCGCATACCTGCTGGGCGTGTCATACGGCACCTCATACACCCTGCCTGCCGACCGCACATCGGGCTACTACTATGCCGTATGCGTCTACGACGGCTACGGCTACGAGTCCGAACCCGCGCTGATCGGCTATTCGACCGTTCCGTCGGAAAAGACCTCGCTCATCGCTCCGGCCGACGGTTCGAATGTCGACTGGAACACCACTTTCAGCTGGAAGCCCGTCGCCGACGCCACTTACACCGTGGAAATCTCTCTGACTGCCGACTTCGCCGTGAAAGCCCTCACCAAGGGCGGCATCACCGCCGACAAGGCCGACATCGATCTGTCGACACTGCGCGGCTCCACGACCTACTACTGGCGCGTGGTCACCGCACAGCCCGAAAAACTCGGCACCGCTTCCGACGCTTTCACATTCACGACTCCCAAGCGCGCTATCGGCAACTACGAGGCCGGATACACTGTCCTTACCGACGGCGACACATATGCCGATACGGAGGAGTACCGCCTCACGTCGCTGTGGTTCCGCTCGACCGGTACAGACAACTTCCCCGTGGCCGATGACGGCAAGATGAACCGCGGCATGGTCGCTACGCGCGAATATGTATATGTGAGCGGACGCAGCGAAGGCTCGGCACAGGCCGATCTGTATCTCCGGGTCTACAACGCCGAGACCGGCGAGCACGAGCGCGATCTTGCCCTGAGCGAGGACGGCCAGTGCGGCTATCTGCCCTGCAACGACATCATCAGGGATTCCAACGACCATCTGTGCGTGACCAATCTGACCCTTAACATCAATACCACTCCGCTGAAAGTCCATCTTGTCGATGTCAACACCGGCAAGCTCACCGAAGTGGCATCCGTCACCGCTCCCGAATCGGGCCGCATCGACCATGCCGGCGTCTTCGGCGATGTCACCTCGGGCGAATTCTATGTGTTCGCAGCCGTGGCAGGCAGCAATGTCATCTATCGCTGGAAAGTGACCGACGGCACCTCGTCCACACCGACAAAGCGCAGTGTGAGCGAATTCTATCCTGCCGGTGTATCCGATTTCGGTATCGCGCCGCGTGTGTTCCCCGTCAGCTCCACCCTCCTGTATGTCGACGGCGGCACGACCTCCGCGGCCCTCTACAATTTCCAGACCGGCAAGATCTCCGACCGTCCCGCTCCGGCGGCTTCGGCAGTGACCTCCAACGGTGTCGAGGCATTCACATTCGACGGCAAGGACTTCCTGCTCTATGCCGCTTCGAGCCATGAGTCGGCCGGCTTCACCCACCATCTGACCGTAGCCGGCAGTGACAGTAAATTCGAGACCGGAAGCCATCTGTGGACCGTCCCGGCTTCTACTCTCGGCCGCTTCAACTCCACCACATTCTCAGCTCCCGCTTCGGCTGTGGTGAACAGCGCCGACCGCGCCACGGCCTACGTATATGTGCCCGGCAACGGCCTGGCCGCATACGCCATCACGAAGAAGACTCATGGTGTGGCCGACGTCGCCGACGCGATGCCGTCGTACCGTATCTACGGCCGCACCGTAGTGTTCGACGCCCCCGTGGCATTTGCCAAGGCATTCACCGCCACCGGCGTCGAAGTGGCTTCGGCTACTTCGGCTGTCGAGCTGCAGCTTCCCGCTGCCGGTGTCTACGTGATCGTGACACCCGATGGCGCCGCCAAGATCGTGATCAGCGGCGAATTCTGATCCTGACTGATTTTTCCGCGACACAACCCCGGCCGGCCTCCAGCGCTGACCGGGGTTTTTCTGCAAAAAAAATAGGCCTCAGGTCGAAATGACCGAGGCCTGCGCCCCTTTCTGGGACTTTGGAAACACTAAGGTCGGGCTTGTATGTCGATGCCTCGCAAATGAGGGTCCCGGCCCTGGTGTGCTGACATATTTAATACCTTATCATCGAAAGTTCGGAGATATAACGTAATCAGGACCGGAAAGGTTGCGCGTTGCCGTGAAAAATGCCTCCGACCACCGTAAGATATTCAGGCAGTTTTCCGTCACGGCCCCAGAGCATCCTGATGCCGAGATATCTGTCGATGATGGCCGCCACGTCGTAGCCGAGAGCCTCGAGCGACGGTCTTACGAGATCAGGATGGCGGCACGGGGCGCCCGTCGGCCTGGTGCATGGCATGTCGCCGCAGTGCGGACACCGGCCGGTGAAGAGGGCCGCGCGGCCGCCGAGCTCACGCTCCGTCGCGAGCAGCTGCGGTTCAAGCATCAGATCGGAAGA
>CABRGT010000090.1 GCA_902470475.1 uncultured Porphyromonadaceae bacterium | reverse complement strand
GCATTATATTTGCACATCCGTTCTATCGTCCAATAATAACCTAAAACAACCAACCATGAAAAAAATCTTACTGACAGTAATTGTACTCTTCCTGAGCATCCTGTCGCTCAGAAGCGAAGTGAATGACCAATATACCCGGGAAGCGAGGATGGTTACCGAGGGCCGTACATGGTGGTATGAGGTATCTGCGATGGCACGTAACTGGGAGAAAAGGTATCTCGAAATAGGTATCGGCATCGGTGAGGAAGTCGAGGTGGACGGAACGGTATGGCACGAAATAGATATCGTGGCCGACCGCATCGGAGGCCCGAACAATGAGTTTGTCGAAGGCGGCGAGAAAGACATATGCATCGGCTACATACGCGAGGACGAAGAGGATGTGTATGTGATGATGGACCGCGACGGTCTCGAAAGGCATCGGCTGCTTTATCATATCATAGCTGAGTGCTCGTACTGGGGCGACCTGGGCGGACATCCGTTCCTGCTCTATCATTTCGGCAATCCGGGCGATAATTTCGTATTCGGACATCAGAAAACATACGACGAATTTGCATACGCGATGGGATGCACTATGGATTCGCGCGACGAAATCAGTTCGGCCGGAAACACATACGTCCGCGATCTGATAAAATGCGACGAGAATCTGCTGCATATCTTCGATAATGAATACTGGCAGATCGAGGGCATAGGCATGTTCCCGACCAACGATAATAATTACGGCGAGTGGTTCTTTATGCCGATGTATGCTCCTGTAGCCAACTTTGACTTTCAGAACCCCGAGCTACGCTATGTGACCGACGCGGCCCATAATGTGATTTTTGAAAAGAAAGGCGGCATGAAGCTTTGGGAAACGCTCGGCGTATCCGATGCGGAGGCCACATCGGCCGAACAGGCGGTAAAATGGTATAACCTTCAGGGCGTGGAAATCGAAGCTCCCGCCGCGCCGGGAGTATACCTGAAAGTAACCGGCGCCGACGCCGAGAAAGTCACAGTAAGATAACCTTTCACAAACCGGCAAGCACAGTGCGGGGATGGAGCGAACGGGGCTTCATCCCCGCATTGCGTATGCACAAAGGGCAATGATGCGCGGATGATGCGCGGATGCGATTTTGACGGTGTCAAAATGCAAGGAAAAGAAACGGGCGGCGGCAGTTGTCAAGCATTAACGATTGCATTATGACAAAATGACATCAATTTAACGTATTTTAACACCAAATATGCATCCATAATAAAAATTAGCTATACCTTTGCAGCGTTAGGTAGTTTTTTCTATTCCAATAGCTGTCGTTTCATAATGTAAAAAGTTGTTTCAGCCCGCCAATTTTAGCTCCCCGTCAGGGGGGCTGAAATAAGGGCAAGGTCTTCAAGGAAAGACCGAGTGCAGCAGCAGAAGGCCGTGACCCGGAGAGGGCCTCGGTTTTTTGTTGCCCGATTCGGTTAATTTAGAGTCAAAGGGACGAAAAAATTTGTACCATTGCACGGAAATCGCTAATTTTGTGCAAAATTAGGATACCGATGGACCTCAAGGAAATCTTCACGGAACTATGGCCGTGGCTGCTCATCGCACTTACGACATGGGGAGCCGTCAACGACCGTAAGAAAAAGAAGCGCGAGCTGGAAGAAGCACGGGCAGAGCGGACGCAGATCCGGCGCCGGCCTCCGATGGCTTCGGCTCCGCAGCCACAGGTATCGCACGTCGCGCCCCCTCCCGTAGCCGCGCAGACACATGAGCCCCGGACGGAAGACACGTCCGCGGCGGAAAACTACCGGTTCGACGCCGAAGCGGAAGGCGCGCCGGCCGTCGGGCCGTCCGAAGCCGTGCGCCAGGCAGATGCCGAGGAAAGGGAAGCAGCCGAAAAGAGAGCGCGACGCAGGTCGGCTCTGCGCCGGGCCATAATATGGAGCGAGGTGCTTCCGCCCAAGTTCAGGGAAATCTGACCATCGAAAACGACAACACATAAAAATCTATAACCACTTATACGAAATGGCATATAATTATATCACGGTCCAAGAGGCCGCAGAAATGATTAAAGACGGCGACACGCTCGGTCTGTCGGGCTTCACAGCCCCGGGTGCGCCGAAGTTCATCACCGAAGGCATAGCAGCGAAGGCCGAGAAGGAACATGCCGAGGGACGTCCGTTCAAGGTTAACGTCCTGACCGGCGCGTCGACCTCGGACCACGTGGACGGCTGCCTGTCGCGCGCCAACGCCATCAACCGCCGCGCCCCCTACCAGAATGTGCCCGACCTGCGCAAGCGTATAAACTCGCACGACGTACACTACAACGACCGCCATCTGTCGGACATGGCGCAGGAGACCCGCTACGGATTCTTCGGCGACATAGACTACGCCATAATCGAGGCCGCCGACATCACGCCCGACGGCGAGGTGATCCTGGGCTGCGGCGTGGGCAACGTACCGACCTTCGCCAAGATGGCCAAGAAAATCTTCATCGAGCTCAACGACCGCCTGCCGCGCACGCTCAAGGGCATGCACGACATCTACATGCCGCTCGACCCGCCCTACCGCCGCGAGATCGGCATCTACAGGCCCAGCGACCGCATCGGCTCGCCGGTGCTGAAGATCGACCCGTCGAAGGTGGTCGGCATAGTGAAGACCAGCTCGCTTGACTGCGTGAAGCCATTCACCGAACCCGACGAGATCTCGAAGCAGATCGGCTCCAACGTAGTGAGCTTCCTGATCAGCGAATACAAGCGCGGAGGCATACCCAAGGAGTTCCTGCCGCTGCAGTCGGGCGTAGGCAACGTGGCCAACGCCGTGCTCTACGACCTGGGCGAAAGCACCGTGCTGCCTACCTTCCAGATGTACACCGAAGTGATCCAGGACGCCGTGCTGGAGCTGATGAAGAAGGGCAAGTGCACCTTCGCGTCGACCTGCTCGATGACCTTCTCGGACAAAGTCGAGGAAGAGCTGTTCGGCAACATCGACTTCTTCCACGACAAGATACTGATGCGCCCGGCAGAACTGTCGAACAACCCGGAGGTGATCCGCCGACTGGGCGTGATCGCCATGAACACGGCCCTGGAGGCCGACATCTTCGGCGCCGTGAACTCGACCCACGTGCTCGGCACCAAGATGATGAACGGCATCGGCGGCTCGGGCGACTTCACCCGCAACGCCTACATCTCGATCTTCAGCTGCCCGTCGGTGACCAAGGGCGGCCTGATCAGCAATATCGTGCCGATGGTGGCCCACGCCGACCACTCGGAGCACTCGGTCGACATCATCGTGACCGACCAGGGTATCGCCGACCTGCGCCACCTCGACCCGGTGGAACGCGCCCACTGCATCATCGACAACTGCGCGCACCCCGACTACCGCGAGCTGCTGCGCGACTACCTGAAGGCAGGCCGCGGCGGCCAGACACCCCACAACCTGCAGGCCGCGTTCGCATTCCACAACGCCTTCAACGAGACGGGCGACATGCGCAACGCCGATTTCTCGAAATTCATCTAAAGACATGACAAAAAGATTCATAACAGCCGCCCTGGCCTGCGCCGCCTTAGCAACGGCGCAGGCGGGCGACCCGTACAAGGTACAGGCACCCATGCCGGCCGACGCCGACGGTGCCATGGCCTACATCGTGAACTTCGACACCGGCGAGAAGTTCGACTCGACGCTGGTGGCCGACAACATGGCCGTGTTCAAGGGCGAGATGGACGAGCCGTTCATGGCGCGCCTTATCGTCGACGGCGGCCGATTCGCCCAGTTCATCATGGAACCCGGCTCGATCGCCGTCAACGGCGAGACACGGTCGGCCTTCGGCAGCCCGCTCAACGATCGTCTGCGCGAGGCGACCGAAGACCTGGGCAAATATGCGGCCGAATTCCGCGCCGCCACCGACGAGGCACAGCAGCAGGCCATCTACGACCGCTACCTCGCGCGCGTGGAGGAACTGGTGCAGGCCAATATCGACAACCCGATCGGCTACCGCCTGTTCATGGAGCAGGCCTACGACATGGAGCCGGCCGAGCTGGTGGCTTACCTTGAAAAGAATCCGTCGCTGAAGAAATATCAGCGCGTGACCAAGCTCGTGGAGATGAACCACCGCCGCGCCACCACCGGCGAGGGCTCGCACTTCGTCGACTTCGAGGTGGGCGGAAAGCGCCTGAGCGACTATGTGGGCCGCGACGGCAAGTATCTGCTGGTCGACTACTTCGCATCGTGGTGCGGACCGTGCAAACAGCAGATCAAAGTGCTCAAGGAGATCTACGACGAGTACAAGGGCAAGAATCTCGAGATTCTGGGTGTGGCCGTATGGGACGAACCCGACGACACGCGCCGCGCCATCGACGAGGAGCAGATACCCTGGGACTGCATCATCAATGCCGGCTCGGTGCCGACCGACCTCTACGGCATCTCGGGCATTCCGTGCATCATGCTCATAGCGCCCGACGGCACGATTGTAAGCCGCGACAAGCAGAGCGACGACCTGAAGGCCGATGTGGCCAAATACGTGAAATAATCAAAGCGCGGGCGACCGCCTGCGCTGCGCCAGCGGGCTCCGGCTAATTGCCGGGGTCCGCCTTCATTATAGCTATCACCGCTAATATTATGAAGGGCCCCTCACTTCCTGCGGCGGAAGATGGCATTGACAGCCGGGCGGGCGAGGAATGCGCCGACGACGGCACCGAAGAAGTCGGCCACGAGGTCGAGCCAGTCGGACGGACGTCCGATGGGCAGAAGCCCCTGCACGACTTCATCGACAACGGAGAAGGCGAGCACAGCCACAATGACCGTGTACATGACGCGGCGCGTGATGCGGTGTCCGTCCGGAGCCATGCGGCGCCAGTCGAAGAGAAGCGCAGCCGAGAGTCCGCCCATCATCACTGCATGGATTACCTTGTCGATATGAGGCAGCGGGGGGATATCTTCGGGGGCGACGGGCTGAGGCACCCATGTGGCATAGATAATAACGGCCACCACGAGCATTGTGGGCCACCACGAGCGTAAGAATCCGAGGAGTTTCATGAGTATACGGGGATTTTATCTGTATCCAAGTGCTTTGTCAACCAGGCCCACCAGCTGCGAGCGCGACCGGTCGTTGCGGTTCTCGAGGATGACAATCCGTGTGTCGCTGTCGGGATATACGGCCACATAGGCCTGAAATCCGCCGTTGTCGCCGGTATGGAAGATCTTGCGCGGACGGCCTTCAGGCTGCTCAACGAACTGGCCGAGGGCATACCATGTGTCGGGGCGCCGCTGATACTGGCAGTAAGGACTGTCGGAGACGCTTACACGCGGCCGCCGCGACAGCTCGACCCACGACGGAGGCAGCACACGGCCGTCGCGCAGGGCGCCGAGCCACGCAATCATGTCGCGGGCGGTGGAGTAGAGGCCGCCGTCGGGGCGGG
>CABRGT010000089.1 GCA_902470475.1 uncultured Porphyromonadaceae bacterium | reverse complement strand
GTGATGCGCCGCCGGCGTGCCATGTCGGCGGCTGTGCCGGCCAACATCGTCCGGGTCAAGACCATGACGGTTGACCTTCAGCGCCGCGAGGTCACTGTATCGGGCGAGCCGGCAAGCCTGTCGAACACGGAATTCGCCATTCTCGAGCTGCTGTTGCGCAACAGCAGCTGCTATACGTCGCGCATCGAGATCTTCAAGTCGGTGTGGCCCGACGGAGGCGGCGTCAACGAGCGCATAGTCGACACCAACATATCGCGGCTGCGCCGGAAGCTCGGTACGCTTGGCGCCTGCATCGTAAACCGCAGCGGCCTGGGCTACATGCTGGCTGAGTGATGGCCGCGAAGCGCGGAAATCCAAGATAGGACGATAAAGACCTGAGTAACCCTGCTGTCGTGTCGCAGAGGAGTTACGAGGTTGTGTGATAGTGTTAATGATTGTTAAAAGGGAGTATCTGTATTGATATTTTTTGTAGTTTTGAGCGACGAAGTTGCGGGCGGCGAGGATGTCGGCCGCGGCGGAGTATAATAGAGCGAACTTATATCATTTGACATAACCTGTTTATTAACCTAAATCTAACTGCATGAAAAAGCTTTTCCTGACAGCTATGGCTGTTGCGGTGGCTCTTGCCGGTAAGGCGCAGCTGGTGGAAGTGGCCTCAGTGGACCGCGTGAATCTGCCGGACGGAATTACCAGCGAGCAGGCGACCCTCAGCCCTGACGGCAGCTATGCCGTGATCGGTCAGTTTGGAGCCACGACCCTCTATCGGGTCGATCTGGCGACAGGCGAATCGACGTTATTAACGAGCAATGCCTCGCCGGTGGGTGTGACGATCACTCCCGACGGCCGCAATGTGGTTTACCGCACGGTAAGCTACAAGAA
Source organism: uncultured Porphyromonadaceae bacterium (assembly GCA_902470475.1). GTDB lineage: Bacteria > Bacteroidota > Bacteroidia > Bacteroidales > Muribaculaceae > CAG-873. The sequence continues at coordinate 4,627 of CABRGT010000089.1, read as the reverse complement.
CGACCTGCGCTACACGGGTCTTGACGCAGTGAACGTAGGCACGGGCGCCGTGCGCCAGCTTGCAAAGCCGTCGCGCCGTCTGAATGCCGGTGTGTCGCTGAGCAACAGCGCCGTGACGCTGGTCGAAAACGGCCGCATGCGCACCAAGTCGCTCGGCAGCGGCAAATCGGTGTCGATGCCTGTGGCTTCGATCAACTACGGACATCTCGACATCACTGTCGACGGCAAGACCACGACCATCGACCCGCAGGGCCGCGGCTCGTATCTGTGGCCGGCCATCAGCCCGGACGGCACCAAGGTGGTGTACACCCTGAGCGGCGCGGGTACCTTCGTATGTGACCTCGACGGCAGCAACGCCCGCCAGCTTGGCCGCCTGCAGGCCGCCAAGTGGCTCGGCAACGACATGGTCGTAGGCATGAACGAATACGACAACGGCCAGCAGTACACCTCGTCGGAAATCGTGGTGATGAACCTCGACGGCGTGCGTCAGGTGATCGTGCCGGCAGAGACCATAGCCCTGTATCCCTCGGCATCGGCCGACGGCAAGACGATCGTGTATTCGACCGCCGCAGGCGAACTTTACAAAATCAATCTTAAATAAGGACGAGCCATGAAAAAGTTACTTATAGCAACGCTCGCTCTGGCCACCGCAGCCGGAGCCATGGCCAAGACGGCCGACGAACTGCGCGTCTACATCAACCCGGGCCACGGCTCGTGGACACCGAATGACCGCCCGAATGCGCTTGTGGGTCACGGTCCGTACAGCCGCACCAACACCGACACGCTGAACTTCTTCGAGTCGAACACCAACCTGCGCAAGGGCTTCGGCCTGCTGGAGATGCTGCGTGCGTACGGTCTGAAATATGATCCGACCCTGAACCAGGAAGGCGAACGCTGGCAGATAGGCGCGGCCCGCGACCTGTCGAACAACATCGTGATGTCGCACGTGAAGTGCGGTCCGTACCACGACGACAACGGCACGGCTACACAGCTCGGCGCCGCCGCCCCAGCAGATCTGGAATACTACAACCGCAACTTAGGCGAGATCAACACCGAGGTCGAGGTCAACAACTTCGACATGTTCATCTCGATCCACTCGAACGCCGCCACCGACGGCACGGCCACGAACTACCCGCTGTTCCTCTACCGCGGCTATGACACACCGGTGCAGGAAGACGGCGTAGACCTCGAGTATCAGCAGACCTCGAAAGCCATGGCCGACGCATGCTGGGGCTATGCGTTCGAGAATCCGCACATGATGTGGTCGTACTACTCGGCCACGAACAAGAACATCCGCGGCGACATCAACTTCTACGGCAGCTCGAGCTCCAACAGCCGCGGACAGAAGGGTTATCTCGGCGTGCTGAAGAGCAGTGCTCCGGGCTTCCTGGTAGAAGGTTACTTCCACACATACCAGCCGGCACGCCACCGCGCCATGAACTGGGATGTGGACTATATGGAAGGCCGCGCCTATGCTCACGGCATCGCCGACTTCTTCGGTCTGACCAAGGAGAAGACGGGCTGCATCTACGGCATCGTGCGCGACCAGAACGAGCGCTTCACCGATACCTACTACAAGCCCAACACCACGACTCTCGACCGCTTCATGCCGCTCAACGGCGTGAAAGTGTACCTGAAGAAGGGCGACGAGACCGTGGCCGAATACACGACGGACAACTACTACAACGGTGCGTTCGTGTTCATGGACGTGGAGCCTGGCAAGTACACCATCACCTTCGAGGCAGCCGACTACAAGGCAGCCGACCCGATCGAGGTCGAGGTGAAGGCCGCTTCGATCACGTATCCGACCGCTCAGCTCGAGAACGTGAACTACGTTCCGCCGACAGAGGTATATGAGAACTATCCCGACCCGATGGCAACGAACGCCGCCGTAGGTCCGGCCAACGAATATGTCGTGGCATCGGAATACATCGACGAGCCTATCGCCCAGCTTGAAGGCAAGATCATCCGCCGCGCCATCGTCCGCAAGGGCAAGATGTACATCCTGGCTCTTGACAAGCCCATCGAGCTTCTCGCATCGATTCCGGCCGATGAGCAGGCCAAGGCAACCCTGCTGGTATATGACCTTGACAAGAAGGAAGTGGCAGCCGAGGTATCGACCGAAGGCGCAGCCGGCTCGATCGCCGCTATCAGCGACATCCAGGTAGCCGCAGACGGCGTGCTGCTTGCCTGCAACGCCACCAAGAACCAGTACTCTGACGAACAGATCGAGGGCGGCGACGCCGGCCGCGGCACGTTCGTGATCTACAAGTGGGCCAACGACGAGGCCGGCCTGCCGACCGGTACTCCCGACGCATGGGTGACCACCCAGGCGAGCGGCCTGTGGTACCGCGCTTATCCGACGAACTTCGTCTACAGCGGCACGACCCAGGAAGGTACCGTAGTTGTGCCGATGCCTACCACCGGTGCCACCCGCAACACCCGCACCACCACCATCAGCGTGATGGACGGCGTGAAGCAGTCGGAAAGCGATCTGAAGCCTTCGGAAAACCATGCCGTCATGGCTCTGCCGGCGCCTGACATGAACCTGTTCGCGTCGCCTCTGGCCGACGATGAGTTCCTGCTGATCAGCTCTACCAAGGGCATGCAGTCGTGGACTTTCGCCGCACCGTTCCAGATAAATCCCCCGACATCGCCGGAAGGTCTGACGGTCGACGGCCGTGCCGACATCTTCAAGTATGCCGGTGCCTCGTACGTGGCCATGCCTCTGACCGAGGGTGAGAACAATGTGGGTATCCAGCTCGTGAACATGAGCAAGGGTGTCGCCGGCGCCGTGACTACCGCCGTGACCCTGAAGGAAGAACTTCCCGCCGCACCTGCCGCTCAGAGCGCAGCCGCCGGCGAGGTGGTAGTGACCCGCGACGAATTCACCAACGCTGTGACAGCAGGCTGGATCAACCTGTACCTGCTGCGCGACAGCAAGATCACCAAGCTGACCACCAAGAACGTGGCACAGCCCCAGGGCCGCAAGGAATACGCCTATGACGTGAAGGCCGAGGAAGGTTCCGACAGCTATGCCGTGACCTTCAACATGACCGGCGACGCACCCGCCGCCAGCCTGCACGTGGCCGCCGTCGACGGCTCGGCTGAGTTCGACGTAGAACTCGGTGCAGTGACCAAGGGCGAGAATACCGCCACTGTGGACAAATCGCAGCTGGCCGACAACACCGAATATGCATGGGAAGTACGCGTGACCAGCGAGCCGATCGCAGCCGCCGGCGAGACATTCGCAGACCCGACGAGCGTGACCGTACGCGGCAGTATCGTGCCCATCACTGATCCGGAACAGGAATCGTTCGGCTACTTCGTAGTGGCTCACGGCCGCGCAGCCGGTGTCGACTTCTACAACCCGGCAGGCGAGAAGATCGCGAGCGATCTGTTCAAGGACCACAAGATGTTCGGCGGCACAGCCGGCGGCGGCAGCAACGGCAACCAGTCGAACCCGTTCCGCGGCGCTGAGCTGGGTGGCAAGGCCGTCCTGACCACATGGGGCGACGCCGGCTACGGCTTCGTGACCGTGAACCCGCTCGACGAGAACGAAGAACCCGCCACGCTCTTCGCAGGTGAAAAGCAGGGCGCCGGCCACTTCATGTACAACGGCGTCAACCTCGGCGGCGGTACGGCAGGCATTGACTTCATCAGCGACGGCACCGACATGTGGGTCATCAGCTTCTCTGAGGACCACGAAGGCAAAAACGGCAGCGGCTCGACAGAGAACTCGCTCGTCAAGCAGCACATGAGCGGCCCGTGGCAGATCACCGAGGCACCGGTTGTGCTCGGTTACCATAGCCTGCTGGCCAACACCAACGTTGACGTACAGACCTACGGCAAGGGTGTCTTCGTAAGCCAGGTGCGCGGCGCCGGCAACAACCAGACGGCCAACCCGAGCTTCGCCTACATCGCCGACGTCCTCGGCGACCACCACTGCTCGCTGAATTCGGGCGATGAGGAACTGCAGTCGACGATCGACAACAATACGGCAGGTATCGCCATCTCGAAGGACGGCAAGACGTTCGCCGCCGCCATGACAGGCAAGATCGCCATCTACGACGTGAAGTGGGTGAACGACGAGCCTCAGCTTACGTTCAAGTATACGTTCCCGGTTGTAAGCCACGACTGGAGCCAGCTGCACTTCGACGCAGCAGGCAACCTGATGGCTTATCTGCGCGGCAGCGGCCTGCACGTGTACTCGCTTCCCGACGCCGCACCTGTGGCAGTGACAGCCGCCGCCTCGAAGTATAACTTCAAGGGCAAATCGGCAATCGAATCGATCGATGCCGAGGAAGCTGCCGACGGTGTATCTGTCTACTACAACCTGCAGGGCGTGAAGGTACCGGCCGAAAGCCTCGTACCGGGCGTCTACGTGAAGGTGAACGGACAGACAGCGACCAAGGGCGTTGTGAAATGAAAAATTGAAAATTAAAAATCCATAACAGGCTGCGCGGGGGTGACTCCGCGCAGCTAATTTTTTTGCCGGGAGGACTTTTCTGCCGGGAGGACTCCGGTGCCGCTGACAGGAGTGAAGACGGGGACACTCCTGAGGATAAATGTCACGGCTCTTTCATTTAAGACAAAAATGAAGACATATCTTCCCTTACCCGGTTCA
>CABRGT010000088.1 GCA_902470475.1 uncultured Porphyromonadaceae bacterium | reverse complement strand
TAACGGTGGCCGTGAGTCTATCGGCAGGGCTTTTCATACTGATGCGGCCGCACCCCGAAGTTCCCGTGACCCAGGCCACGGCCACAGCCCCGACTGATCCGGCAGTGCGCACCGACACCGTATATATCGAGCGCGATGCACCCGCCATGGCCGCGCCGTCCGCTGCAGCGGCCGATCCCTTTGAATTCCGTCGGACCATCGACAGGGAGCTTACCCACCGGTTCGACTCCTACCATGCCCGGGTCGACTCAGCCGAGGCCATTGTGGCGCAAGGCGGTCTCACCCATATCCAGCTGTCAGAACTGTTATCTGAAATCTTCTCATTGCAAAACCAGCTTGTGACATCGGCCTGCAACGAGTACAAAAAGCGGTATCCCGACATCCCGGCTAGCCAGATCGAGCTTGCCGTCTACGACAGCGACGCCGGACAGGCCCTCTACAGCCGCGCCGGCGACTTCTCAAATGTCATTATCGCCGAAATCAACCGTATCAGCGCATCGCCGGATCAGACTGCCGGCCGGCAGCACAACCAAGGTTCGCCGCAGAGCAGCGGACAAGGCCACACACCTGCCGCCCGACCGTAACTCCGTACAGATTATTTTTTGCTTCCCGCTTTCGAAATGCCATATTTCACGGCGCAGCGCACGGCCAGCGCCGACACGACAATAATGCCCGTTATATCCACCTCAGATGTAAGCCCCGGAACGACAAGAACAAACAACGCCAGGACAAGCGAATAGCACAGATACAGGCCGCCCGGCCGCTTGCTCCCGCGCACGACTAACCACAGCAACGCCGGAATGGGATTGAACACTATCAGATACCAGTTCCAGCCATGACCGATGCCATAAGGCGACAAAGCGAGCAGCATCAGAGCCAGCGCGCCGACTGTCTGCAGTGCGAGAAGAGCGCCGTCGGCAACCCTCACCGCAACCCGGCAACTGCCCGTCAGATCCGCCACGCACAGCACGACCACAAATAACGCAAATATCCATGCTGCCGTCGGCGGACGCATAGAACGGTCTCCAAAATCAGAGACGGGTTCAACCAGTATCTTCCGGTCTCCGGCCACCAGAGGCCGTGTACGGCCGTCGGGCGACACAATCCGGGCGTCGCGATATATTTCGTCAAACAGCGCCGGAGTCGTGCGGGTGAGCCACGAATCCACATCATCACATTGTGCTCCTGTGCCTATCTTATAGGCAAGGGCCGCCCAGGGTCGGTGGCAGGCCATCATATAATCCATCATCGCGGCATTATTGATGTGCCGGAGTTGCGGAGAACCTATATCAATGGTGTCGGGATAGATGGCCTTACCGACTGCCGACAGCATCTCCGACATGCAGTTCTGCTGACGAAGATTGAAATTGACGGAAGGGCGCGCGATGAGTCCGTCGAGCTCGCGCCAGAGCTTCTGTTTCTGACTCGGCGACAGATTCAGCGCGAACGACGACACACCGCGTCCTTCACCGGCTATATCACGCAAAAAACGGTCTGTCTCCACAGCCACGACCATCCCCTCCGAACCTGAAAAGAAATTATCCAAGACCGACCGGTCGCCGTCCGTCTCAAAGGTAAATACAAAGTCAAGTCCTGCCGACGGGCACTCCATTCTTATCAGGGCATGCCCGAAAGTCTGATAAATCTCCGCACCGGGCGACACTGTCAGCAGGGAGCAGGAAATAAATCCGTCATCCCCGGCGCCGGGGATGACGGAATCATTTGATTCGATACTCATGGCAGGCAACCCGATGACCGACATTATCAGTAATGCAATCAACCGGGATACCATGCCGCAGCCGTATTTCATTTCAGCAGGACCTTTTTGCCGTCGATGATATAAATCGCGCCCGGACGGGGATTGAGCACTCTGCGGCCCTCAAGGTCGAAAACAATGACTTCCCTGTCGGAGGAGCCGGTTTCGATCGATTCGACCGAAGTCACCTCTGCCGGTTCGGGTATCTTTATTTTATATGACTCGAGGCCTGTGGTCGGTTTCATCAGTACAGCCGAGTTGGCAGGCAGAGTTCCCGCGGCCTGCTTGGCAAACCAGCAGCCCGATTTCGTGTTGGCGTTTGATGCCGTCATCAGCACATGAACCGGGGTCTCGGTCTCACTGTACTGCATATTCCACTGCAATGCGAAGCCGGCAGGAGAGATAGGTGTATCAAGAAGTACGCCCTTAAATTCCGGTTCCTGCGCATTCCGCAGAGCCACACGCTGGATTGTTGTGGCATTATCGCTGACAGGAATAGCGGCGGGGGCGGCGGGGAGTTCCGCAAGGTTCCATACGAGCTCGTAGTCGGGTACGATGCGGTGAGTGGTGTGGTCGGAGCTTGTCATCTCGATCAGTACAGGAGTCCGTGCCGGAACCACATCGGCCTCAAACGGATCAAGTTCGTAGTAGGCGATTTCAGTGCCTTTCACCGTGGCCGTCTTGGTTTCACTCTGGAGCACATAGAACTTTGTCGTGCCGGGATTCTCGGCTTTCATCGGGAAGTCGGTATATACTGCCGCATAGTAGCCGTCGGCATCCACGGCCTGCGCCGGGAAGCAAAGATAAGCGTCATCATCGGCGGTCACCGGTTTGAGGAGCCATCGCGAGTAATCGCCCATTTCATCGGCATGCTGTTCATTGGAGAAATCAAGGATACCGTCGGAACCCGCTCCCTTGCCATTGGTAATGAAATAACGGCGATCGGGCATGATGTCGGGGAAATAACCTATGAGCATGTTGCTTAACTGATGCTTGCGCAGCTCGGTGGCGATATCGGGGAGATAGTATCCGCGCAGAGTGATTTTGGGACACCGCTCCGGATCCATGAATTTAATCATGTTAAGCTTCAGCCAGTTGAACAGAAGGTCGGGATCGGCAAAAATCTGCTCGTACGACGATGCTATGATACCGTCGGCTCCGGGAGTGTATTTCGCCGTGATATCGTAGCCCCAGGACTGCATCTCTGCTATTTCGGCGGGATCGAAATATTCTCCCGTGCCGACGCCCTCTTTTGCGGTCATATAGGCGCGCATTGCCGCCATGCCTTTCTCGAATGTCTCCTTATTCTCATCTTTAAGATACCAGTCGCTCACACATTGCAGGTTCGGAACATCATAGAATATCCGGAACCCGTCGGTCTCATTGCCTTCAAGATAGAACGAGAGGTTGATCTTGTCGGCCACCTCGGTTGCAAACCTCCGGGCGAAAGCCTCCAGCTCACCGGCCTCTACAGCCGGATCTTCTTCGAGGCGGGTCGCCACTATGGTTATCATCGCTTCAAGAGCCACACGGCCAACGGAAGTATAACCGTCCGTAAAGCCCTGGCGGACCATTGACCACATCAGCTCCTCGAAAACAGAAGCCGTGCCGGTGGTATTGGCTACAATTTCGGAGAACTTGGCCATATAATCGGTGTCAATTCCGCCGCAAAGCTCGATTCCCTGCGAGCGCAGGTTCACGATGCGGTGGCATACCTTGCCGTTGACAGTCTCCGGATAAGCCTTGACATATATTACAGAACCGGCCTCAGTCGCCGCCTGGCTGAATTCCTGGTCAGGACGCGCTGTGAAGGGACCTGTGATCTGTATGTAGCCGCCGTCGGCAGCCTCACATGCCTTGCTCTGGATTCTGAAATATCCGTCAACCGAAGGCTCTGCGGATGCACCCTCACCGGCTCCCGAAGCCGCAGCCTCGAGACGTACGGGCAAGTTGCGGGCCGGAGCGGGGATCTTTGTCAGATCAAGGTACACCTTGTTGCGCTCGAGTTCGGGAGTGCCTTCGAGGCTGTAGAAGCCGACGATACCGTCAGAACCAAGCCCCAGCACTCTCATCGAAGCGGCGTCGAACGCCACATGGCCGGGATCGTTTGCCGATTTGTTGAGCTGATATTCTCCCGCGAGGATATTTCCCTCTATCGGCGCGATCTCAATGGCATCGGGATCAAGAGGAATCAGGCGGTTCTGTTTGGAGGATTCGAAACCACGGCATTTGAGCAGCACCGGCGTGGCCGGAGGCACAATGCCGCTTTCAATTTTCACAAGCTGCGCGTAGCTGACGCCGTCGCGGACCACGCACTCTTTGACATAATATGCCTCCACCCCATCGGGTTCATAGCATTTGTAAGGGAACGAAGCGTACATCGAGGCCCAGTAGCCGCCGTCATATTCCATCGCTTCTTCGGGGTGCACGCCGAACCAAAAATCGTCGACGGTATTCTCGTTGATTGGCTGTACTGCCATAAACTGGTAGGCGTTCTGCCCCTGATTACCGACCATTACGATCGCACCGCCCGACGGATTGGTATTTCCATGCTTGAGCGAGTAGCTGCCGCTGAGGATCTCATAATAGCTCGGCATGCCGGAGCTATGCTGCACGGTGAAAGTCCTACCCGTCAACGTCTTTGTATCAGTACCCTGTGAATATCCGATCGCTTCGGTAAGTCCGTCGCCATTCTGAGTGCCCTTGAGCTGGATGATGGTCGAAGGCATTGTCTCGACTTCCATCGGGTCGGTGTCATTGTTGAAAACTTTTCCGTTGAAGTCCGCTGCGACATATCCCGTTGGCAATGTCCACGACAGAAGACCGGTCAAATCATTATTGGTACCGCTAATGGTATAGGAGCCGTCGACGGTCATCACGCGGTTGAACGACGAGCGCACACGATAATAGCCCCCCGAGACTACGGTGGACTTGTTCTCGAACACACCTTTGATGCTCATCACCTTTTCGACGGTGAAGCTGTACTTCGGCTCGGCCGACAACAGATTGCCCTCTTCGTCGTACCAGCCCTTGAATTTCACCACGAGGTTGGCACAGCCGTATCCCGGGACTTTGGTCGGAGTAGCGGTCAGTGTCACGGCATCGCCGATTTTGTTATCGGCCTTGTTGATGGTCACCGTGCCGTATCCGGGCTGATCGGTCGATACCATCACGCCTTCAAGCTTTGAGAACACCGCTGTCAGATCATGTACTGTCGGGGAGCCTTCAGTCGTGCTTGTGGCAGCGAACGTGTAGGGCGACGTCGCGCTGACAGTGGCATTGTCTTTCTCCCAATGATCGAATTTCATTCCCTGCTCCGGCTGCGCGAAGAGATAGAACGAAACGTTGGCGGAAGATGAGCTGCTGCCTCCCTCTGCCGTATTGACAGCCGAGGATGTGGTGCCGTATTGGTCGGCGGAGGGAAGATCGGATGAGGTGGAAACATATACTTTTCCACCACCGGTCGATGCGACAGATGCATTGACCTTACCATAATACGTCTTGTTGTTAGCCAATGCCGATTGATTTACAATAATGCAACACAACATGGGCAAGAGTATGTGCAATAATTTTTTCATAGATTGGGATTGGTTAAAAATAGTTACACAGTTTTACGATTACGGAAAAGCAGGGTTTCCATAATCGACTGCAAATTTACGTAAAAAGGCAATTTTTACCCCCCCCATTGTTAAATAATGTTAACAAACGATAAAACCGTACATATGGATGTCTATTCCTAAAAATGACAAAGCGGCGGGCGGCCCGGATCGGAGG
>CABRGT010000087.1 GCA_902470475.1 uncultured Porphyromonadaceae bacterium | reverse complement strand
AATTCTTCGGCGTTCTTAAGCCGGTCAAGCGACAGATGCATGCGGTAGCGCCAGTAGTGGCGCGGATTGGCCGGTACGTTTATCACCTCGTCGGCTGGATTGTCGCGGCGCAGGTCGCCGTCCATCGACAGCCAGTCGGCCAGCGGGATGATGCACAGCATCGAAGGCGACTTCACCTGCAGGTCGAGAATTTTCTCGCATACCCACGGTTCGGCGAAGTAGGGGGGCTGGCCGGGTTCGTGCAGCACTTCGTGGAAGAACTTCGACGAGGCGGCGCGGTCATCCTCCCACCATGCGCGGATGCCGCCCATGTCGTGGGTCGATGTCGTGCACACGCTGTAATAGGGGTATCCCCACGTGTTGCCGAATGCCTGGTTGGGATCCTTGGGCATGCGCTGGATCTCGAGGGTGAGGATCTGCAGGGCGCTCAGCACGGCGGGCACGCATCCCGGGATCATGCCAAGGTCTTCGGCGCAGGTGAGCATTGAGGTCGAATCAATGAGCGGCGGAAGCTTCCACATAGCCTTTCCGTACCAGAAGTCGTTGTGACGACGGTAGAAGAAGTCGTTGTAGAGGCGGTCGAAGCACCAGCGTTCGTAGTCGTTGAGCGAGCGGTAGGTGTAAGTGAACTGTGCCGAGATGCGCGGATGATATTTGCCGGGCTCGACGGGATCGGGGACGAACAGCACTTGATCGATCAGTCCCAGCAGGGCGTTGCACAGGCGAGTGTTCTTCTCGTTCTTTTCCTGGGTCGCGAAGTAGTCGGCCACGGCGCGCTGTGTGGCGAAGGGGTCCTTGAGCTTATAACGGCCGCCACCGATATGGTACATGAAGCGTTCGCGAGCCTCGTCGGTATATTCTCCGAAGAAATCACCCAGGAACCAGTCGTAGATGAACGGTGTGGTGTGCAGGTCGATGTCGAGCCAGAAGTCGTAGTTGTAGCGCAGTTCGTCGACGGTGAACGGAAGGGCCGGATTGAACGTGCCGAGCAGTCCGTGGATGGCATCGGTCGGAATCTGCCAGATGCGGAAGAAGCCCAGGACGTGGTCGATGCGATAGGCGTCGAAATACTTGGCCATGTTGCGGAACCGGTCTTTCCACCATTTGAAGCCGTCGCGGGCCATTTCCTCCCAGTTGTAGGTCGGGAAGCCCCAGTTCTGTCCCAGAACAGAGAAATCATCCGGCGGAGCTCCGGCCTGGCTGTTCATGTTGAACAGTGCCGGATAGGTCCAGGCGTCGACGCTGTCGCGCGATATGCCGATCGGAATGTCGCCCTTGATGGCCACGCCGGCCGCCTGGGCGTATTTGTGCACGTGGTCAAGCTGCATCGCCAGATTATACTGCAGATACATCACGTAGTCGATGTCGCGGCGGTGTTTTTTGACGAATGCGCCGATCTTCTTTTCGTCGTATACCGCATATTCGCCCCAGCGCGAGAACACGGGCGTGCCGTTGAGGTCGCGCAGCACGCAGAAAGCTGCATAGGGTACGAGCCACGATGCGTTGTCGTCGACGAACTTTTTGAATTCAGGCGACTGGATGACGCGCTTGCCTTCCTGGTCGAAAATCTCGTTGAAGTATTCGATCTTGGCTTTGTTCACGGCCTCATAATCGATCTGCTCGAGCGAGTTCAGCTGGACACGGAGGTTTTCGAAGTATTCGCGGCGGCTCTTGTCGGCGAGTGTTCCGAGGGCTTCCAGACGCAGATACATCGGATGAAGCGCGAAGCACGAATTGGCGTTGTAGGGATATGAGTCGACCCATGTATGCGACATGGTGGTGTCGTTGATCGGAAGAATCTGCAGGAATGTCTGTCCGGTCGACTTGCACCAGTCGATCATCTTCTTGAGATCATAGAAATCGCCTACGCCGAAATCTTCCTCGCTGCGCAGTGCGAAGACCGGGATGGCTGTCCCGGCACCGCGCCAGGGAGCCACGGGATTGATGAACCGCATCCCGGCGCTGACAGTGGCCTCGTCGGCCAGCGGCGTGAAACCGAGGCGGCGGTTATCGCCCGTTTCCCATGCCACTGCGTTTCCGGCTCCGTCGACAAGCAGGAATTTAAACTGCGTCTCGGGTGTAAGCGAGCGGGCATCGACAGTGGCTGTCCATACGGGATAGTCGTGGTCCGACATGACTACGGCTTTCGCGGGATCCCAGTTGCCGAGAACCTCGGCGTCGCCGCATACGGCGATCCGGTAGTTTTGGCTGACCATCGGCGCTTCGACACGGAAAGTGACATGGCCTATACGAGGCAATATTTCCTTGGCCGGGTCGGGACGTTTGCAGATACAGTCGGTGAAGGCCGACGAATAATAAGGCTTGTCCCACGGCTGATCCTGCCAGCGGTCGTGGATGTTGTAGATGCGCGCGTTGCGGCCTCGGCGGAAAATGTGAGGTGTGCCCCATTCACGCTTGACTGAGCCGTTTTCGTGTCGTACTTCGTATGAATATTCGAACGAAGCGCATTCGTCGGGAATTTCAACAGTGGCCGTCCAGTGTTCGGAGCCGCTGATGATCATTTTTATATCGAAGAGTCTTGAGCCACCGTCGGCCGAACGCCCTGCAATATAAAGCGACTCGCCCCAGTTGGTACGGTAGTCGATGTTGAATGTCAGTTTCATATCGGGGTTTCTTATGATATTAGTTCAATTAAACTCAATTCTATCAGCAAATGCTATATTGACGTGCAAAGGTAACGTTATTTTTCATAATTGCAAATTATTCAGAAGATAAAAAATCGCATATTTTTCGCAAAAAGGCAAAATTGAAAAAAGTGCCGAATTAATTTCGAAATGTTTGGATAATTCCGTGTAAAATCCTATTTTTGCAGCACGAATATCAATAACCTTAATCAATCATCAAACCTTAAATCAAATCATCGATGAAGCATTTTACTTTATTCGGAATGGCTCTGCTGATGTGCGGCGGCGTTGCTGCTGCGCAGCCACGCAGTGCCTCGGCGCCCCAGCTCCTGCTGTCGGCGCCGACGGGCCTGATGGCGCCGGTATGGTCGCCTGACGGAAGCAGGATTGCCGTCACTGGCGACAATTACAGCGGAATTATGGTGGCAAATGCCGACGGTACAGGCCTGAGTCTGGTGACCGATGCGGCCGGCGCCGGCTATAAGATGCTGTGGGACGGCAACGAAAGTGTCGTTGGCCGTACGAACATTACTGAAAACGGCCGGGTGATGCATGAACTCCGCTCGTGGAACGTGACCGACGGCGCATCGAGACTGATTGTGGCCAGAAGCCGCAATGCACAGGCGCCGAGTATGCGTGCCATCGGACGCAGGCAGGGTGCTCCCGGCATCTACGACCAGATGGTGGCGCAGCCGGCCGAAGTCGCAGCCAACGTTGCGGCCCTGAATGAATTCGCAGGCCAGATCATCATCAACCCGGCACTGTCTGCCGACGGCCGGCATATCGCTTTCCAGGTGCCCGGTCGCGGCATGTGGGTGATAGATGCCGACGGTACCGGCCTCAAGTCGCTTGGCCTTGGCTCCAACCCGTCGTGGCTTCCCGACAATGAATCGATCGTCTATACCGTGGTCAAGGACAACGGCCAGGTCTACACTTCGTCGACAATGCTGGCGATGAACGTGCTTACCGGCAAGAGCGTCACTCTTACCTCGCGCACCGACATGATCCCGGTGACTCCGGCCGTATCTCCCGACGGAACCAAGGTGGCTTTCCAGAACGCTGCCGACCAGTCGATCTATGTTGTAACTTTAAAATACTAAGCCACAAATGAAAACGACATTCTCAAGCCTCGCCAAGGGCTCAATGATTTTGGCAATGTCGCTGGTGGCTATGCCGGCGATCTCGGCCCAGGAAAAGATTGACTGGGGCGATTTCAAACTCTTTATCGACCCGGGCCACTCCGGCAAGGAGAACCGCGGCCTCTGGGGGTATTCGGAAGCCGAGAAGACCCTTTCTGTCGCTCTCAACATCAAGGATTTCCTTGAGACATACACCACTGCCGTGGACGGCGAGACATTCCGTCTGTGCCGCTACGATGAAAACACCGTAGTAGGCCTTCAGGAACGCTCGGATATGGCAAACGCCTGGGGCGCCGACTTCTACTATTCGATTCACTCGGACGCATCCGGCTCGCAGAACTCCATTCTGGGCCTCTTCGGCGGCTGGCGCAAGGACGGTGTCGAGATCGAAAAGACACCCAATGGCGGCAAAGCCTTCGGCGAGCTGCTTCTGCCCAACCTCAGCGGCGTGATGCGCGTGCCTTCGCGCGGCAACTGGTACGACCGTTGCTACTACGACCGCACTCCGCAGACCCATACCAACCAGTATCCTTATCTGTCGGTCAACCGTGAATCGAACATGGCGTCGCTCCTGTCGGAAGGCGGCTATCACGACATGGCCGAACAGCAGCAGCGCAATCTTAATGCCGATTATAAGCGTCTTGAAGCTTTCGCTGCTTTCCAGTCGATACTTTCATACCGCAAGCTGGCTGTGCCGGGTCAGACTTTCATGACCGGCGTGATTACCAACAGCGAGAACGGTCAGCCGATCAACGGCGCCGTGATCAGCGTCGGCGATGCCACGTACACTACGGATACCTACGAGTCGCTTTTCAGCAAATACTCGCGCAATCCCGATCTGATCCACAACGGATTCTATTTCTTCGAGGGTCTTGAGGCCGGCGCCACACTTCCTGTGACGGTCAGCGCTGAGGGATATGAGACATGGACGGGCGAAGTGACCGTGAAGAACGCACAGGTTCTTGACCGCCTCACCACTTCGGAAGACTATGTCACTTTCCTCGACGTGGCTCTGACTAATGCACGTCCTGCTGTCGTGGCTTCGGTTTCGGCCGAGGATCTGGAAAATGTGTCGCACATCGTGCCTCTCGTTCTGACATTCTCGCGCAATATGGACCGTGAATCTGTCGAGCAGGCCTTCTCGATCGACGGCGACGGCCAGGTTACACTCAGCTGGATCAACGACTACACTCTGTCGATCGATGTATCGCAGCTCGACGCATGGTTCACATATAATATTAAGATCGACGGCAGCATCGCCAAGAACTCGCAGACACAGACCGCATTTGACGGCGACGGCGACGGCGAGCCCGGCGGCGACTATGTGCTGACCATCACTATGGCCGAACCCGACACCGAGGCTCCGTATATCGTATCGACCTATCCGGCCGACAATTCCGAGGCTCTTTACACGAAGCGTCCGCCGATCCGCCTTGAATTCAATGAGGAGATCATGTTCAACGGCGACAAGCACGATGGCTGCATCGTTGTAAAGGATGCATCGGGCAAGACTTACACCGGTCTGCTGACACATGATGTTGTGGCCGGCAAGTCGGTGCTTCACTTCTTCCCGTCGGAGGATCTGACCGTCGACTGCGCTGTGCTCGTCACATACAACGGCGGCATTGCCGACGCATCGGGCAATGAGTCGGAGAAATACAGCTTCCGCTTCCTGTCCGAGTACCGCAACTGCACTTTCACCGAGATGATCCAGCCCCTGACCAACGAAGACGGCATGTGGGCTCCCGGCGGCTCGGGTTCGACTTCGGGCATCATTATCGAGGAGAGCACGGCAGGTACGCTGCAGCAGGGTCCGTCTATCGACAACCGCACTTCGTTCGCCATGAATTATGTTTATGACCGCGATGCCACCAGCGACAATTTCTTCATCCGCGACCACTATCCGCAGGGCATGAAGACTGAGTACCGCACCCTCTTCGACGGCGTTCTTACCCTCTGGGTATATGGCGACGGCTCGTACAACCAGACGAATGTGATGGTACGCACGGATCCCGACGGTATCAAGATGCGCGGCGCCGACATGCCTGTCGACTTCCGTGGCTGGAATCTGTTTGTATTTGACTTGCAGTATGACGATGTGGCAAGCTTCACCGGCAATACCAATGCCGTTGCCGGCAACAAGCGCTGGTGTCTCGACGCTATCTCGCTGCGTCACCAGCGTGTTGAGGAAGATGATGTCGACGAGGATAATCCTTTCCAGGCCTGGGAAGGCACCATCGGCTACAACAATCTTCTGTTCAGCCGTTGGGACGACCAGAGCGAGCGTCAGGCAAAGATCAGCGACATTCCGCTTCCCGGCGACGGCGTCGTTGATGTTGATGCGAACCTTTCGGCCCCCGTCGAATACTTCAACATGCAGGGCGTACGTGTAGCCAATCCCTCGGCAGGTGTTTATATCCGCCGTCAGGGCACGGAGGTAACCAAAGTTGTCATCAGATAACGGTAAGACCTTATTATATTAAAAACGGACGCAGCCGGTTTTGGCTGCGTCCGTTTTAATTGTTCGCCCAGCATGTATTCAGTCTAACAGGTGGAAGTCCTCGGCACGCCCGAT
>CABRGT010000086.1 GCA_902470475.1 uncultured Porphyromonadaceae bacterium | reverse complement strand
CGCTCGAGTGCCGCGGCAGCGGCTTTCTCGGCCTCGGTGGCTTTGGTCAGGGCCACCTGTTTGCGCTCGCGTCCGGCTAAAAGCTTTTCGCGGGCATCGAGTGTTTTAGTGGCTTCTTCTCGCCGGTTTTCAGCGTCGGCAATGGCTGCTTCCGCCGTATCGGCGGTAGTGTGCATGGATTCGAACTTTTCGGTCAGCCGGTGTCGGCGTGAGTAGAGTTCGGCGCGGACTTTGGCCAGGCGCTCCGATTCGCGGTCGTAGATCTGTCGGGCCGCCTGTGCGCCGGCCTGGGCCTGTGTGAGGGCCTGACGGGCCTGACGGTCGGATTCGACAGCTTGGTCAAGTTCGACTTTGAGTTCGGTGCGCAGTTGCGATTCGGCGGCAGTGTCCGGCTCGACAATGTGGTCGACCGTCCGGCTGCATACGGGGCATTTGCATCCTGGGATGAGCAGCGACCGCAGTGCGTTGGCGTGCTCGTCGGCCGATGCCGCGGCCAGATCGTAGAGCCGCCGGGCTTTTTCGAGCGCCTTGGCGGCTGTGTCGGCCTCATCGGCGAGTCGTACGCATAGTGTGTCGTACTCGCGGAGCTTTTTCAGAGCGGAGCAGCATGTCTCGCAGTCGGACGTGTAGATCTGTTCGGCCGAGTCGATGTCCCGCGCCTCTTTCTGTGCGGCGCGTATGTTTTCGAGCAATCGTGTCGCGCGGTCGCGGGCCGCTGTAAGGGCCGCGAAGTCATAAGCCGCGATGGCGGCGGTGATGCTGTCGACTCCCGCGCGTGCCTCGGATGTCGCGGCTGCGGCGCGGGCGGCTGCGGCTCCGGCATCGGCGAATGTCTTGTCAAGCTCAGGCAGCGACTCGGCAGCATGTGTGCGCCGTTTCATGAGATCGGCGATGGCACGGTTTGCGGCGATGGCTTCCGCAAGATATTCGTTCACTGCGGCAGCCTGTGCGAATGCTTCGCTCCGTACGCCGTATCCGGCGATCTTTTTTTCGAGTTCTTCAGCTGCCTGCAGTGCGGAGTCGCGTCTGTCGGCCACCTGCCGTTTCATACGCAGGTAACGTCTGAAATCGCCGTGCAGAGCATCGATGGCCATGCGGCTGCGCCGGGCCTCGGCCCAGGCTTCCTGACAACTCTTCAAGTCGCTGCGGGCCTCGGCCGATACGTCGAAGCGCCGGATGAATTCGCGTCGCAGTGTGAATGATTCGTCGGCTACAGCTTTCTGAGCCAGTGCGACCTTCCCGGCGTCGGCCTCGTGACGCGCTTTCAGCTCGGCTTCCCGTACAAGCCACTGGCGCGCGGTCGCCAGTGAGGCAAGCTGGCGGCGCCCTTCGGCGGCTTCGGCTGTCAGACGCGTGCGCTCGTCGGCAAGTGCCGCACGTTCGTCGGCCGGAAGCAGACGAACCATTCCGCGCTTTGCCTCAAGTTCGCGCACGACGTTCTCGCGGGTACGTGTCTCTTCAAAAATCCGTGCGCCGATGCGGGCGTAGACGGTCTTGTCGGTGATTTTTTCCAGAATGTCGGCCTTCGAGCGGTCATCGCTCAGCAGAAATCTGGTGAACTCTCCCTGAGCCAGCATCGTGGTGCGGCAGAACTGTCCGTACGATAGGCCGGTAAGGGCCACGATGGCGTCGTTGACCGGTTTTATTTTGTCAAGCGGCAGTTCGGACGGATCGCTCAGACACGTGAGCGATCGGCGCCGTTCCTTGATCTTGCCTCGGTCGGAGCCGCGTGAACGGCGCGTGGTGCGTTCGGCGATCCATTCGGCCATGTAGGTCTTGCCGTTGTTGGCCTCGAAAGTCAGGCGCGCGAAACCCTCGAAAGCTCCCTGGCGCAGCAGCTGGCGGATGTCGTCGGGCGCCATGCCGGATGCCGGGTCGTCCGTGCGCGAGCGCATGTCGGTGCGGTCCATGCGCGGCACGCTGTCGTAGAGGGCCAGGCACACGGCATCGAGCAGCGTACTCTTTCCCGAACCCGTGGGGCCGCTGATGAGGAACACACCGGCGTCGCGCAGCGGGGCGGAGGCAAAGTCGAGTGTGGCGTCGGCGATGGACGCTATGTTGTGAATTTCTAGTCTGATAAGTTTCATACGCGGTCCTCCCCGTCGACTGATTCTATGACCTGTCGCAGCAGATCGATCTGCCCGTCGGTGACGGCCATCCCGCGGGCGGCGATATAGCGTCGGGCGATGTCGAGCGGCGTGGCCGCCTCGAAGTCATCGACGCTCATGGCCGTGCGGTCATTGTCGCCGCCGGCTGTAGCAGCCGGGCAATATAAGATATTGCAGAACCGCACCTGCTTGCCTTCGCAGGCTTCGCGCGCCGTGCGGGCGGCATCGAGCGGAAGCGGAGCGTCCTGTGTGACGCGGAGCCGCACGTAGGCCCGGTGTTCCGGGCCGAGCGCACGCAGGGCGCCTACGGCCGTGTCCCAGTCGCCTTCGATGGTCTCGACCCCGTAATCGGTTCCGACAGATATCTCGCGCACAGCGGGGAGGTCGCCGCGTCGTCCGATTTCGACGATGCTCACGGTGTGGTCCCACTTCTCGTCGAAACTTACCGGCAGCAGGCTGCCGCTGTAACGTGCCCGGCCTCCGGCGAATGTCTGCGGGCCGTGGATGTGGCCCAGGGCGGCATAATCGTAGAGTCCGTCGCCGAGCACTCCGAGCGGCAGGCATTCGATGTTGCCGACGGTGACGCCGTCGGAGTCGTGGCCGGTGGAGCGGCTGCCGCTCACGGCTATGTGGCCCATGAACACGACCGGAAGCCCGGCGGTGTTGCGGCGGGCTATTTCCGTACCGACCGATTCGTAGACACCTCCGATGCGCCGGGCGCTGATGTAAGGCACGGCGGCGATGAATCCGCGGCCCGGAATCTCGATGACTGCCTCGGCGGGATCGGCCGGCATGGTACCCACGAGATGGACGCCGTCGCGCAGCCATGGAGTGGCGAATATTTCATGATATGCGGCGTTGTCGTGGTTGCCGGCGGTGATGATGATCCGCATGCCGGGAACACGGCGGTGAATGGCGTCGATCTTCTCCACCAGCAGCCTGCGCGCTTTGCCCGACGGCATGTAGGTGTGGAATATGTCGCCGCAGACCAGCATGGCGTCGGGCTGCTCGGCCGCCGCGATATCGCCGAGGCGGTCAAGTGCTGCGGCATGTTCGTCGAGCCGGTCGTAGTCGAAGAAGGTGTGGCCTATGTGCCAGTCGGAGGTGTGGAGGATTTTCATCAGTCTTCAGTTGTCGACGGGTATGATCTGCCTCAGGTCGGGGTACCATACGAAGCCGCGCAGGCCGTCGAGGCCCATGGAGCGGAGCATGTTCATGTAACCGCGCACCTGGGTGGCGTGGCGAGGCGACGGAGCCGAGGTGAATTTGTAGTCGATTATGTCGATGTGGCCGTCGGCAGTCCATACGATGCGGTCGGGGCGCCAGTTGTCGCCACGGTCGGCATCGTAGACGGTCTGCTCGGCCAGTACGCGGCGTGTGTCGGGACCGAACCATGCGCGGGCGTAGTCGCCGGCGGCCTCGAAAGCACCTTCGAGCACCGAACGGTATTCGTCGGCCAGTCCTTCGGGGACGTCGGGCATATCGTAGACCACCCGGGCGACGGCCCGGGCGAGATCGTCGGCGGTATGCATCAGCGCCAGCACGGCGTGCAGTCCGGTGCCGCGGGCGCGCGCCGACGTATCGGCGTCGCTGTCCGTAAGGGGCTGCATGGGCGACGGCTCGCCGGACTCCACGTCGAGTCCTCCGGATGGATCGGCTGTGAGATCATCGACACGGGCGATGCGTGCTGCCGTAGAGCCGAAGTTGAATCCCGGCATATCCGGCGCGGAGGGTTCGGGATCGACGAGGCGCCGCTTTTTCTTAGTGCCGGATTCTTTCTCCGCGGATTGCGGGGGAGCGGTCGGCTCGCCTATGGTGAAGTCGCCGGTGGCGGGGTCGATGTACTGCGCCGTATCGAGGTAGAGGGCGGAATTGGCGCCGTCGGCCTGCGGGGGCAGTCCGTGGGCGCGCAGGGCGTGGCAGAGTGCGTCGCCGAGGCTGCCGTCGCCGTCGGTGACGGCTTCTGTCAGCGTGATGTCGAGTTCGCTTACGGCGCGGGTGAAGGCCACGTAGGCCACATTGAGGTTGTCGGCGCTGTCGCAGCGGATCTGCTCCGCTACGGCGTCGCGGAACGGGCTTCCCGGCTGAGTGAATGCCGGCGACGGCGTCATGTACAGGATCGGCGGCCGGTCGGCGGCATCGATATCGTCCAGGACCGATAGATCGAACCAGGCCGGGCTGCTGCGGGCGGTGAGTTCCCAGTCCATGACCGGGATGTGGACGCAGGGCCACTCAAGCCCCTTGGCCTTGTGTACGGTCATGATGTCGACGGCGTCGAGGCCGCCCGGAGCGGCTATGGAGAGTTTGTGGCGCACAGTGGCCCAGTACTCCAGGAAGGCGTGTACCGTGGGTATGTGGCTGTCGGAGAATTCGCAGACGGCGTCGAGAAAAGCGTTGATGTACGGAAGCTCGGCCATGCGCTGCGCAGGCGGTATCTTCAGTGATATGATGCCCTCGACTGTCGAAAGCAGATTGGCCGGAGCCATGCGTCGCAGTCGCGCTATGTCGGAAATCAGCGACGGGGCTTCCGGATCGTCGGCTCCGCCGTCGGCCCGGCCGCTCAGGGCCTTGTCGAGGGCGATGTCGATCGTGTCGCCGTGCGCCAGATAATATTCGAAGCGGTCCATCATCAGGTCGGCTACGTCGGTGTGCGTGTTGCTGTCGGTGCCGGTGTCGGTGTCGGCCAGCAGTCCTGCGTAGGAGCAGTCGATGATCTCAAGCATGCTGACTATAAGCTTCACGGCCGGAGCATTCTCGAGCATAAGCGTCTCGCCCGACATGACCTTGATCTCGGGAAAGTATTCGCTGAATATTCCGGTGATCATGGCGCCGTCGGCCACGCGTCTGCACAGCACTGCGATGTCCTTCCAGCGGTAACCGGCGGCATGCTGGCGCATGATGCGGCAACCGCAGACTACGGCGGCGGCGCGGCGGCGGCTGAATGTGCCACCATCCATGCATGCCTCCAGCAGGCGCGGATCGCCGCCGGTCAGCTCGGCTACGCGCTGCCGCACGGTTTCGTCGTCGGGCGAGTTGAGGTGCCGTACGTTTATGTGGGTCGGCAGCATGCCGGTATTTTCGGGGAGGGCCTGTGTGGCGCCCTCATAGCCCGTGACGGAGGCATCGGCGGCCATGCGGCAGAAGACCGTGTTGTTGAACCGGACCATGCCGTGCGAGCTGCGCCAGTTGGTGTTGCGGTCGACGGTCGTGCCCAGCACCTCGTTGTCACGCAGGGCCGGGTCCTGCTGCACGCGGCGGTCGAGAAGCGACGAGTCGCCGCCGCGCCAGCGGTAGATCGACTGTTTGACGTCGCCGATTATCAGCGAGTCGTCGCCCGAGGCCATGGCGTTGGCTACCAGCGGCTGCAGGTTTTCCCACTGCAGCCGCGATGTGTCCTGAAACTCGTCGATGAGGAAATGCCGTAGCTCCACGCCGACGCGTTCATAGATGAACGGTGCGTCGGCACCGCTGATTATGCTGCTCAGCAGTGAGTTGGTGTCCTCGAGCAGTATCAGGTTGTTGTCCTGGCGGAAGCGGTTGATATAGTCATTGATGTAAGTCAGTGCCTTCAGGGTGCTGATCGACTTTGTGACGGCGGTGTAGACGCGCGTCCGCACCAGCGCGGGGCGCAGTGTGTCGAACCATCTGAACAGCGCCTCGCGGGCGCTGTCGCCTGCATTTACTTTGGCCCTGAAGAATCCGCCGCGGCCGAAAAGCGATTCGTCGCGGCTTTCGAGAGCCAGCAGATACTTGGCGCGCTTGCTTTCTTTCTCGAAAACGGCCTTGGCCACGGAATCGTCGAATGCGGTGCCGGCGAGCGAGCGCCCGACAAGTCCGGCAACCGACGCGTTGAGATCATCGACCGAAAGCCCTTCGGCGGCGAGGGTGTCGCAGAGCAGCTGCGCAGCGTCGTGTACATCGCGGGCAAGTGCCTGGATGTTGCTGTCGATCGCGTCGCAGAAGCGGTCGAGGGCGCCTTCGTCGGCCAGGAAGTCGTGCAGCTCTCCGGCGTGGGCGGTGAAAGTCTCGTTGAACGTCTTGTTGAAATACCGCGTGAGGTCCGAGAACACGGCGCCGTTGCGGTTGAAGGGGTTGAAGTCCTGGCCCTGGTCGAGACGTCGCAGGGCGGTGTCGCGCAGCCAGCGTCCCACATTCTCGGCGACGCCTTTCTCGCGGAAGTTGACGTCGTCGAACAGCATGGTCACGGCGGTGGTGACGGCGAAGTCGCTGTCGAGTTCGAGGCGGTAGTCGCCCTGACGGTCGATCTCGCGTGCGAAGCTGCGCAGAACGGTCTGGAAGAACGAATCGATGGTGGATACGTTGAAAGCGCTGTAGTCGTTGAGCAGCAGACGCAGGGCTGCGGCCGCGGCCGCGGCCAGCTCCTGGCGCGTGCAGCCGTAGTCGGCGGTGAGCATGGCTGCGAACTGCGAGTCG
>CABRGT010000085.1 GCA_902470475.1 uncultured Porphyromonadaceae bacterium | reverse complement strand
GGCTTGCCGCACCGTCGGCTGATACTCCCGCCGAGTGCTATGCCGTCATCGCCGGGGAGCCGACCGACGACTCGGCCGTGGCTCTGGCGCTGATGGACAGCCAGCTTGCCGAATTCGGTTCGGCATCCGAAGCGGTAGGCGACGCCGTCAGCAGCGACCTGCAGCTCTTCGGCGAATTCCTCTAACATGCAATCTCTCAAAATCATGACATTATGAATCAACCAAGGCTTTTAATCCTCACCCTGATGCTGCTGGCCGCCCTCACGGCCATGGCACGGCGCCCGCAGTGCGACGAGCGGGTTTTCGACGGACGGTTCCACGACGTGGCGGCCGCGGCGGAGACAATCGTCACCGGCAACGCGCTGAAGCCTCACAATCTCACCCTTTACAAGGGTCTGACCATCACCGATGCTCCGCAGTACGGCCCCACGCTCGAGCGCTTCGTCGAAGCCGACCTTGCCTCGGCCGTCGACCGCGAGACCGTCTACCGCGGCGGCCACCTCTACTACGCTTTCCTGGCACTGCCGCCGGCACGCAACGAACGCCGATACGTCCTCTACCTCAACCAGACTCTCGCCGGCGGCAAGCGCATTATCCTGATCTACATGGAGGGCTCCGCCGGCCCCGAATCAATCAAGGCCATGCTCAAGAAAAACTGAAATCCATCCACTGCTATGAAAAAGATACTTACACTGATCTGCATCGCCGCAGCCGCGCTCGCATCACGCGCAGCCGAACGCAGCGACACGCTCGCGACTCTCGTCCGCCCCGACTCGGTCACCGTGACCGTCACGCCCTCGTCGCTGAGCGTCACAGCCAACGGCCGTCAATCCGGCCAGACATACACCTACGAATACACCACCGAGACCGAAGCCGCCGACATCGACGGCCAGTGGGACATCGAACTGCCGTTCACGCGCAGCCAGTCAGACCCGGCCACCCGCACCATTCGCCACTGGGCCATTTTCTCGCTCGATGAATGCTATGTCGGCCTCACACGCTGCGCCGACGCTCCCGGCGGCATGCGCGGCGGATGGGAAATCGGCCTGCGCAACGTCCTCGGCCTGCGCTACACCCCGGTCAAGGGCGGCCCCGACTTCACCCTCGGCATCGGACTCGGCTACCGCTCGGCCAACGTGTCGCACGGCGCGCATCTCGAGGGAACCGGAGGTGTTCTGACGATAGTCCTTACACCCGAAGGCGTGAAGGCCTCCAGCCGCATGCATCTGTTCCGCTTCGAGATCCCCCTCATGCTCAAGCAACGAATATGGCGCAGCCTCGCCATCAAGGTCGGCGGCATCCTCAACCTCAACACCTACATGAAGGCTACGACAAAGGAGAAGGCCGACGGCGTCACGACAAAGACGGTCTACAAGGACCTGCACCAGCGGTTCGCGACTGTCGACCTCTACGGAGCCCTGGGCCTCGACGAGGATATCAGCCTCTACGTGCGCTATTCGCCCGCCCGCGTATTCGACACAGGCTTCGGCCCCTGCTTCCGCCAACTTTCATTCGGTATCACCATCGGTTTCTGACAATTATGAAAAAGACTATAATAGCTATCATGGCCACTCTGGCCTGTCTCCCGGCTCTCGCATCAGCTCCGGCCGACACCGTCTACCGCTTCGAACGCCCCGACACGGTCCGCATCGTCGAGTCGGCCACAGGAGTCACCGTCACGGTCGACGGTACCGACCAGACCGTCATCGGCCGTCCATTCGCCGAGGGCAAGCTGCAGCGCACCCACCGCGGCTTCACATTCGGCAGCGGCCGCGACCATCACTTCGAGATATTCATGCAGGGCCCGATGTTCGGCTTTGTATCCGCTCCGGGCGCCCCCGACGGCATGGGAGTAGAAATGGGCAAGTCGTTCGAGATCGGTGTGCTCAACCTTCTCGGATTCAAATACCACCGCCACTCATCGGAAGTTTCCGTGGGCTTCGGCATCGACTGGCGCAACTACCGCGCCACACGCGGCACCGTTTTCACGACCGACGGAGGTCATGTCGGGCTGGCGCAATTTCCCGAGGACGTCACACCGCGCTTCTCGCGCCTGAAGATATTCTCGCTGCAGTTTCCGATCCTCTATGGCGTACGGCTCGGACGCGCCGCCGGCCAGACCTCGTGGCTGCACATCGGCCCGGTGCTGTGCCTCAACACCCACGGATCGGTCAAGACATCGTGGCGCGGACCGGGTGAGGACCGCACGTCAACCGTCACGTCCAATTCCATCGGCCAGCGCAAATTCACGGTCGACTTCATCGGCAACATCAACCTGGGGTGCGTCGGCGTCTACCTGCGCTACTCGCCCTACAAGGTACTCACCTCCGCCCAGGCCCCGGATTTCCGTTCACTCTCAGCCGGATTCTCCCTCGTCTTCTGAAAAAATGAAAAATTAAGAATGAAAATTAAAAAATGCGCAATGCATAAAACACAATTGGCCGCGAACTCACCGCCCGCGGCCAATTATGCATTCTTAATTCTAAATTTTTAATTCTACTCGGGATGGTCGTGCAGCAGAGCTATCAGCGCCTGGCGGTCGGGCACCGTGATGCTGTGCGGCGTATAGTCAAGCAATCCGCGCTCTTTCATCTCCTCGAGGGCTGCCTTGAGGACGGTGCGCGGCGTGTTGAACAGTGTCGACAGGTCCTTGCGCGAACATTCCAGCACGATGCTGTGGCTGCGGGGCTGCGTCGTGGCGCTGATCCAGTAGGCTATGCGTTCGGCTATGTCGCCCGACGAAACAGCCAGAATTCCCTCCATCGACTTCTGAGCGTTCATCGCCAGCATGTTGAGATAGTTGAACAGGAATATATGGTCGCTTGTCAGTATGTTGATGTAATCGTTCTTGGGAATGCGCAGGATCGACACCGTATCGTGCGCGACGACGTCGCCCGGATAGATGGTGCGCCGCCCGAACAGAAAGTCAGGCGATATGACATCGCGGCCGTCGATCAGCTGCGACACCGCGAAGCGGCCGTCGGCGCTGCGGACGGTCAGTCTGACGGTTCCGGCAAGTATGAACGCTATGTCGGTACACGGATCGCCGGCGTGGAAAATCGTCTCGCCGGGCGGATATTTCAGAAAATGAAATTTCGACGAACCCACGGTCTTCTCCATGCGCTCGGCGCTCACCCCGCGCAGCAGGGGCAGGCCCATCAATATTTCAAACATACTGTCCATTGTTTTGTGCTTTGATTTCTAACATCTCCCGGCCGCATTTGGTTCGCGGCGCGCCTTCAAATAAAGCTGAAGCGAATTGATGGTATTCTGCCACAGGATGTATGCCGCCGGGGCTATCGAGCAGATCGGATTGAGATACGTCACGGCCATCCACACGGCCAGCACGGTATTTTTCTGTCCGAGGCCCTGCGCGCCGGCGATTCTGTCGCCGTAGGCCCGGCCCAGCCGCCGCCCGGCCACGAACTGCAGGCAGCACGCCACTCCGGCCACCAGAGCCAGCGCTATCATCTCGGGGATACGGTCGGCAGGCTCATGCATGGCGAACGACACAGCCCGGCCCACCACAATGATGAGCGACACGGCCCACAGGTAGAACGACAGCCCCTGATGATCGGCTATCGCCTTGTGTGCACGCGGCAGACACCACTCCAGCAGCAGGGCCACTGCCATAGGCGCCAGGATCAGCGGCCCCACCTTCGACAGGATGGTCAGAAACGCGCCGGTGAATGTGATGTGCGACGCGCCCCCGGCATCGATCAGAGCGAAAAAGGCCGGCACGCACACCGCCGCCGCCAGGTTGCTCATCACGGATATCGCCACCAGTATGGTTATGCTGCCTCCGAGCATGGCGGTGATGACCGGCGCGGCCGTGGCCGTAGGGCACAGGATGCATATCATCGCTCCGCCCGCCAGATCGCGGCTGACCGGCGCCAGCAGCAGCCACGCCGCCACAGATCCGGCCACCTGCACGCCCACTACGGCCAGAGTCAGGCGTCCGACGCAGAATTCCGACGGCCTGATCCGGCAGAAGGTGATCAGCAGCATCGTGAAGATCAGATACGGGGCAAGAAACTGCACCGAATCGATCGCATCGTGGAAAAGCATGCCGCACAGCATCGCCAGCGGAAGCATCCAGGGCTTCAGCCGGCGTCGGAACTCACTGACCGTCATTGCTTCTTCTTTACGGGGGCCGCCTTTTCGTCGGCAAAGCGGTCGGGATAGTCGATGTGTACACGCGGACGCGTCATGGCGCGGATTATGAAGAACACACCCAGCAGGATGAACGGGATGCTGAGCCACTGGCCCATGTTGAGCGTCATTGTCGACTCAAACGCCACCTGATCGTTCTTGATGAACTCGATCAGGAAGCGCGGCAGGAATATGCCGATGAAGAACGTACCGAAAATCAGCCCCGGGCGCTCCCCGGCGTTCTTCTTCCAGTACATCCACATCAGCAGTCCGAACAGCGCGAAGTAGCACAACGCCTCGTAGATCTGCGTCGGATGGCAGGCCACACCCTCATAGAAGGCGTGCCACTCGGCCGAGCGCACGAACTTGAAGCCCCACGGTAGGTCGGTGGCATGGCCGAAGATCTCGCTGTTCATCAGATTGCCGATACGGATCAGGCCGCCCACAAGCGCTATGGCCACCACCAGGCGGTCGAACGTCCACAGCGGCGACCGCTTCGACGTGAACACCGAGAACAGGATCACGGCCAGGATCACACCGATGGCGCCGCCGTGGCTGGCCAGGCCGCCTTCCCATATCTTCGGGATCTCGCCCAGATGCTGCGAATAATAGTCCCACTGGTAGAAGAACACATGGCCCAGCCGCGCGCCTACGATCGTGCCGGCGGCCACCCATATCAGCAGCGATCCGAGCCACTTTTCGGGCGCGCCCTCGCGCTTGAACATCCGGGCAACTATATTGAAGCCCAGCCAGAAACCGATTGCGAACATCAGTCCGTACCATCTTACGGTCACAGGCCACGTGAAGATTTCGGGACTTACGTCCCACGTTATGAATCCGAGCATTTCTTTTCCGGTTTAGAAAAATACTTCCGGGTCTCCTCGCGCACCTTACGCGACAGCCCCACGATGGCTATCATGGTCGGTATGGCCATCAGGGCGTAGAAGAGGTCGCACATGCCTACGGCGGCTTCCAGCGGCACCACGGCGAAAATCACCATCGTGGCCAGGAAGAAGTAGCTGTACCAGCGCGCGCGGCGGCTTCCGAAGAGGTACGACGCGCAAGTCGATCCGTAAAACGAATATGAAAACATCGACGACAGCGCGAAGCATGCCACGATGAACATCAGCAGATACTCCCCGTAGGGGATGCCGCGGCCGAAAGCCGTCATGGCCACCTCCAGGCCCTTGATGCCCTCGACAGCGCCCAGGTCGGGCACACAAAGCAGGATGGCCGTGGCCGTGAGCGTGCACACCAGCCCCGAGTCGATGGCCGGCCCGAGCATGGCTATGAGTCCTTCGCGCACCGGATTGTTGTTGCGCGAGGCACCGTGCATGATCGAGGCCGTGCCGATTCCGGCGTCGTTGACCAGCGCCGCGCGGCGCGCGCCGATGATGGCGATGCCGGCCAGCGCGCCGAAGCCCGCCCGCAGGTTGAACGCCTCGCTCACGATCGAGCGGAACACGGCCGGCACGTCGGCCACGCGCGTGACTATGATATACAGCACCATCAGAAAATAGATGCCTACCATGAACGGCACCATCACCGACGCCACATTGGCTATGCGCCGGATTCCGCCCAGTATCACCACAGCTACCACGGCAGCCACCGCGATGCCGAACAGCAGTTTGTAAGTCTGTGCGTTCTCAAGCCCGACAGCCGATCCGACACTGCTCAGGAAACCCGACGACGCTATACCCTCGGGAGTCGAGAACGTGGTCATGAAAGCCTCCGTGAGCTGGTTGGCGTTCATGATGCACAGCGTGCCGAACAGACCCGCCACCGCAAAAAACCTGGCCAGCGGCGTCCAACGTGGGCCCAGTCCGCGCGTGATTATATGCATCGGGCCCCCCTGCGGCTCGCCGCGGTCGTCGGTACCCTTGTATTTGATGGCAAGCACGCCTTCATGATATTTCGTGGCCATGCCCACCAGGGCGCTCACCCACATCCAGAAGATAGCCCCCGGGCCGCCCATCACCAACGCGATGGCCACGCCGGCGATATTGCCCAGCCCCACCGTGGCCGCGATCACTGATGCCAGAGCCTGGGCCGACGATATCTGACCGTTGCGGGCATCGTTCTTCCTGCGCAACTCGCGCATAGCCGACGGCAGCCGCCGCAGCGACACAAACCCCGAACTGACGAACAGATACAGGCCGCCGCCGATGAGCAGAAAGAACAGCGGATAGCCGCACAGGAAGTCGGCCACCGCCACTATGTATTTTCCTAATTCTTCAAGCATAGTTTTGTGTGCCGCCGGCGGCATCGGCCGCCATAAGCGTCCGCAAAGATACGGAAAAATAACCAATCGCCCGCACTCCGCCGCCGGGTCCTGACAAAAAAATCGTTAAAAGCCCGGATATGCGTTTCGGGCGCCGTCCGTAGTGCCCGGAACCGGGTGCT
>CABRGT010000084.1 GCA_902470475.1 uncultured Porphyromonadaceae bacterium | reverse complement strand
GCTGGGGGCCGGGCAGCGTCAACGCTATGGTCAAGCACTGGCCGGGAGGCGGCAGCGGCGAGGGCGGCCGCGACGCTCATTACGGCAACGGAAAGTATGCCGTCTACCCGGGCGGCTGCTATGCCGACCACCGTTATCCTTTCGAGCATGGAGCCTTCGACCTCGACGGCGCCACGGGCCGCGCCTCGGCCGTGATGCCATATTACACCATCTCCACTGACCAGGGTGCCGAGCGCGTCGGCAACTCATTCGACCGCGACATCATCACCCGCCAGTTGCGCGGCGAAGCCGGTTACGACGGTGTGGTATGCACCGACTGGATCATCACCGGCGACCAGATCGACCCCGGCACTCACTCCGGCAAGCCCTGGGGAGTCGAGACTATGAGCGTGGCGGCGCGCCACTACAAGGCGCTGATGGCCGGTGTCGACCAG
The DNA here is from genome assembly GCA_902470475.1 of uncultured Porphyromonadaceae bacterium. Classification (GTDB taxonomy): domain Bacteria; phylum Bacteroidota; class Bacteroidia; order Bacteroidales; family Muribaculaceae; genus CAG-873. The sequence goes on along the minus strand of CABRGT010000084.1, from coordinate 6,181 downwards.
TTTGGCGGCAATAACGAGAAAGGTCCCGTTCTCGAAGCTTACGAAATGGGCTGCCGCGAGCATGGTGAAGATTGGATGCGCCGGCGCATGGAGCTTTCGGCCCGGCGTCTTCTGCTCAATATTTTCCGCACCGGGCTGTTTGAGAATCCTTACACCGATCCCGCCGTGACGAAGGCTACCGTCGGGCAGCGCGACTGGATGGCACGCGGCTACGCCCAGCAGCTCAGGTCGGTTGTCATGCTCAAGAACGCCGGGCGTACGCTCCCGCTGCAGGGGCGGCCGAAGATTTATGTGCCCGTGCGCCACGTCGGCCCCGTGCGCACTTACTGGGGCGGCACCGAGCCGGCCCGCAGCTATCGGCCCGTCTCTGAAGCGCAGGCAGCGCCCTATTTCGACTTTACCGATAATCCTGCCGAGGCCGATGCAGCCATTGTCTACATCGAGTCGCCCAAGAGCTACGGCATGGGCTACGACAAGGCCGACCTGGCCGCCGGTGGCAATGGCTACATACCCATCACCCTGCAGTACCGCCCGTATACTGCCACAGAGGCCCGCGCGCACAGTCTCGCGGGCGATCCCTCGGAGCCGTTTCCCGACAGGTCGTACCGCGGCAAGACGGCCCGTGCCCAGAACGAGAGCGATCTCGATATGCTCGAAGCTGTACGCGCCGCCATGGGCGACAGACCTGTGATAGTGATCATGGCCATGTCGAATCCGACAGTCATGTCCGAAGTCGAGCCGCTGGCCGATGCCATCCTGGTCGGATTCAGCGTCCAGACGCAGGCCTTCCTCGACCTGATCACTGGCCGTGCCGAGCCATCGGGGCTGCTGCCGTTTGAGCTGCCGGCGTCGATGGCAGCCGTCGAGCTCCACTGCGAGGACCGCCCCCACGACATAGAGCCTTACACCGACGCCTGCGGCAACAGCTACACCTTCGCTTTCGGTCTCGACTTTTCCGGCCCGATCTCCGACGCCCGCACGCGCCGCTACAAAAGCCGCTGCAAAAAAGCGGGAGAAATGTGACGCGCGGTCGGCAAATTATTTGTACCTTTGCAAAGTCTTTCCATTCTAAGCTTAGCGACACGGAAAGATTGCCGAACCAATCATTAAATCGACAATCGCATGCGACAAACCAGACGCGCCACTCTGATTCTCTCAGACGGCACCCGCTTCGAAGGCCACAGTTTCGGCTACGAAGCACCCACATCGGGCGAGGTAGTGTTCAACACCGCCATGACCGGCTATCCCGAAAGCCTCACCGATCCTTCCTACGAAGGACAGATCCTTGTCTCCACTTTTCCTTTATTGGGCAACTACGGTGTCCCCCCGCGCGGCGGCTCGCCCGATCTGAGCCAGCACTTCGAGAGCTCGCGCATACACTGCCGCGCCATCGTGGCACAGGACTATGCGTGGGAGCACAGCCACTGGCTGGCCGACCGCACTCTGGAGCAGTGGCTCAAGGAGGAAAAAATCCCCGGCATCTACGGTATCGACACACGCGCGCTGACCAAGCATCTGCGCCAGGCCGGCTCGATGCTCGGCAAGATCGTATTCGAGGGACAGCCCGACGACATTGTCGATTTCTATGATCCCAACGCCGAGAACCTGATCGCCTTGACTTCGTGCGGCGACGTCACCGAGTACGGCCCCGCCGACGGCAAACGCGTCGTGCTGGTCGACTGCGGCATCAAGCACAATATCATCCGCTGTCTGGTGGCCCGCGGAGTCCGCGTCACCCGCGTGCCATGGGACTTTGATTTCAACACCCTCGACTGGGACGGCCTGTTTATCTCCAACGGTCCCGGCAACCCCGACTTCGCCGCGATCACCGTAGGACACATACGCCGCGCCCTTGCACTGGGCAAGCCCATATGCGGCATCTGCATGGGCAACCAGCTGCTGGCCAAGGCCGCCGGCGCCACGACATACAAGCTCAAGTACGGCCACCGCAGCCACAACCAGCCGGTGCGCCGCCTCGGCACGGATTCATGCTATATCACCTCGCAGAACCACGGCTTCGCCGTCGACGACTCGACTCTGCCGCCCGACTGGGAGCCGCTGTTCGTCAATATGAATGACGGTACCAACGAGGGCATCCGCCACCGCTCGCTGCCTTACTTCTCGGCACAGTTCCATCCCGAGGCCTCGAGCGGTCCGCGCGACACCGAGTTTCTTTTCGATGAATTTGTCAACCTCCTGAAATGATGAACAAAGACACTACCATAAAGAAGGCTCTGCTGCTGGGCAGCGGCGCACTTAAAATCGGCGAGGCCGGCGAATTCGACTACTCGGGCGCACAGGCCCTGAAGGCTCTCCGTGAGGAAGGAGTGACCACGGTCCTGATCAACCCCAACATAGCCACCGTGCAGACCTCCGAAGGATTTGCCGACAAGATCTACTTCCTGCCCGTGACACCCGAATTTGTCGAGCGTGTCATCGAGCGCGAGCGGCCCGACGGCATTCTGCTGGCTTTCGGCGGCCAGACGGCCCTCAACTGCGGCGTCGAGCTGTACCGCTCGGGTGTCCTTGAGAAGTATGGTGTCAAGGTGCTCGGCACGCCCGTGCAGGCGATCATCGAGACCGAGGACCGCGAGCTGTTTGTCGAAAAACTCGACCAGATCGGTGTCAAGACCATCCGCAGCAGCGCCGCCAGCGACATTCCGTCGGCACTGGCCATCGCCGAGGATCTCGGCTACCCCGTCATCGTCCGTGCGGCCTACGCCCTGGGCGGTCTCGGCAGCGGCTTCTGCGAGAATGCCGACGAGCTCTCGGCCCTGGTCGAGAAAGCCCTGGCCTTCTCGCCGCAGGTGCTTATCGAAAAGTCGCTCAAGGGCTGGAAGGAAGTCGAGTACGAGGTTGTCCGCGACCGGTTCGACAACTGCATCACCGTCTGTAACATGGAAAACTTCGACCCGCTGGGCATCCACACCGGCGAGAGCATCGTGGTGGCTCCGTCGCAGACACTGAGCAACGACGACTACCACAAGCTGCGCTCGCTCGCAATCCGTATAATCCGTCATATCGGCATCGTGGGCGAATGCAACGTACAGTACGCATATGATCCCGACTCGATGGACTACCGCGTCATCGAGGTCAACGCCCGTCTGAGCCGCTCGTCGGCCCTGGCGTCGAAGGCAACCGGCTATCCGCTGGCTTTCGTGGCCGCCAAACTGGGACTCGGCTACGGCCTTTTCGACCTGCGCAACAATGTCACCCGCTCCACGTCGGCATTCTTCGAGCCGGCACTCGACTACGTGGTGGTGAAGATCCCGCGCTGGGACCTCGGCAAGTTCCATGGTGTCAACCGCGAGATCGGCTCGTCGATGAAATCCGTCGGCGAGGTCATGGCCATCGGCCGCACTTTCGAGGAAGCCTTCCAGAAAGGCCTGCGCATGATAGGCCAGGGCATGCACGGCTTCGTCGAGAACAAGCAGGTCAGCTGCGATGATCTCGACAAGGCCCTGTCGTCGCCCACCGACCGCCGGGTGTTCGCCCTGGCGGCCGCTTTTGCACGCGGCTATACCGTCGACCGCATCCACGAGCTGACCAAGATCGACCGCTGGTTCCTCTACAAGCTGCACAACATTGTCACTACCGCCGGAGATCTTGAGAAATTCGACGATATCGAATCCATTCCCGCCGACTTGCTGCGTCTGGCCAAAAGTCAGGGCTTCAGTGACTTTCAGATTGCCCGCTCCGTGCTCAAGAACGCTATGACCGACAGCCAGGCCGCTCTGCTGGCCGTGCGCCGTCGCCGCAAGGAACTCGGCATAGTTCCTGTCGTCAAGCAGATCGACACCCTGGCCGCCGAATACCCGGCCATGACCAACTATCTCTATCTTACCTACAACGGCAGCGAGAGTGACGTCGAATACCTGCATGACCATCGATCGGTCATCGTCCTCGGTTCGGGTGCCTACCGCATCGGTTCGTCGGTTGAGTTCGACTGGTGCTCGGTCAACGCCCTGATGACCGTCAAGCAGCAGGGATGGCGTTCGGTAATGATCAACTACAACCCTGAGACCGTGTCGACCGACTACGATGCCTGCGACCGTCTCTACTTCGACGAACTCACCTTCGAGCGCGTCATGGACATCATCGACCTCGAGCAGCCCCACGGCACCATCCTCTCGGTCGGCGGCCAGATTCCCAACAATCTCGCTACGCGTCTCGACAGCTGCGGCGTAAACATCCTGGGCACATCCGCCGCCTGCATCGACAACGCCGAGGACCGGCACAAGTTCTCGGCGATGCTCGACCGCCTCGGCATCGACCAGCCGCGCTGGCGCGAACTCACGAGCATGGACGACATCAACTCGTTCATCGACAAGGTAGGTTTTCCGGTGCTTGTCCGGCCCAGCTACGTGCTTTCGGGCGCGGCCATGAACGTGTGCTCCAACCGCGACGATCTCGTACGCTTCCTCGAACTCGCCGCCGAGGTGTCGAAGCAGCATCCCGTAGTGGTGACGGAATTCATCCAGGACGCCAAGGAAATCGAGATGGATGCTGTGGCCCAGGACGGCGAAATAAAGGCCTACGCCATATCGGAGCATGTCGAATACGCCGGTGTGCATTCAGGCGACGCCACCATCCAGTTCCCGCCTCAGAAACTCTATGTCGAGACCATGCGCCGCATCAAGAAGGTGTCGTCGACCATCGCCAAGGCCCTGAACATCTCCGGTCCGTTCAACATCCAGTTCCTGGCCAAGGACAATGACATCAAGGTCATAGAGTGCAACCTGCGCGCGTCGCGTTCGTTCCCGTTCGTCAGCAAGGTGCTGAAGATCAATTTTATCGACCTCGCCACACGCATCATGCTTGGCGAGAATGTCGAAAAACCCGCCAAGAGCGCCTTCGACCTCGACTACGTCGGTGTGAAGGCATCGCAGTTCTCGTTCTCGCGCCTGCAGGGTGCCGACCCGGTGCTCGGTGTCGACATGGCGTCGACGGGCGAGGTCGGCTGCATCGGCGAGACCACCTCGGAAGCCATCCTGAAATCGCTGCTTTCGGTCGGCCACCGCGTGCCGCGCAAGGGCGTGCTGCTCAGTTCCGGCACGGCCAAGCACAAGGCCGCCATGCTCGAGGCCGCCCGCCGGCTTGCCAAGGACGGCTACAAGCTCTACGCCACCGAAGGCACACACAAATTCCTTGCCGACAACGATGTGCCGTCGACCCTCGTGTTCAAGCCCTCGGAACCCGACCGTCACCCCCAGGCCCTCGAGATTCTGCATAACCACGAGGTTGACCTGGTCGTGAACATACCGCGTGACCTGTCAACGGCCGAGATCAGCAACGGCTACCGTATCCGCCGCGCCGCCATCGACCTCAACATACCGCTGCTCACCAACGCCCGACTGGCGTCGGCCTTCATAACGGCCTTCACCACCCTCCCGACCTCCAAAGTCGAGATCCGCGCCTGGGACGAATATTGATCCACAGGGAAAGCAGGCGTCTCGCCTGCTTTCCTTATATATCTTTATATATCTTTCAGATCCGGGCGGCGCGGGCGAGGAGGATTGCGTCGAAGACCGTGATCGAGGCCATGGCACTCACTACGGCTACGGCGCGTGGAACTACGCAGGCGTCGTGGCGCCCCCGCGGCTGTATCACCACCGGATGTCCGTCGCGGTCGATACCGGCCATCTCGCGCATAAGTGTCGCCACGGGCTTGAAGGCTACGCGGAAGTTGACCGCGCGGCCGTTGGTGATGCCGCCCTGGATGCCGCCTGAATGGTTGGTGACAGTGGAGATGCGCCCGTCGGTCGTCTGCACGAAGTGGTCGTTCATCTCGCTGCCCAGGCGGCATGCTCCGTCGAAGCCCATGCCGTAGTCGAATCCTTTGGCGGCGTTGATGCTCATCATGGCAGACGCCAGCATGGCCTGCAGCTTGCCGTAGACGGGTTCGCCGATTCCGGCCGGCATGCCGTCGATGATACCGGCGACGATTCCTCCTACGGTATCTCCGGCTTCGCGCACGTATTTCACAAACCGGGCCATCTCGGCGTCGGTCTCCGGGTCGGGGCATCTCATGCGGTGCTTGTAGACGAGGTTCAGCTCATCGGCCGTTACATCGTTGCGCACGGTGATATTGCCGATGCGCGATGTGTAGGCATATACGCGTATGCCCATCTCGGCCAGCGCCGCATCGGCCAGCGCTCCGGCCGCCACGCGCAGGGCTGTC
>CABRGT010000083.1 GCA_902470475.1 uncultured Porphyromonadaceae bacterium | reverse complement strand
CGCCAAGGGTGCCGCGGCCTGCGTCGGTGCGCACTTCTTTCACCACGAAGGTCATGTCCTGGCCGCTGAGCCACTCCTGGCCTTCGTCGAAGTCGAGGATCACCTCGGTGGCGTCGTTGAGTTCCTCTATGAAGTAGTTGCCGTTGGAGTTGATGGGCATGAACTTGGTCGAGGCGCCGTAGTGGCTGTTGTACATGCCTATCTCGTCGCTCCACACGCCCTTGTTGCACTGGTGCACTTCGGCCGAGCCGATCTTGTCGTTCGAGATCTGTATCGACGAGGTGCAGTAGTCTATGTAGAGGGTCTTGTCGTACGACACGCTCACAACGCCGGTGCGCATCGTGCCGCCGTCCCACTGGTCGCGGTGCTGGTTGCTCTCGGTGATCATCTTGCCGTTGCGCAGTGACACGTTGCGTGTGATGCCCGTCCATATCTGTCCTTCGGGCTGCGAGCCTACTACCCAGAAATTGGCGTTCGCTGCCGCCAGCGGACGGTGTCCTTCGCTCGACTGGCGCTTGGCGGCGGCCACCAGGCCTTCTGTGCCGCGCGACGATTCCTTGGCCACTGTGGTCTCGATGCGGTTGTAGGGGTTGGTCAGATCCACCATCACCACGTTGGCGTTAAGGGGATAGTCCGGAAGTCGCAGGCGCAGATAAGTCGTGCCCGGGCCGATCTCGCGCTCGATCAGGCGCTCCATCTGATATTCGTTGGTGCCCATCGTCACGGTCTCGCCGTACGCTATTCCGCTGATTACAAAAAGAGATGCTGCTAAAAGTAGAGATTTCTTCATGTTCTGATCTATAGATTTAAGGTAAAAATAGTTGCTTGTGATCTATTAATGAGCAAAGATACTACTTTTTTATAGCGGGTCAACGCAATTTTTACATTTTTAACAATATTTTATAAGTCAGCCGGCCGTTTCCTGCATCTCCGGTGAAGAATGTATCTATAGCGCCAGACAGAGAAAGCAGGCCCTCGGGCCTGCTTTCTCTGTCTCTGCAGCTGTGCGGATCAGCGCACGATGATCTTGTCGGCCTGCGTGCCGGTCCGGCGTATGTATATGCCCGGAGCTGTCGGATTTTCGATGCGTATGCCTTGCAGGTCGTAGTATTCAGGTTCGGCGGAGCTGTCCGTCTCGACCGACGTCACTCCTGCCGCGTCGATATAGTCGGCGAATTCCACGCGCATGCGGGGCTCGAAGTCGCCCGTATCTGGGTCGCGTTCGGACACGGTGTACACCTCCGGATATCCGTGCAGTGCGTTGTACTCGCTTTCTCCGCGCATCCAGCCGTAGATGGTTTCAATGCCGTTTTCGGTGACGGATGTGTAGATCAGCGTCTCGTTGCCGTATTCGTCCAGGTGATACTTCTCCGTTTCGGCATACCGCTCTATCATTGAGCCGAGTCCGGAGATTTCCTCCACCGTAAAGTCGTAGCTGCCGTACTCGTCCAGCACGGTCATCGTACCTATGACATTCTTCACCAGGCCGTTGTCGACGAATTTCTGAACCGAGCGGTACGACCCCATTTCGTCGGGATACGTGAAATTCAGCGTTCCGTAGACACCCTCGGCCACGCGGATACGCGCGCTTGACAGGCGGTTGCCGCCGTAGGGCAGGTCCTCTACAGCTGTGATCTGTCCGTTGCATTCGTCCCACACGCAGTCGAGGTATTCCTGCGACACTCCCCAGACGAACGTACCCGGTTCCGTGCCTTGTGTGAGCACTTCATGCAGCATTGTCGCGGGTCGGCCGTCATCGCCGTACGTGATGGTCAGGCGGTCCATAGGCGAGTATTCGCCTTCGTAGGGGACTGATATCGTTACCCTGGTGATGTTGCCGTTGAGGTCGCGTTCGATCTCGCGGCGGTAGCAGTTGCCTCTCTCTACCCACGCGGCTCCGCTCCATATCGATTCGGTGTTCTCGATGATGACCGACGGCACGCGTTCGTCGTAGCGCCTCACGGTGAGGGTCGACGGGTCGTAATACACTCCGTCGGTGCTTGTGTCGGTCTGCCGGCGTGTGAAGCGGCTGTTGTCGTTGCCGTACTCATAGGTGTAGAGGGAGCGGGCGTTTACTTCCCCGTTTGAGCTGTACGAGTCCAGATATTGGGTCAGCTGACGTCCTTGCCGGTCGTAGGTGAAGCGGCTTATTTCGGTAAGTTCCCAGCTGCCGTAGTTTTCGTACGTGGTCTGGGTGCCCGGACGCCATATCTGGGCTGTCGCCGGGGCGGCCTTGGCGCTGCGCTTCGGGCGCGGCACGTAGTCGGCGCTCCATGCCGGCGCGATTGTGGCGATGGCCAGTGTGAGTGAGATTAGTCGTGTTGTCATAAGGATATTTTAGCGGTTTTATTGTCGGCGGTCACGATGTACAGGCCGCGCGGCAGGGCCGGGATGGAGGCTGTGCTGCCGCTGTAGACCATCTGGCCCGAGGCTGTGTAGATGACGGCGGTCTCGGCGCCCGTGATGACGATGCGGTTGCCTATGGCGGCGATACTTATGGCGTCGGCGCCGGCAGGATCGGTGATTCCGGCGGGTTCGGTCACTTTGGTGAAGCGGCTCCATACGTTTGCGGTCTTGTAGGCATCGGCCGATCCGGCGGGCACGTGCAGGGTAGCTTCCTTGTAGGTCGATGTGGCGAAAGCGTTGCTGTTTTCTACATACGCAGGCTTGGTCGCGTGCGAGTAGATGTCAGTCAGGCCGATGCATTCTGCAAATGCCAGGGGCGCTATGTCGATCAGGGATTCTCCCAGCGACAGCGAGTACATTGCCGAGCAGCCTGCGAATGCTTCTGATCCTATTGTCTCTACGGTGGAGGGCAGCAGCACTTCGCGGATTTCCGGATCATAGTAGAACGCATACGCGCCGATGCTCTTGACCTTCGGTCCGAATTTCACGTCGCGCAGTTTCATCATTCCGGCCAGGGCATACTGTCCGATGGTCTCGAGATTTTCGGGGAGCTTCAGCTCCTCGATGCCCCAGCAGGCATACAGGGAGCTTTGTCCCAGCGTCGTGACGGCGTCGGGCAGGTCGATCTCCGTAAGCGCGCCGCAGAAGTAGAATGCAAAATCTCCGATTGATGTGATGCCGCGGGGCAGCGTCACCGATTTCATGCCGGTGCAATTGTAGAACACGGCGTTTTCTATCTTGGTCACACCTTCAGGAATTATGAATGATTCGACTTTGGAATTGTTCGAGAAGGCATATTCACCGATTTCGGTTACTGTCGACGGGATGTCGACTGAAGTCACGTTCGACAGGTTGGAGAATGCGTAGCGTCCGATTTTTTCCAGCGGGCTGTTGAAGATCAGGGTGGTGACGGATACGCATCCGTCAAATGCGTGGTCGCCCAGGTACATGAGGACGACAGGCAGGTCGAGTTCGGGGATGTTTTCGCATCCTGCGAATGCCCAGTCGCCGATGGCAGTCACGGACGAGGGGAGCGTCAGCGACGAGATGCCCGTACAATAGTAGGCGCATCCGGCTGCGAGGATCTCGACACCGTCGGGGATGTCGAACGCGCCGTTACGGGCGGGCGGGTACACATAGGCCACCTTCATGTCCTTGGAGTAGAGAATGCCTTCCGATGCGGTAAGGTACTTGCTCGTCGGGTCCACGACGAATTCTGCCAGTGCGTCGCAGAACGAGAATGCGATCAGTCCGAGTTCCTGAAGTTCAGGGCCTATGTTGACTTTTCTGATCATAAGACAGTTGGCGAATGCACGTTCGCCCAGCGAAGTCAGGGCTGCCGGCAGCGTCAGGTCGCCCGACAGATGTTCGGCGTCGGCGAAGGCCTGGGTGCCGATTGTCTTGATCGTATTGCCGAGATACAGCGAATAGAGCGATTCAAGTCCTTCGAATGCGCGGTCGCCGATCGATTCCACGCCGTCCTGGATGGTCAGGACTCCGATGTTGGCGCATTTGCAGAATGCCCGCAGACCAATGGTCTTGCAGGTCCCGGGTATGGTGAGCTCGGCTAAGGGAGTCTCGTAGAAAGCCTGGTCGCCGATGCTTTCCAGGCCGTTGTTGAGGCTCACGGACGCGAGGGCGGGGCACAGACCGAATGCGCCCTCACCGATGGTCTTGAGCGACGCGGGCGCGCTGAACGAGGTGAGGCCCGACTGGAAGAACGCGTATTGGCCGATGGAAGTCACTCCTGCCGGAAGGCTTATCGATTGCAGGGCGAAGTTGTATTCGAATGCGTATTCGCCGATTTCAGTGACTGTCGACGGGATCGACACCGTGGCGATCTTCTCGCAGAAGTCAAAGGCGTTGTCGCCGATGCGTGTCACGGTGTAGGTCTTGTCGCCGGAGGTCACTTGTGCGGGGATGAGGGCTTGCGTAAGCTCCCGGTCGTTGCCCTCAGTCACTTCTGCGGTGGTGGCATCTATGGTCTTGTATTTGATGCCTTCGAAGGTAAATTCTTCGGCAGCTGCCGTCTGTGCTGATGTAAGTGTGATTAACGCGACGCAGGCCGCCGTGCCAAGGCGTTGCAGTCTGGAAATGAAGTAAAAATCTGTCATATGAAATTTATTATAGGATATATGTCGGAAACACGGTGCAAAGATATGCAAATAAATGCATTTTACAAAAAAATGTCTACCTTTGTGGCATGATTAGCGAAATAATGTCATTTGAGCCGCTGCCGGGCACAGTGGAGGGGCGCCTGTTCATAGCCGGTCCGTGCAGCGCCGAAAGCGCCGGACAGCTTATGGCTTCGGCCGCCGGTGTGGCTTCGGCCGGAATCGGTGTGCTCCGTGCCGGCGTGTGGAAGCCGCGTACAATGCCGGGAACGTTCGAGGGCGCCGGTGAGCCTGCCCTCGGGTGGCTCGCCGAGGCCGCACGCACCTATGGACTGATTACCGCCACCGAAGTGGCTACCGCGGCTCATGTGCGGGCTGCCGTGGCTGCGGGTGTCAGCTGTCTGTGGGTCGGGGCCCGCACGGTGTCGAATCCTTTTGCCGTACAGGAAGTGGCCGATGCCGTCGCGGCCGTCAATCCCGATGTCGCTGTCCTTGTCAAGAATCCGCTCAGCCCCGACATTGACCTGTGGATCGGCGCCGTGAGCCGGTTCTATAAGGCCGGAGTGCGCCGCCTCGGAGCCGTACACCGCGGCTTCTCATGTTACGGTCCTTCCGTCTACCGCAACGAGCCCCTTTGGAGCATTCCATTCGAGTTGCGGCGTCGGGTCCCGGGGCTGCCGCTGCTGTGCGACCCAAGTCATATAGCCGGACGCCGCGGCCTGGTGGAGGAAGTGGCCGCGCATGCCATGACCATGGGATTCGACGGGCTGATAATCGAATCCCACTGCGACCCGTCGTGTGCTCTGAGCGATGCCGCCCAGCAGCTTGACCCTGCCGCATTGGCGGCGCTGATGGCATCGTTGCCCAGACCCGATGCCGCCGCGGCTCCCGGCGCTCCGGGTGTCCTCGACGCCCTGCGCCACCGCCTCGACGTCATCGACGGCGAACTCCTGCAGCTGCTTGCCGCACGTATGGAAGTCTCCGACGAGATCGGCAAGTACAAGCGCTCGTGCGGCATGACGGTCGTACAGCCCGAGCGCTACAAGCAGATGATCGACGACCGCACCTCCCGTGGGGCGCAGAGCGGTCTCAGCGAGCGCATGCTGCGTCAGATCTGGACAGCCATCCACGCCGAGTCAGTCGCCCGCCAGCTCTGATTTGTCACTGCGCAGGCTTGTACTGCCGTGCCACGTATTTATTGAACTGTTCGTCGTTGAGCCGGCAAAGGCGTTTGAGCATCTTGGTTGCGTGAATCCGTCCGTCGGCCCGTTTGTAATACTCCAGCGCCTCGCGCATGGCTGCCTGCACACTTTCGAGCGTTGTCTCTTTCAGCCCGTTCACGAGTATATAGCGCAGATCGGCCATTATATATGCGTATAGCATCGCCGATGCCTGGTCCTGGTTGAGATCTTTAAAAAGGTCCTCATTCCACGGACCGATCGTAATCTTAATGTCGTGATTGTCCACAGCCCAGTTCATAACGCTGACTTTCAACTGATCTATGTGATTTGCCGAGGGCGATTTTGCATCGTACGGCGTATTCAGTATGGTATCGCACATACTGATGATCTGTTCGTTAGTGTAGCTTTGAGCGCGCGAGGGCAGTGCCAGCGCTGCGATCATTGCGAGGATAAGAAGAATCTTTTTCATGGTTCAGATATTTTGATTTGTATACCGCAAAGATAAGTCACGTTTGTGCGGCCACAGGGATAGCAGGCGTCCTCGCCTGCGCTTTCAGCCAGCTGCACCCGTCACCGACCGGGCTTGTACTTCTTGGCCACATACTTATTGAGCTGCTCCTCGTTAAGCCGGCAAAGGCGTTTGAGCGTTCTGGTTGCGTGAATCCGTCCGTCGGCCCGTTTATAATACTCCAGCACCTCGCGCACTGCTGCCTGAACGCTCTCCAGACAACTCGCGTGGAGGCCGTTTACGAGCAGGTAACGTATGTCGGCGGCCAGATACGCTCCCAACATCGCCCACTTCTGTTCATCGTTAAGGCCTTTGGCCATCGCTCTGTAACAGTTGCCTATATCCAATGTCACCTCCTTGGTCTCCATTCCCCATTCTATCAGCCTTCCGGTCAGTACCATTATTTGTATCCGGTCGGGGCTGTCCTCATCGTACGGCGTATTCAGGATGGTATCGCACATACCGATAATCTGTTCGTTGGTGTAGCTTTCGGCGCGCGTGGGCAGTGCCAGTGCTGCGATTATTGCGAGGATAAGAAGAATCTTTTTCATGGTTCAGATATTTTGATTTGTATCTCGCAAAGATAAGCCACATTTGCTCCGATTCCAAATTTTTCTTCCGCAAATTTCCCCGTGCCGTCGCACTCATTTTAAATTTTCACAGCGCAGCCACAGGGACAGCAGGCGTCTCGCCTGCGCCACAAGAGCACGGGGCCATAGCAACCGACGAAATCTTAGAGAACGGATTCATGGCAACCGCCTGCGCCGACTAAGCCCGCGGAAAGCGGGCGGATCCCGGAGGGATCCCGTGTGGATA
>CABRGT010000082.1 GCA_902470475.1 uncultured Porphyromonadaceae bacterium | reverse complement strand
AGCGGCGGGATCGGCGGCCGCCATGGCCATTGCCGGCATCGGCGTGAAGCCGGGGCGCCCGCTGCTGGTAATAGGCTTCGATGCGGATGACGCCGGATATCTGTACCACGATCTGGCCCGGCTCGCGGGCGAGGATGCAGTGGCCTTCTTCCCATCGGGCTACAAACGCGACATCAAGTACGGCCAGGTCGATCCACCGTCGGTGATACTGCGCACCGAGGCCCTGCGCCGGCTCGGTACGGCCGACAAATCGCTGAAATATGTGGTGACATGCCCCGAGGCCCTGGCTGAACAGGTGGCCTCGCGCGAACAGATCGACCGGGACACCGTCAGCGTAGAAACGGGCGGCCGCTACGACCTGTCGGAACTGCAGCAGCGGCTTATAGGGCTCGGATTCAAGGAAGTCGACTATGTGTATGAACCGGGGCACTTCGCCGTACGCGGTTCGATCCTGGACGTGTTCGGCTACGGTGCGGAGCTTCCCTACCGCGTGGATTTCTTCGGCGACGAGGCTGACTCGATACGTGTGTTCAACATCGAGACACAGCTGTCGGAGGCACGCCTGCAGAGCATCGACATAGTGGGCGACATCGACGCGCATACAGGCGGCAAGGGCGGCCTGTCGCTGCTCGGCTACATAGACCCGGACACGCTGATCGTGGCCCGCGAGCCCGACCGCACCTGCGCCCGAATAGCGGAGATAGCGGCCGGACACATGTCGGAGAACGCCGTGACCGCCGGCGACATCGACGAGAAGGCCATGAGCCGCGTGGTGGATCCGGAGCAATACCGGCAGGAGGACGCCCGCTTCCGCCATCTGTACTTCACGTCGGCGCCCGACGCGCCGGGCGCCGACGCCACACTGAACTTCGACTGCACGCCGCAGGGATTGTACCACAAGAACTTCGACCTGATAGGCACGGAATTCGGCAAGCTGCTCGCCGACGGCTACAAGATCTATATCCTGAGCGACAACGACAAGCAGTTCGAGCGTCTGCGCGCCATCTTCGCCGACCGCGGCGACGACATTACGTTCACGGGCGTTGACTCGACCCTCCACGAGGGCTTTGTGGATCACAAGACGCGGACGTGCGTATTCACCGACCATCAGATATTCGACCGCTTCCACAAGTACACGCTGCGCAGCGACAAGGCGCGGTCGGGCAAGCTGGCCATGTCGATCAAGGAACTCAACGCGCTGGAAGTGGGCGACTACGTGGTGCACCTGGACCACGGAGTGGGCAAGTTCGCCGGACTGCTGCGCACCGACGTGGGAGGCCACACGCAGGAGATGATAAAGCTCGTGTATCAGAACAACGACATCATCTTCGTGTCGATACACTCGCTGCACAAGCTGTCGAAATACCGCGGCAAAGAAGGCGTCGCGCCCAAGCTCAACCGCATCGGCTCAGGGCAGTGGAACAAGGTGAAGGAGCGCACCAAGTCGAAACTTAAGGACATAGCGCGCGACCTGATACAGCTCTACGCCCGGCGGCGACAGGAGAAAGGATTCGCGTTCTCGCCCGACACGTACATGCAGAACGAGCTGGAGGCATCGTTCGTGTATGAAGACACGCCCGACCAGCTGACGGCCACCAAGGCCGTGAAAGCCGATATGGAGAGCGACCGACCGATGGACCGCCTGATCTGCGGCGACGTGGGCTTCGGCAAGACCGAAATAGCAGTGCGCGCCGCCTTCAAGGCCGCGACGGACGGCAAGCAGGTGGCCGTGCTGGTTCCGACGACGGTACTCGCCTACCAGCATTACACCACCTTCAGCGAGCGTCTGAAGGATTTCCCGGTGCGCGTGGACTACCTGTCGCGCGCCCGCTCGCCCAAGCAGGTGAAAGAAATACTGGCCGACCTGGCCGCGGGCAAGATCGACATCATCATCGGCACGCACAAGCTGATCGGGAAGACGGTGAAGTTCAAGGACCTGGGACTGCTGGTGGTGGACGAGGAACAGAAATTCGGCGTGGCCGTCAAGGAGAAGCTCAAGCAGATGAAGGTGAACATTGACACGCTGACAATGAGCGCCACCCCCATCCCGCGCACGCTGCAGTTCTCGCTGATGGGCGCGCGCGACCTGTCGTCGATCACCACGCCGCCGGCCAACCGCTACCCGATAGTGACGTCGGTGACATCGCTCGATGACGACCTCATGTCCGAGGCGATCAATTTCGAGATGGCCCGCGGCGGGCAGGTGTTCATCGTCAACAACCGCATCGAGGGTCTGATGACGCTGCAGAATATGGTGAACCGCCTGGTGCCGGACGCACGCACGATCGTGGCACACGGCCAGATGCCGCCCGAACAGCTCGAGAAAGCGATCGTAGACTTCGCGGCGCACGACTACGACGTGCTGCTGTCGACAACGATAATCGAGAGCGGCGTGGACATGCCGCGCGTAAACACCATCATTGTGAACAACGCCCAGAATTTCGGCCTGAGCGAACTGCACCAGCTGCGCGGGCGCGTGGGGCGCAGCTCGCGCAAGGCGTTCTGCTATCTGACGGTGCCACCGGGCAATCCGCTGTCGCCGGTAGCGCGGCGGCGCCTGCAGGCCATCGAAAGCTTCTCGGACCTTGGGTCGGGCATCCACATCGCGATGCAGGACCTCGACATCCGCGGAGCGGGCAACCTGCTGGGAGCCGAGCAGAGCGGCTTCATCGCCGACCTGGGCTACGAGACGTATCAGAAAATACTGAAGGAAGCCGTCACGGAGCTGCGCACGGAGGAATTCGCCGAACTCGACCATGCAACCAACGACATCGTGGACAGCGAGGACTTCGTGGCCGAATGCACGGTGGAAAGCGACATGGAGCTGCTGCTTCCGCCCACATACGTGCCGCAGGCCTCGGAGCGCATAGCCCTGTACCAGGAGCTTGACAGCATCGAGCGTGACGATCAGGTGAAGGCATTCGCCGAGCGCCTGCGCGACCGCTTCGGACAGCTGCCGCACGAGACCGAGGAGCTGCTGCGCGTGCCGCGGCTGCGGAGGCTGGCCCGGCGGCTGGGCATCGAGAAAGTCAACCTCAAAGGGGGCGTGATGTACATATACTTTGTGGGCGAGTCGAACCGGGCATATTACATGTCGCCGATGTTCGGACGGCTGCTCACCTACCTCACGGCGCATCCGCGGCGCGTGAAAATCCGCCATAACGCCTCGCGCCAGAGCTTCTCGATCGCCAATGTGAAGTCGGTGGGCGAAGCGGTGGCCATATTTGAAGAAGTGCTTACCCTACCTGCCAGCTGATGAACCCGATAAAGAAACTGCACGGAATCTGGCGCCAGTGGCGCGAGCTGCGGCGGATGCCGCTGCGGCTGGAATTCGTAGTGACCGACTACTGCAACCTCAACTGCAAGGGATGCACCCACTATTCGCCGCTGGCCGAGAAGGAGTTCGCCGACCCGGAGCGGCTGGAGCGATCGATGGAGCATCTTGGGCGGATAGGCGGCGACAAGGTGACACAGGCCTACCTGATCGGCGGCGAGACGCTGCTGTATCCGCGGCTGACGGAGGCAATGGAAGCCCTGCGGCGACATTTCCCGACACAGGAGCTGTATGTGTTCACGAACGGGCTGATGCTGCCGCGCATGCCGGAGGGATTCTGGGAAGCGGCCCGGCGGCTCGACATCATCATGGCCGTGACGCTGTATCCGGTAAAATTCGACTATGACGCGGCCCTGGAGCTGTGCCGCGAACGCGGCGTGCGCACCGAGGTGTTCGGCGACCGCAAGGCCGAAGGGTGGTTCTGGCGCTTCGGCCTCGATCCGAAGAAAGGGCAGAACCGGCGGCTGGCACATTTCAAGTGCTACAGCCGCGGATGCGTGTCGATAACGGGCGGCAGGCTGTATCCGTGCTCGATCAGCGCCTGTGTCGGCCATCTGAACAAGGCCTGCGGGACGGATTTCCGCCACGAGCCGGGCGACTGGCTCGATGTGGACGCAATCACCGACATAGACGAGGTAAAGCGCTTGCGCGACAATCCCGTGCCGTTCTGCGGCTACTGCGTGAATCCGCCCTCGACGGTGCCATACGGGCCGTCGCGGCGCGAAGCCTCGGAATGGGTGAACCAATAGCGCGGCCGGGATGTTGATTCTATGACGGAGCCGAATGCTCCGGCACGCGAAACATTACCGACCAATACTATAAAAAAATGACTGACAGACTTACACACGACGAGCGCAAGGTGCTGCCCGACGATATCTACGGGCTTCCCGAACGCCACGAATACCCGATGCCCGACGCCGCCCATGTGCGCGCCGCCGAGGCTTATTTCCGCTACTGTCCCGAAGAACTGAAACCGAAGCTGGCACGCGCCATACTGGCCCGCGCACGTGAGTACGGCGTGGATGTAGAATCGCCCACCGTACTGAGCTACGCCGGGAAGTAGGCTGAATCAGCGCATAAATTGCCGACGGAGCGGGCGCCAAACCTGCTGCGCCGGCTTTCAGCGTATAGAGCCCGGCGTACTATTCATTGCCGGGAGCTTCTGATTTTTCCTTTTTCCGACGCTCGTTTTTCTTATAGACACGGCCTCCGAAATAAGCGGCAACCAGGCCAGCCACTACGGGCAGGAATGCGATAATCGAGATTTTCATGAATTCGAAGATTACCGTGAAATTCCCGGAAGTTCCTACGATGATGCAGAAGTGCGATATACATACCGCATGCCGGAACAAGAAAACATTTGGGAATACTTTCAGATACTAATACAGCGGCTAAGATCTTTTGCAGACAATCCGTTCATGACCGGACCTGACGGGGTCACAAAGCCAAACGGCAAAATCAAGCAAATCGCTGAAACTAAGACAGTTTCAGCGATTTTTGTAATACCCCTATCCGGCAAAATAACGCACATTGTAAAGTTAGGCAGTGTACAAATCGTGAACAGTCGCATTCGTGAACAGTTTGTTCACTACGGCTGCAAACATAACCGCAAACCTCTGGCCTTCTGTGTTTTTCTGCGATTTGCGAACTTGAAAGTGGGGCCGACATACACTCCGCAAGGTTCAAAACCCCACTTTTAGAGTATTTAGAATTGAATTTTAACATCAATTCATATTCTTAACTCTATTATGCCTAATCCAGACGTGTTTTTAACTCTTTTACGCCGGTATCGCTGGAATCGGGAACGCTGTCATTCGTGAACAAGGCGGCAGAACGATGCAATATAATGAAGTTGACGAAAAATAACCGTGAACAGATTTATGAACATCGGTTCTTGTTCACGGAGCTGTTCACTGAATTTGCTATACGACATTGAGTTTATGGCTCTTGCCTGTTGTGAAATTGGGCGAAAATGATTATATTTATATAACCATTAATCCACAATTTCAAATTATGTTACATGATTCTTATTTCACCTTGTCTTTCATAGCAAGGAAAGCCCGTGCCCTCCGCAACGGCGAGTATCCTATCTTCGTCCGCATTACCGTCAGCGGTCAAATCGCAGAAATGAACCTCGGCCGCAGTGTCGCCCCTGAGAACTGGGATCAGAAGCGCGCCATGTCGAAAGGGCGCTCGCGCCGTGATCTCGAACTTAACAAGTATATCGAGGTAGTCAAAGCCAGATTTCTTGAAATCCACAATATGCTCGTAAGGGAGGGAAAGATGGTCAATCCGAAAATCCTTCGTGACCATTTCCTCGGCACCGTGGAGAAACCGAAGATGCTCTGTGAGGTGTTCCGTGAAACCAATGTGAAGCGTAAGGAAGAACTCGACCGTGGCGACATCGTAAAAGCCACCTATCAGCGCTGGGAGCGTTGCGTGGTCTATCTTGAGGAATTCTTCAAACTGACGCAGAACATTGAGGATATGCCCATCAAGGATGTGACTTCCGGAATAATTGATGACTTCGAGCATTTCCTGCGCATGAAAAAAGGATGTGCCAACAACGCCGCAGTCCGCTATGTGCGCTGTGTCAAGAATGTTATGCAGTATGCACTCGCCCACAAGTGGATATCACACGACCCTTTCATCGGCAAGAAATACCAGCGCACCCACACCGAGCGTCAGCATCTGAACGAGGCTGAGCTGAAGGCTGTAATGGAGCTTGACCTGAAAGACCTCTCGCGTCTTGAGGTCGTGCGCGACACCTTCGTGTTCTGTTGCTTCACGGGACTGGCGTTCTGCGACATCAAGTCGCTCAAACGCTCCGATATCACCACCGATGCCGAGGGTAATACATGGATACGCAAGGCCCGTGAGAAAACAGGCGAGATGAGTATAATCCCGATGCTTGCCGTGCCACGCAGAATCAGCGAGAAAT
Source organism: uncultured Porphyromonadaceae bacterium (assembly GCA_902470475.1). Lineage (GTDB taxonomy): Bacteria > Bacteroidota > Bacteroidia > Bacteroidales > Muribaculaceae > CAG-873. The sequence goes on along the minus strand of CABRGT010000082.1, from coordinate 1,085 downwards.
ACGCTACCAACCCGGTTGTCCTTCAAAAGGATGTAGTTCTGCCTGTAATCACCAACCAGAAGATGAACGCATATCTCAAGGAGATAGCCGACCTCGCACGGATTGACAAGCATCTGACAACACATTTGGCGCGCCATACATTCGCGTCACTGTCGCTGAGCAACCATGTTCCGATTGAGAGTATTTCCCGAATGCTCGGTCACGCGGACATCCGCACGACACAGATTTACGCAAAGACGCAGGAAAAGACCATATATGATGACATGGCATCCATGCGTCATAAATTCGACTGTGTGATGATGAACTGACATAAGGCGGCGAAAAACACAACAATAACGGCAACCGGGCGTAGAGCTTGGTTGCCGTTATCGTATCAGTCGAATTTGGGTCGGTAGTTGGATTGCAGGAAGATTTCAATGTCGTCCTCGGCATATAGGATTTTGCCGTCAAGCCGGTAATAAGGGATTAGTCCCCGGTCGCGGTAGTACTGTGTTGTGCGTCGGCAAACTCCAAGCAGCTCCGACAGCATGGCATCGGTGATGAAACGCTTGCCGTGGAGTAATGGATGGTATTCTTCTTTTAGTCGTTGGCACATATCGGTAATTTCATCGGCTTGTGCTGTCAGGCGCAGTATGCGCGCGTCGTTGGCGGTAACTGTTTCTTTCATTGCCCCGATGCTTTTTCCTTGACAATCAGACCGGCTATATCGCTTCCTTTGAATTGCGATAACCGTCCGAGATGTGAGAACCCGATTTTGCCGCGTTCTTTCATTGAGCGCAACTTTCGCTCAGATATGTGGAGATAGTCGCAGGTCTGTTTGGTTGTGAGCCAGTCTGACAGTTTCTTGTCGCGCAACTGCTCGTAAAGAGCCTTGACGGTCTTGTGAAGAAAATCGACACGGCTGATGAGCGCATCGAAAACTTCACGTTCAATTTCAATGGTGTCCATAAATTTTTGTGGATTAAGTGGATTTGTATAGTGGTGGTTGGGATAATGTTGAAAAAAGTAGGCGGGTATCCCTCCCGCCTACTCACCACTAAATCCACAATCAAAATAAATTTATGACTGCGATTCAGTGGCAAAGT
>CABRGT010000081.1 GCA_902470475.1 uncultured Porphyromonadaceae bacterium | reverse complement strand
TAAACACGAAAGCAGGAGATAAACACCTGCGATTAGTGTTTACCTCCTACTCGATTTGCAATCCGTAAAAGAATACGCTCCGGCATTGCGGATGCAGTGTCGGAGCGTCTGATGTCTGAAATTTTATTATCGGGTTATTTCAGCGTGCCTTCCTCGGCCTGCTGGATCATAGCCTTGTTGGCTGTGATGTAGATTTCGACGCGGCGGTTCTGAGCGCGGCCGGCTGCAGTCTCATTGGAGGCTACGTAGTCGGCCATCGGAACGCCCTGGGCCGAGAGGCGGGTAGGCGACACACCCTGGTTTGCCAGATAGCTCAGCACGGCTGCCGCGCGGGAGTTGGCGACGCGCTCGTTGACCTGCAGGGTGCCGGTGTTGTCGGTGAAGCCGTAGATATGAATGTCGGTGTCGGGATTCGCTTCTACGTTGGCGGCGAATTTCGATAGATCGGCCTTGGCCTGCTCGCTCAGAGTTGAGCTGTTGGTGGGGAACAGAATGCCGCCGTCGAAAGTGACCTTGATTGCGGCGAGTCCGTTCTTGTCGGTCGTCTGCTCGACTTTTGCCTGGTCGGCAAGCTGCTGCTCGAGTTCTTTTTTCTGACGGTCCATCTTGTTTCCTATCAGCGTGCCGGCGCCTGCACCTACAGCCGCACCTACAGCTGCGCCTATCGCAGCTCCCTTGCCGCCGCCGATCAGAGCGCCGAGGCCTGCGCCGAGGCCTGCGCCGCCGCCGCCGCCGATCAGAGCGCCTTTACCGGTATTGGTCATTGAGTTGCAACCTGTACCGCCTATCATGAAGGCTCCGCACAGGAGTGCGATGATCGAGATTTTCAGAATTTTCATAGTTATATGGGTTTTATGTCGTTATGAATTTCCGTCGATAAAGTTACAAACAATTTGTGGAAAAAGTTTATTTTTATCGGAAATTTTAACTAATTTTGTGGTCGGAAAAACTATTCACACGTCACAATGCCACGAAATCAGTTAAAGCGACACGGATTGATGCCATTGGTCATGGCGCATTTAGGCGCATTGATATGCATCGGCATGTGGGGTGTGTCGTTTGTATCGACCAAGGTGCTCCTTAATCACGGGATGCATCCTGTCGAGATATATATTGACCGATTTCTTCTCGCTTACGTTCTTGTCCTTCTGCTCAAGCGTACCCGTTGGTTTTCCCATAACTGGCGCGACGAGGGCCTGCTCTGCCTGTGCGGCATGCTGTCGGGATCCGTATATTTCCTGGCCGAGAACTTCGCACTGCAGTACACGCTTGTGAGCAACGTATCGCTGCTTACATCCATGTCGCCGCTCATCACTGCCATGCTTGTCGGCCTCATGTACAAGAGCGACAGGCCCGGTAGCGGCATGATCATTGGTTCGCTTGTCGCTTTCCTGGGGGTGGCGTGCATTATTTTCAACAGCAGTTTCAATGTCGAGATCAAGCCTCTCGGCGACATGCTCGCCATTATGGCCGCTTTCAGCTGGGCGCTGTACTCGCTGGTTCTCAAGAAGCTCGATGCGACTTACGATGTCTGGTTTATCTCACGCAAGACATTCTTTTACGGCATTCTTACCTCGCTGCCGTTCTTGATTGTCGAGCCGCCGCAGTTTTCGGTCATTGATATCATCAACTGCTGGCCTGTGCTTGGCAATCTCCTGTTCCTTGGCCTGGGTGCATCTCTGATAGGATATCTGCTGTGGGCACGCACTGTAAAGATCATGGGGGCTGTCAAGGCTAATAATTATATGTATGTGCAGCCGATTTTCACTATGGTCTTTTCTGTGATATGTCTTCACGAGGTCGTGACAGTTTTCGGATATGTCGGCTGCGCTCTGATTCTTGGCGGCCTGTGGTTCGGCGACTATCTCACGCGCCGTCAGAAAATGAAGTCCTGACTTTACATTTTTCGACGAATTAATAGGTTTTCCCGAAAGTGCCTGTTTTTGGCGTATTTTTCCAATAAATTTTACTGCGCAGGATTTTTATTTTGACCAAAAATTGATACCTTTGCGCGAGAATTTCAAAGCGTTGTATCTCTAAAAAAGATTTTTCAGTATCGTGTTTAAGTTTGCGCGGCATAGTGCGGCGGTCGTCTCCGATGACGGTCGCGATATTATCGTTATACTCGATGGCGAATCATCCGGCAGTTGTGCCGGATGTGGAATCGCGCTGTTTTGTCGCCGCGACACTTGCCGCCGCATTACTCTTCGTAATCCCGGAGGGCGGGTTTATCGCCCCGGCGACCGTGTGGAGGTTTGCGCCGCCGGTTCTCTGAAACATCTTGCACTGATGGTCTTTTTCGTCGTACCGCTTGTCCTGATGCTCATTGCCGCCGTCACTCTCGATTATGTCGGTGCGGGGCAGGAGTGGTGTGCTTTAGGAGGTGTCGGCGCGCTGGTTTTCTGGTATCTGATTTTGTTTGTTTTTAGGCGTCGTATCGAGCGTATGTGCCGGTGGCGGCTGCTTCCGTCTGATTAAGATGATTTTATGCATTTGGTTTGGTTGACTTTAACTGTCATATTGATTACCGGATTGGTCGGTGCATTGCTTCTTTATTATGTATCGAAAAGGTTTGCTGTTGATGAAAATCCTGTCGTAGAGGAGATCACCCGGCTGTTGCCCGGCGCCAATTGCGGCGGCTGCGGTTTCAAGGGGTGTCATGATTTTGCAGCGACGTGTGCCTCGGCCGATTCTTTGGCCGGTATTTATTGTCCTGTCGGGGGCCAGGCGCTCATGAAGCGTGTGTCGGACATTGTCGGCCTCGATGCCGGAGTGGTCGAGCCTACTGTAGCCGTGCTGAAATGCCATGGTTGCGCCGATGTCCGTCCCAGCCGGGCTGTGTATGACGGCGTTTCGTCGTGTTCAGTCATGGCGGCCACCGCTGTCGGCGAGACCGGCTGTGCCTACGGCTGTCTCGGATGTGGCGACTGTCAGGCCGCTTGCGCGTACGGTGCCATCGTTGTCAGTCCCGTAACGGGCCTTCCTGAAATAGATCCCGCACGGTGTACTTCGTGCGGCAAATGTGTCCGGGCATGTCCGCGCCATCTCATCGAGCTTAGACCGCGTGGTAGACGCGATCGTCGTGTGTGGGTCGCATGTTCCAGTCGCGACCGTGGCGCCGTCGCACGTAAGGTCTGCGGCGTGGCGTGCATCGGTTGCGGCAAATGCGCAAAAATCTGTCCCTTCGGTGCGGTTGCGGTAACCGACAATCTTTCATATATCGATCCCTCGCTCTGTCGAGCTTGCGGCAAGTGTGTCGAGGTCTGTCCCACCGGGGCAATTCTTTCAACTTTTAAGCAAAAGGACTATGAGCCGACTGACATTTAAGAAAGGCGGTATTCATCCCGATGCCGCCAAACTCACGGCCGGCATGCCGATTGTGGCGCTTGAACTCCCTCGCCGTGTCGTTGTCTTGCTTTCGCAGCATATCGGAGCTCCTGCCCGCGCATGTGTTGTCCGCGGGCAGCATGTCACCCGCGGCGATGTGATCGGCGAAGCCGTTGCCGGGCTGTCTTCCTATATACATGCGCCTGTTTCGGGGACGGTTAAGGAGGTCGGAACTGCGCCTGCCGCTTCCGGCTATGCCGGCCCGGCTGTCGTGATCGAGGCCGGCGATGCTGACCATGAGCAGGATATGCTTGCGCGCAAGTCTATGTTGGAAATTCTAGGCACCGCGCCCGACCGCTCTCTGTCCGAATCCCTCTCCCCGCAGGAAATCGTTGATGCCGTACGTCTTGCCGGTGTCGTTGGACTCGGTGGTGCCACGTTTCCGTCGGAAGTCAAGCTCAGAACAGGCGAAAATCATCCCGAAATTTTGATTATCAATGCATGCGAGTGTGAGCCGTATCTCACGTGCGACGATGCTCTCATGCGTACCTGGCCCTCCTGCATCATCGAGGGCATAGAGCTGATGCTTCGCGCTACGGGAGCCCGGCGCGCGGTTATCGGTATCGAGGACAATAAACCGGAGGCGGCGGCCGCTTTGCGTTCGGCTCTCGATGCCACATGGCCGATTGAAATCAGGATACTTAAGACCAAATATCCTCAGGGCGGCGAAAAGCAGCTTGTTGAGGCAGTGACCGGGCGCCGGATCCCCTCCGGCGGCCTTCCGGCGGCTGTTGGAGCTGTCGTGAATAATGTCGCTACGGTATTTGCCGTGTACATGGCTGCTGCCCTACGCACGCCGCTTGTCGACCGTGTCATCACCGTCACGGGCGATACGCCTGCCCGGGGCAATTATCTTGTGGCTATCGGCACGCAGATAAACGAGTTGATCGGAGATCTCCCCGATGGCTCTAAAGTCATTGTCGGTGGCCCTATGATGGGACGTGCTGCCGTCACACTCGACGCGCCGGTCACAAAAGGTACTTCGGGGCTGCTTGTCATGACTGCCGGCAACCGCCGCCGCACTCCGGATCCGTGCATACGCTGTGGCCGTTGTGTCGCAGTCTGCCCGATGGGCCTTGAGCCGTATCTGGTATCTACCTGCGGTTGCCTGCAGATGTTTGAAGAAGCTCGCGCCAACGATGTCATGGATTGCATCGAGTGCGGTTCATGTAGTTATATATGTCCATCGTCGCGGCCGCTGCTCGACTATATCCGCCTTGCACGGCGCGAGGTCGGCTCAATCATAAAAGCTGAAAAATCATTGAGGAAATGACACGCTTAATATTTTCATCATCACCGCATATCCACACATCGGCATCTGTAACGCGGATCATGCTCTGCGTTATCATCGCCTTGTTGCCGTCGCTTATCTGTGCCCTTTACTATTTCGGATGGAGGGTAGGGGCGATTGTAGCTGTGGCGGTCGGTGTCGCCGTCGTTACGGAGTGGGCGATCAACCGTTTCATGCTCCGGCGCGCACCGTCTGTCGGAAATCTGTCTGCCGTACTTACAGGATTGCTGCTGGCGCTCAATTTGCCGTCGTCCCTGCCGCTTTGGACCGTGGCTATGGGATCGTTCTTTGCCATTGCCGTAGCCAAGATGGCTTTCGGCGGCCTTGGCTGCAATATTTTCAATCCCGCTCTGGTTGGCCGCGTATTTTTGCTGATATCATTCCCTGCGCTTATGACCACATGGCCGCTACCGGGCGGAGGTTTCGAGGCCGACGGTGCTACGGGCGCCACAATCCTCGGACGGCTTAAGCTTGGCGAGAATATTGACGGCATGCTCTCATATACCGACATGCTTCTCGGCCATATGGGCGGTTCGCTCGGTGAGGTAGGGGCTGTCGCCATACTTGTCGGATTCGTCTTTTTGCTTGCAACGGGTGTCATCACATGGCACATACCGGTCGCAATGGTTGGCACAGCCGCCGTTTTCGCCTGGGCTGTTGGCGAACCTGTTGCCGTGACCGTTCTGTCGGGCGGACTGCTTTTCGGAGCCGTATTTATGGCTACCGACTATGTGACTTCTCCGATGACACGCACCGGCATGCTCATTTATGCCGTGCTGATCGGTGTCATTACCGTCATCATCCGCGTCTGGGGCGCTTATCCCGAAGGGGTATCGTTCGCTATCCTTCTCGGCAATGGTCTCACGCCGCTTATCAACCGCTTTGTGAAGCCGGCACGCTTCGCGGAAAGGAGTGTTGCCCGATGAAGTCCACGCTTCGCAACATGGTCCTGTCGCTCGGAGGCATATCGGCTGCGGCTGCCATAGCTCTGTCTGTTTGTTACAATGCTACACTTATTCCGCGGCAGCAGGCCGGGGCTGCAGCGGCTGCCCGGGCGGTTGAGGCTGTGCTCCCGCAGTTCGACAACGCTCCGCTGCAGCAGGAAGTCATTGTCGACTGTTGTAAGGTATATCCGGCTACAATGGGAGGCGATTTCGTGGGCGCCGCAGTCGAGACAGTCACTCACGACGGATTTAGCGGCGATATATCGATGATTGTCGGATTCGACGCTTCCGGGAAAGTCGTCGATTACGCCATCCTCAGCCAGTCGGAGACGCCCGGCCTCGGGGCAAAGGCCGGCGAATGGTTCCGCGATCCGCGCGAGAACCGCTCGGTGCTCGGCACGGATGCCGCACTTTCGCTCACGAAGGACGGCGGTAGTGTCGACGGCATCACGGCGGCCACCATTACATCCCGTGCTTTTGTCGGTGCTGTCAACCATGCCCGCCAGGTATACATTAATTATACGTCACAGCTATGAATCCACTTCGTATCTTCCTCAACGGATTTATAAAGCAGAATCCCACTTTCGTGCTCGTTCTCGGAATGTGTCCTACGCTCGGCACCACGTCCTCGGCCATTACAGGTCTTTGTATGGGGCTGGCGACCATGGCCGTCCTTATCTGCTCGAATGTAGCGATATCGGCCATGAAGTCTCTTATACCCGACAAGGTGCGTATTCCGGCATTCATTATTATAATATCGACGTTCGTGACCATACTTCAGCTTGTCATGGAGGCATGGTTGCCTGCGCTCAATGTTGCGCTCGGTATTTTCATCCCCCTCATCGTTGTTAACTGCATCCTTCTGGGGCGTGCTGAATCGTTCGCATCGCGCAACGGAGTCATCGCATCCGCATTCGATGGCCTTGGCATCGGACTCGGATTTGCCGCCGCGCTTACAGTTATAGGTGTCGTGCGTGAGTTGCTCGGCGCCGGCACGGTGTTTGGTCTTCAGATTTACCCCGACAGCTATGGCTCGCTGCTTTTCATCCTTGCGCCGGGAGCCTTCATCGTTCTTGGATTCATTATCGCCCTCTTTAACCGTATCAGACGTTAGGCTATGCTTCATATTATAGGTATCATCATTGCGGCTATCTTTGTCAACAATATTGTATTCGCGCAGTTCCTCGGCATCTGCCCGTTCATAGGCGTCTCGAAGCGTTTCGATTCGGCTATCGGCATGGGGTGCGCTGTCGCTTTCGTCATGGCTATAGCTACTGCCATAACATGGCTTCTGCAGTACTTCGTACTTGTGCCGCTCGGGCTTCAGTTCATCCAGACCATCCTGTTTATTCTCGTTATTGCCGTCATAGTGCAGATGATCGAGATCATCATTCGTAAGATCTCACCGTCGCTCCATGCCGCCCTTGGAGTGTTTCTGCCACTGATCACCACCAACTGTGCCGTCCTTGGAGTCGCTATCCTTGTCACGCGTAAAGACTACAGTTTTGTCGACTCCCTCGTCTATGCCATATCCACTGCTTTGGGTTTTATGATGGCTTTGCTGATATTTTCAGCTATCCGCACGCAGCTTGCAATGGCCGACGTTCCCCGTTCGATGAAGGGTGTGCCGATAGCACTTGTCGTGGCAGGTCTGCTTGCAATGGCCTTCATGGGCTTCTCAGGCATCAGAATCGGCTGATTTTTTCATTTTCGCAAATTATTGGCAGTCAGATTTAAGAGCATCTCTTTAATAAATTTTTATGTTTTAGAGCATAAAAAAGTGGTAAAAATATTTGGAGGGA
>CABRGT010000080.1 GCA_902470475.1 uncultured Porphyromonadaceae bacterium | reverse complement strand
GGCGAGCGTCGCGAACGCCGTGACCGCGGTCCGCGTCGCGAGGGCGGCAACCATGGCCCGCGTCGCGACTGATCCGCAGCCGAAAATCTTAAATAACATGACCGGTGCCCGACTTCCCGCCCTGGGAGGCCGGGCACCGTATATTAATGAGTGTTAAATCGTGGGGCGGTAAGGGCGATTTTTGTAACTTTGCGGCTTGATAGGCTTATTATCAGAGGCCGTGACCACATTCTTGTAATGAAAAAATACAATTTACTGAACAACATCTTCGGCTGGGTATCGTTCGTGATAGCCGCCGTGACCTATCTGCTGACCCTGGAGCCGACAGCGAGCTTCTGGGACTGCCCCGAGTTCATATCGCAAGGCGCCAAGCTTGAGGTGGGACACCCGCCGGGCAACCCGATATTCATGCTCACGGCGCGCTTTTTCGTGACGCTGTTCGGCAACAATATAGCCAACGCAGCCATTGCTGTCAATACCATGTCGGCGCTGCTTTCGGCGGCAACGATACTGCTCCTTTTCTGGACGGTGACGCATCTGATCCGCCGTCTGATCGTGGCGGATGACGCCACATCGATGACGTGGTGGCAGATGACGCTTATATTCGCAGGCGGCTTCTGCGGCGCGCTGGCCTATACGTGGAGCGACACGTTCTGGTTCTCGGCCGTCGAAGGCGAGGTGTACGCTTTCTCGTCATTCTGTACGGCCTTGGTGTTCTGGCTGATTCTCAAGTGGGAGAACCGCGCCGACCAGCCACACAGCGACCGATATCTGATACTGATAGCATATGTGATCGGCGTGTCGATCGCGGTGCACCTGCTCAACCTGCTGTGTATACCCGCGATAGTGCTGGTCTATTATTACAAGAAATGTAAGAATGTCACGGCCAAGGGATCGCTCATCGCCCTTCTGGTGTCGTTCGTGATCGTAGCGCTGATTCTGTACGGCCTTGTTCCGGGCTTCGTGATGGTGGCGCAGTGGTTTGAGCTGCTGTTCGTCAACGTGTTCGGCATGTCGTACAACATGGGCGTGCTGATATATGCCGTGCTGCTTGTGGCTGTATTCATCTGGGCTATCCGCTCGCTGTACAGCCAGAAGAATCCTGCCGCCATCAAGTGGAGTTTCTGCCTGAGCCTGATGCTGTCGGGCATGCCTTTCATAGGAAACGTGTGGATAGGCCTGCTGCTTACGGCGGCTCTGTTCATCTACGTGTTCTTCGCCTGCCCGAAGATCCCGGTGCGCATGTTCAATATTGTCATCCTGTCGGTATTCCTGATTTTCGTGGGGTATTCGTCGTATGCGCTGCTGCTGATCCGTTCGAATGCCAACACTCCCATGAATCAGAACGCTCCCGACAATGTGTTCTCGCTCGGGTCATATCTCAACCGTGAGCAGTACGGCGAGCGTCCGCTGTTCAGCGGCGCGGTATTCGCCGAGGAACTCGACGTGATCAGCGGTGAGGAAAACGGCCAGGTCTACAACGTGGTGATGGTGGACGAGACAGGTATGCCGCGCACGCGTCTCGTAGACAAATACCTGCGCGACGAGCAGGGAAGTCCGTACTCCGATCCGAAGATGACCCACAACAAGGTGGCCAAGACTTCCGACACGCAGGCCGACGAATATGTCGAGTCTGTGTCGAACCCGAATTACAAGGAAATTCCCGATCTGTCGATGCTGCTGCCGCGCGTCTACAGCGACAATCCCGCCCACGTCGAGGGTTACAAGGGCTGGTCTCAGTATGAGATCTCCGACCTGAATCACATCCCCGCCGAGGTGCGCCGCCGCTGGGCCGCCCAGGGCTTCGCCAGTCTCAATGAGGTGTTGCCGTACCTGACGTCGCAGACAACGATCGACAGCTACATATCGCGCAACGGCGACGTAGTGAAAACACAGTCGGTGTGGAAGCCCGGCTTCGGCACCAACCTGCGCTACTTCTTCAACTACCAGTTCTCGCACATGTACTGGCGCTATTTCATGTGGAATTTCGCCGGCCGCCAGAATGATCTGCAGGGCAACGGCGAGCCCCATCTGGGCAACTGGATATCGGGTATTCCATTCATCGACAATATGCGCCTGGGCGACCAGTCGCTTCTTCCCGACGAGTACGGCGAAGGCAACAAGGGCCACAATGTGTTCTACATGCTGCCTCTGCTGCTCGGTATCATCGGTCTGCTGTGGCAGGCGCTCTACGTGAAACCCGGCTATCCCCAGCGCGGCATCGAGCAGTTCTGGGTCATCTGCTTCCTGTTCTTCATGACAGGTATCGCGATCGTGCTTTATCTGAATCAGACGCCCGGCCAGCCGCGTGAGCGCGACTATGCGTTCGCCGGATCGTTCTATGCCTTTGCGATCTGGATCGGCATCGGCATCCCGGCCATCGGCATGATACTCCGCCAGATGCTCGCCGGCCGCAAGAAGAAGGATGAGGAGACACGGGCCGACAATCGCGGCGCGCTTGTGGCTTCGGCCGCAGTCGCCTGTGTGATTGCCGCTGCAGTACCCCTGCAGATGGTGTCGCAGACTTGGGACGACCACGACCGCTCGGGCCGTTATACCGCGCGCGATTTCGGCATGAATTACCTGTCGTCCGTAGCGCCGAACGGCATTATCTTCTGCAACGGCGACAACGATACATTCCCCCTGTGGTACGCCCAGGAGGTCGAGGGCTACCGCACGGATGTGCGTGTGGTGAACCTTTCGTATCTTACCACCGACTGGTATGCCAACCAGCAGCGCATCCCCTCGTACGACGGCGCGCCCGTGCCGATGTATGCCCGTCCGACGGACTATGCCTACGACAAGATGGCATATAGTTTTGTCTATCCTGTCCGCGACACATTGCTGACGGCGCGCGAGTCGCTGCTGAACCTCTATGCCTCGCCGGCGACTGTCGGGCAGGCCGTGATGATCTATCCTAAGATTTACATGCCGCTGGCAGATACGACCGCCGTGATGGAGCGCTTCGGCGTCGATACCGTTTCGGAGGTATCGTTGCGCTACAAGCTCCCGTATCTCAGTTCGCCCGCCACTGATCTGCAGGCGTTCCTGACTCAGACCGGCAAGCGTGGTCTGAATCTGGGCAACACCCTGTCGCTTGATTTCATCGCCAATTCGGTCGACAACAACTTTGAGCGTCCGGTCTATTTCGCGTCGACCGTACCCTCGAGTTACTATCTGGGTCTGTCGCCCTATATGGCGTCGACGGGTCTGGCTTCGATGGTGACGCCGTTTGCCGGCTCGCCTGTGTCGCCTTTGGTCGATACGGCCTACGAGAACATCATGGGCAAGTTCCGCTGGGGTGGCCTCGACATCGACAATCCCGGCAGCCTGTATCTTGACGAGACGGTGCGCCGCATGGTTTCGTCCACGCGCACGGCGATTTTCTCCGTGGCACGCGACCTGATCAATTCCGGCACGCTTCCCGCGTCCGACTGGGCCAAGACACATGCCAGGGAGGCCGGTCAGCCCGAGCCTGTCACGCGCTACGACATGGCGCGCCTGCTGCTGAAACAGATGCTCGACAAGATGCCTGCGGCTGCAGCTCCGCTTGACGGGCAGCTGGTCGCCTATCTGGCGCAGGCCTACTATGATCTGTACGTGGCCACCGGCAACAAGGCCGATCTGGACATGGCCGCCGCGCTGGTGGATCAGAACATGGAACGATTCGCCCAGTTCGCGCGCTATGCCGCCTCGCTCAGTCCGGCACAGCTCAGCCTGCTGTCGTACGATATCGAAAATGTCGACGTACTGGCTACGCTGATCGCGATACAGAACCGTATCAATGTGTTGCGTGCGCTTGAGGACAAGCCCGATCAGGCCGATCTGCTCTCGGCATGGAAGACGCGTGGCAGCTATGACCTGCATCCGCATCTGGCCGTCATGCTCTATTTCGACGGTACCTCGGAGGCGCAGCTGATGGGTATGCTGCCTGAGCTGGACGGTCCGAGCCGCCAGCTGGTGCAGTCGGCTCTCAATACGCTGCAGGCTCACCGTGCGGCAGGCATCGAGCCGATGGCGCTGACTAATGAACTTGCCGGTAAGTACGGATTCGACGTGGCTGCGGTGACCGCACTGCTGTGATCTCTGTGTAATCGTGTAGCCCTGCCATGCTGATCGAACGTCCGCCGCTGCTCTACCGCCTTCTTTTTCCGGAGGCGCTCTGGCGCCTAAAGCGGCGCCACCGCAAGGTAGTGTATCTGACTTTCGACGACGGCCCCATACCGGAGCAGACCTCGTGGGTGCTCGATATCCTCGACCGCTATGGAGTAAAGGCTACCTTCTTTATGGTGGGCGACAATGTGGCGCGCCATCCTGAGCTGCTTGAGGAAATCAAGCGCCGCGGCCACAGCTACGGCAATCATACCATGCATCATCTGCAGGGCATGCGTACCACGGCGCGGCGTTATTGCCGTGACATCACCGAGGCCGACCGGCTTATCGACTCCATTCTATTCCGTCCGCCGCACGGAATCATGCGCTGGAAGCAGGCGCGTATCATCAAGTCGCATTATAATATTATAATGTATGATCTGGTGACCCGCGATTACTCGCGCAAGCTCACTCCGGAGCAAGTGCTTGACAATGTGCGGCGTTTCGCCCGAAACGGTTCCATCATCGTTTTCCACGACTCCGTCAAGGCCGCACCCAACATGCGGGTGGCGTTGCCGGCGGCTATCGAATGGCTGCTTTCGCAGGGCTATGAATTCGAGCCTATCCCTATGTCCTGAGTCCGAGCTGAAAGCTCTGTGCCGTCGTGCTGGCGCGTGTGCCGTCGGTATTGCGCGGGCCGGTGCTGTCGACGCGGAGGCTGCGCGGTACTTTTTGTGCTGGCTTGCCGACGGACGGCACGGAACCATGGATTACATGGCGCGCAACGTAGACCTCCGGCTCGATCCGCGGAAACTGTTTCCCGGAGCGCAGTCAATAATATCACTGGCTTTTCCTTACAGGCCTTCCGGGGGCTATCACCATCCGCTCATTGCCGACTATGCGCTGGGCGAGGACTATCACCGGGTGTTGCGCAGCCGCCTTGAGCCGGTGACGGAATGGCTGGCTGCGCAGTTCGGTGCTGTCTCGCGCGTGACGGTGGATTCGGCTCCGGTCCTTGAACGCTATTGGGCCGTGAAGGCCGGAGTCGGTTTTGTAGGGCGCAACCGGCAGCTGATAGTTCCCGGAGTGGGCAGCGGAGTCTTTCTGGCGGAGATAATCACTACGTGTGTGTTGCGGCCTGACGGGCCTTTGAGTGAAGACTGCGGCCGATGTGGCCGATGCGTGGCCGCGTGTCCGGGTGGCGCACTCATGTCCGGCGGAGCCCTTGATGCGCGCCATTGTTATTCTTACCTCACTATCGAGTGTCGCGATGCGGCTGATATCGCCATGAGGCCCGGAAGCCGTGTCTACGGATGCGATGTCTGTGCGCGGGTGTGCCCTCATAATAGTGGCGAGCCACCTGAACCGCTGCATGAGTTCAGCCCCGATCCCCGTCTGCTGTCGCTCGACAGGGCGTCTTTGGCGCGGATTTCGTCGGGCGACTTCCGCAGGCTTTTCAAGGCATCGGCAATATCGCGGGTTAGTGTGCGGAAAATGAGGGAGAATGCGAAAAATTAACAAAATTTAACTGGGGGGGTAGTCCTAAATATAAAAATCTGTATTAACTTTGCACTGCAAAAGATACAGAAAGCATTAGGAAAACCCCAATTTAAAGTTAAGGAAATCCCGGAAGCGCCACTTTGTGAAAAGAGGCGCTTTTTTTTGATTATTATCCATTTCTTGTGCGCGATGATAGATAAATTACGCTTTTTTGTTACATTTTATGATAAAAATAGCTTAGAGTATTCCGGATTATAAATAATAGTGTTATTTTTGCGGTCCGTTTGCCGTGGTTATGAAATCGGCTGATATTCTATGTTTAATTTCCAATAGTTTTTACAATGATGAAAAAGTTACTTGCTATTGTCCTTGGTGCCGTCTGTATGACGGCCGCGGCTGATGCGGCAGCCCCGCTGAGCCACAAGTCACTGAATCTGCCTGTGGCAGGTTCGGCTGTAAAGGTAAAGACGGCTCATAAAGGAGTGGCAACGCGCCTGCATGCTCCCAATCCCTTTAAGGTAGCTGCGCAGAGCGTTGCCGACCTTGCCGGTGTTTACACGTTCAGCGCTTTCGATCTTTTTGCTGAAGATGATTGGGGCGAATTGGAATACGACGTTGAGTTCACGGTTGTCAACGGCCGTATAGCTATCCCCGGTCTTGTTTTTGGCGAGGATGAAGTCGTGTATGCAGATTATGATGCAGCCACCGGCGAGTTCACCATTCCCGGCAATCAGCTGCTCGGTCGTTACCAGGTCGAGGATGAGGACGGTCAGACTTCGATGGCCAGCATCTACCTGAAAACTTATCGCCTCGCCATGACTGATGAGGAAGAGGCTGAGGCCGACGAGAACGGTCTTATTGCCGTGAACGGTATCACCGGCACATACGACGACGGTTATATCGAATTCGACCTTGCCGACTGTCTGATGGCCGAGGATACCGACGGCTACTGGTACTGGGGCGGCTATTGGGTGTCGTTTGACGCCGAGACTGGCGATGTACCCGTGCCCGACGATACTCAGTGGAAAGCTGCCGGTAACGCAACCTTCACCGACGGCTGGATCATGTCGGCTTATGGCATCGACCCTGTTGAATATCCCTATGAAGTCGCTCTCCAGGTCGATCCGGCCAATCCCAACCGCTACCGTCTCGAGAATCCTTATAAGAACAGTCCCAGTGCGGCTGTCAACGACGATAACGTCGGCGATCGCATAGGTGGCATCGTATTCGATGTTACGGATCCGGCTTGCGTGGTCGTTGAGACAGGACATGTGTCGGGTTACGAAGACGAGGACTACGGCAAATACTATCTCTATAATCTGGCCGGATATGCTCTCGCGGCCGGTTATACCCTCGACGAGGCCAAGGCTGAGCTCGGCGACGCTTGCTCGACCTTTGAGAATGGTGAAGTGATCATTCCCGACTGTGTGTTCGGCGACAGCAGTGATCCTCTGGGCTGCTATGGCTGGCAGGACGAGACTGACGAGTATATAGAGATGATCGCCGACATCCGCATCTCGGCGGGTGTGACTAATGTTTCGGTCGATCCGGCCGACGCTCCTGCTGAGTACTTCAATCTCCAGGGTCAGCCTGTGGCCATTCCGGCCTCGGGTCAGGTTGTGATCGTACGCCGCGGCACTGATGTCCGCAAGGCTGTCATCCGCTGATAAGAATTCACAATAACTATAAACTCCGCATCGGTGATCAGGCCGGGCGGAGTTTTTTTGTTAATATCGTTAAGAACTTTTGTGAGGCAATTAGGAAGGGCGATATGAGCATGTCGATTTACTGCGAAAAAAGTTGGCTCAATAATTGCTTGGTTTTCAGTAGTGAATAAAATTTTTATGTTTTACAGCATAAAAAAGTTGTAAAAATATTTGGAGGGAAAGGAAAA
>CABRGT010000079.1 GCA_902470475.1 uncultured Porphyromonadaceae bacterium | reverse complement strand
CCAGGCCCAGGTGCTCGAGCAGGCGGCGCGCTTCGGCCATGGCTTCGGCGCGGGGGGTGCCGGCGATCAGTGCCGGCATCGCCACATTTTCCTGCAGGCTGAATTCTGGCAGCAGGCGGTGCTGCTGGAAGACGAAACCCACCGTCGCGCATCTGAACCGCGACAGCGCGCGGTCCGACATCGCCAGCACGTCGGAACCGTCATAGCGTACGGTGCCGCTGTCGGGGCGGATGAGCGTGCCGATGATCTGGAGCAGGGTCGTCTTGCCGGCGCCGCTTGGTCCGACGATCGACGTCACGGCCGCCTGACGCACCTGCAGGTCTATGCCGCGAAGCACCTCAACTGATCCGTAGCGCTTGGTTATATTGTGGATTTCTATCACTTTTTTACCGTTTAGGAGCGTAAAATTACGCCCTTCGCTCCGTATGGCAAAATCTTTTTCACATATTTAACAAATATTGCGCTTTATAAGATATAAGCGTGCCGCCCGGTCCGGAATGCATCCGGGCCGGGCGGCTTTATGTCAAGTGTTATTTAGCTGAGTCGGACGATCAGAGCTGGGGACCTGCGGCTACGAGAGCCTTGCCTGCGGCGTTGTTCTCGTACTTCTTGAAGTTCTTGATGAAGCGTGCGGCGAGGTCTTCGGCCTTCTTGTACCATTCCTGAGGATCGGCGTAGGTGTCGCGCGGATCGAGGATCTTGGGATCAACGCCGGGAAGTTCGGTCGGGATCTCGAAGTCGAAGATCGGGAGCTTCTTGGTGGGAGCCTTCAGGATGGCGCCGTCGAGGATGGCGTCGATGATGCCGCGGGTGTCGCGGATCGAGATGCGCTTGCCTGTGCCGTTCCAGCCGGTGTTCACCAGGTAAGCCTTGGCGCCGCTCTGGTCCATGCGCTTAACGAGCTCCTCGGCATATTTGGTCGGGTGGAGTTCGAGGAATGCCTGGCCGAAGCAAGCCGAGAAGGTCGGGGTGGGCTCGGTGATGCCGCGTTCGGTACCGGCGAGCTTGGCGGTGAAGCCCGACAGGAAGTAGTACTTGGTCTGCTCGGGAGTCAGGATCGATACGGGGGGCAGCACGCCGAATGCGTCGGCGCTCAGGAAGATGACGTTCTTGGCGGCGGGACCGGCCGAGATGGGCTTCACGATCTTCTCGATGTGGTCGATCGGGTAGCTTACGCGGGTGTTCTCGGTGACGCTCTTGTCGGCGAAGTCGATCTTGCCGTCCTTGTCCACGGTCACGTTCTCGAGGAGTGCGTCGCGGGTGATGGCGTTGTAGATGTCGGGTTCGGATTCCTTGTCGAGGTTGATGACCTTGGCGTAGCAGCCGCCCTCGAAGTTGAATACGCCCTTGTCGTCCCAGCCGTGTTCGTCATCGCCGATGAGCAGGCGCTTCGGGTCGGTCGACAGAGTGGTCTTGCCGGTGCCTGACAGGCCGAAGAAGATGGCGGTGTTCTCGCCGTTCATGTCGGTGTTGGCCGAGCAGTGCATCGATGCGATGCCTTTCAGAGGCAGGTAGTAGTTCATCATCGAGAACATGCCTTTCTTCATTTCGCCGCCGTACCAGGTGTTGATGATGACCTGTTCACGCGAGGTGATGTTGAAGACAACGGCGGTCTCGCTGTTGAGGCCGAGTTCCTTGTAGTTGGTCAGCTTGGCCTTCGATGCGTTGTACACGATGAAGTCGGGCTTGAAGTCGGCGAGTTCCTCGGCAGTGGGGCGGATGAACATGTTGGTCACGAAGTGAGCCTGCCATGCCACCTCCATGATGAAGCGCACGGCCATGCGGGTGTCCTTGTTGGCGCCGCAGAAGCCGTCGACAACGAAGAGCTTCTTGCCCGAGAGTTCGTCGATGGCAAGGTCCTTGCAGGCCTTCCAGGCTTCCTCGGTAGCGGGCTTGTTGTCGTTCTTGTACTCTTCGGTAGTCCACCATACGGTGTCTTTCGACTTGTCGTCGAGCACGATGAATTTATCTTTGGGCGAGCGGCCGGTGTAGACGCCGGTCATCACGTCGACGGCACCGAGCTCCGTCACGACACCCTTCTCGTAGCCTTCCAGGGTGGGGAGGGTCTCGAGCTTGAACAGTTCGTCATACGAAGGATTGTAGAGGACTTCCTTGATGTCCTTGATGCCGTAGCTTTCGAGGTCGGCCTTCACGCCGGCTACACGGCTCTGCTTGATTTCTTCTAACTTGCTCATTTTGCTTTTAGAATATTATTGGTTAATTTTTTGTCAGTTACGTATCCGGCGCCTTGATGCGCCGCAAAGGATAAACAATCTGAAACGTCACCTTGTTAATCGGATGCAAAGTTATAACGTTTTTTGTGATTTTGAAAGCGATTAAAGAAAAAATTCCTTAATGAGGCTAACTTTTTTTTGACGGCATCGGCGACCCTGTTGCGGCGCGTCTGTCTGTCATGTCCGGCAGGGCGGCCGGATACAAAAAAAAGAATGAGAAACGTAATCCGAAGATTAACTATTTCTCATTCTCCTCTCTCCTCTGGCGGTGCGGACGGGACTCGAACCCGCGACCCCTAGCGTGACAGGCTAGTATTCTAACCAGCTGAACTACCGCACCATTTTTTTAGTTCTAGGCTCTCTTGCCTTGAGGTGAGTTGCATGGGTTTGTTGCCCGATTGCGAGTGCAAAGTTACGACCACTTTTTTATTCCTGCAAATATTTTGCCGCTTTTTTTTGATTTTTCCGTAAAATAGGAAAAACGGGAAAATATATTGGGGCTTATTTCATCAGTGGAAGCTCGATTCTGAAGGTGGTGCCGCGTCCCGGCACGGAGTTTTTCACGAATATGGCCCCGCGGTGATATTGCTCGATGATGCGCCGCGCCAGCGTCAGGCCCAGGCCCCAGCCGCGGCTCTTGGTCGTGAATCCGGGCTGGAACACTGTCTTGAAATTTTTGCGGGCTATGCCTTTGCCGGTATCCGCCACCTCGATGAAGGCTATGGAGCCGTCGCGGCCGGTGCTGACATCTATCGATCCCTGGCCGTCCATGGCGTCGACGGCATTTTTTATCAGATTTTCCATCACCCACTCGAAAAGCGGCGCGCAGGCCATCACCTGCAGGCTGTCGGCAGTGTCGAGATGTGTGGTGAGCCGGATCCGGCTCGAAATGCGGGTCGACATGTATGCGGCCGCCGAGCCTACGGTATCGTTGATGTCGGTAGGCGTCATCTGCGGCGCGGAACCAATCTTGGAAAAGCGCGATGCGATGGTGCTCAGGCGGTTGACGTCCTTGTTCATTTCAGATACGGTGTCGCGGTCGACGCCCATTTCGGGCAGGAGTTCCATCCATGCCATCAGTGACGAGATCGGAGTGCCGAGCTGGTGGGCCGTCTCTTTCGAAAGACCCACCCACACGCGGTTCTGCTCGGCGCGCTTGGTCGAGAGCATGGCGAAATATACCACGGCCACGAATGCCAGCATCACGGCTATTACTATGTAAGGATAGAAGCTCAGGCGCTTGAGCAGAGTGGAGTCCTCGTAGTAGAGATGCTGGCTCATGCCGGGGCCGGCGTCGATGTCAATCACATTGGTGGTTCTCGACAGCTCGGCGAGTTTCCGCTGCAGGAATTCCTCGTTGGCAGGCGCCAGGGGCCACGGATTGAGCGAGTCGACGGGCTGCGGAAGGTCGAAGTTGCGTTGCTGCAGGATGTTGCCTTCGTCGTCGGTGAGCAGTACCGGTATGGTGGTGTTGCTTTCGATGATATGCAGCATGAAGTCGATGTTGACGGCTCCGTCGCCGTCGGCTACCGAACTGATGATCTCGCGGGTGGCGTCGGCCCAGATTTCCATGCGCTCGCGTTCCTGCTGCGAGAGGTCGCGCACCAGTCCGGTGGATATGAACAGGAACATGGCCACCACGGCGGCGGCCGTGATCAGAAATGCCGGCTTGCCGTAGCGCACGATGGCCGAGAGTGTCGATAGGCGTGGCATGGCGTGATCAGTCGTCGCCGTGTTCGTGCTCGACGACCGTCAGGCGGATCAGCTCGAGCCGGTTGGCGCTCTTGCGGATGATTTCGAACATATAGTCGCCCAGCGCTATCCTGTCGCCCTGGGCCGGGAATGAGCCGGTCGATTCGAGGATGTAGCCGGCCACGGTCTGGTAGTCGTCGCTCTCGGGCAGGTCGAGGCCGAACTGCTCGTTGACGGCCGCCACTTCGCAGCGGCCCGAGAATTCGTAGATGCCTTCGTCGATGCGGGCTGCCACCAGCCGGCTCTTGTCGTGCTCGTCCTGGATGTCGCCGAAAATTTCCTCCACCAGGTCCTCGAGCGAGACCAGGCCGGCGGTGCCGCCGAATTCGTCGACTACAGCGGCGAGCGAGCGTTTCTGCTGCAGAAGGCGACGCATCAGTTTGTTGGCCAGCAGGTTCTCCGGCGCATACAGCACGGGTTTGATATGTTCTTTCCAGTCGGCCTGCGGGTCGAACAGCTCGCTGACGTGGATATAGCCTACGATGGAATCGATGTCGTCCTTATATACTATGATTTTCGAGCGGCCCGACGACGTGAACAGGCGGCTGAGCTCCTCGCGGTCGGTCGTGTCGATGTTGACGGCCACGACCTCGTTGCGCGGAGTCATGCAGTCGCGTACGTGGGTCGATGAGAAGTCCAGCGCGTTCTGGAATATCTTCACCTCGTTCTCGACCTCCCGGTGCTTCTCCTCCAGGTCGTCGATGTTGGACTCCAGGAAGTCGTTGAGCTCGCCTACGGATATGACGCGTACGCGGGGATCGGCGGTCTTGATGCCGACGAGTTTCATCAGGCATCGCGACAGAGCCGTCGACAGCCACGAGATCGGGTAGAGGATGAGATAGAATATGAAGACAGGCAGGGCGAATATTTTCAGTGAGTTGTTGGGGTTGATCCGGAATATGGTCTTGGGGATGAATTCGCCGGTGATCAGGATGACCAGTGTGGAGATCAGTGTCTGCAGCAGCAGGATCAGTGCTGAGGACTGGGTGAATGTGCCCAGCCACGGCTCGATGAGCCTGGCGGCGCCCATGCCGTATATGACGAGCATGACGTTGTTGCCCACCAGAATCGAGGAGATGAAGAATTCGCCGTTGCTGTAGAAGCGGTTGATGATGCGGGAGATGAGGCCGCCGCGGGCCACGTCGAGCTCGGCGCGGACGCGGTCGGAGGTCACGAACGCGATCTCCACGCCGGAGAAGAGCGCCGAGAATGCCAGCGACACCACAGTGATGATTATCCACGAAGTATCCATCAGTCTTTTGGCAGTGTTTTTACGGGTTGGGGTATATAGGCAGGCGTCACATTGCCCTGGTCGACCGCACGCTGCGATGCCCGCACCGGAGCGGGGCGCCGCCGCATCACGGGCTGCATGTCGATACTGTCGGCCGGCATCGTGTCGGCCGGCTGGGCCGCCGGCTGTCCGGCGGGACGTTCCACGGGAATGATGCCGGTGGGGCGGTTGACGTTGTACGACGTCATGTTCTGATCCGAGCGGAAGCCGTAGCCTTCGATTATGCGGTCGGAGCGCACGATATGTATGAACGAGTCACTGCGTACTTCCTGGTGGAACTGGTCCCAGTAGAGCTGCGCGGTGATGAAGCTGTCGCGCAGGGTGTTCACCATCACCACATGGCCGTCGAGACGCCACAGGCGCAGGCGGCTGAAATAGACGGCCGAGTCGCACACCATGCTCGCGGCCGGACGCAGGCGGCTGTCGTACTGCTGCAGGTCCAGGCCCTCCGGGAAGCGCCAGTAGGGTTCTTCGGCCTCGTCGTAGACCTCCCACAGCGGAGCCACGATCTTGTATTTGGTATAGCCGGAGTCGCTGATCAGAGTCGCCACGTCGAAGGTGGTCATCGTGGGCGAGTTCTGCGGGTCGGTGATGCCGGGCACGAACGAATGCCGTTCCTCGCGGCACGACCAGGCTGTCGCGGCGACAGCCGCGGCGGCGATCAGCATCGGCAGTGTCCTCAGTCCGCGCATGGCCTTGTGTGAATGGGAGTCTGTGTCGGGCAGGCCGGCGCGGGTTTTAGTAGATCTTGTTCTTGCGGAACCACGTCTCGTTGAAGTTGACGCCGATGGTGATGTTGAGGTAGTTCTCCTTCACCAGCGCGTCGGGTGTGCCCTGGCGGTGGAGCCATTCGAATCCGAGGTTGACCATTGTCTTGAATCCCGGTACGGGGAGTCCCAGGCCGCAGGCCAGGCCGTATTCGCGCACGTTGTTGTCGCCGATCCTGATGTAATCGCGGTCGTAGAAAGCGCCGGCGCGGTACTGTATCCGGCGGAAGTAGCCGCCGCGCAGGGCCGGCTGGTACTGTGCGCCGACGGCTATCTTGTAGCGGTCGGCCAGGGCGCCTTTGACGCCGTCGTACTTCTCCTTCGACCAGGGCTGGTATGTGAAGTCGGCCTCCACGGTCAGCCGCGAGCGCCAGGTGTAGCTGATGCCGGCGCCGTATGATGCCGCCATCGAATAGCTGTCCTTGAGCTTGCCCGAACTTACTTCCTCGGGGGTGTTGTCGGCGGTGAGGTCCTGGCGGTAGGTGCGCGAATGTCCGAGGAATTTCTTGGCCGGCGAGTAGGTCAGGCCTATGGCGAGTACGTCGCGGCCGATTGGCTGGACATACTGCAGGCCGGCGTTGATGTGCCAGTCGCGCACTTCGAGCTCGCGTTTGAACAGCGAGGTGGAGCCGCCGTCGGTGGTGGCGTAGGTATAGTTGTTGGTCGAGCCGAAGAGGTACGATACGTTGACACCTACCGAGATCGGGGCGGCGATGCGGCCGCCGATGCCCAGATACAGCTCGTTGATGCTGCCGTCGCCCGAGCGGGAGGCGTAGCCGTTGTCGATGCCGTTGCCGAACGAGTACCCTACCGACGAGTAAGGCAGCACGCCTACCGACATGCCGAGGTATTTTGTCACCGGAAACTGCATGGTGATGTATCCCAGTCCGCCGCCGAAGTCCTTGTCGGAAATCCGGTTGCCGTCGAAAGTCTCGTTGTTCCAGACGGCCGTCAGGTCGAGGCCCATGTCGAACAGGAATGTGAGCGAGTCGACGCGCGCGTACGAGGCCGGGTTCATCACATTGATCTGTCGGCCGCTGTGCATGGCGTAGCCTACGCCGCCCATGGCGGTCTGGGCCGAGGTGGCGTGGTCGCTGATCAGGCCGTAGCCGTAGCGCGAGTAGGGGGAGAGGGTGCCGTTCTGGGCGTAGGCCGCAGCGGCGGCAGTTACAATGGCCGCGAGGGCCGTCAGCAGTCGTTTAATTTTCATTGTAGTTCAATATGCTGTTCAGACCGATCAGCACCAGGTTGGGCTCCACGGTGATGGGGGTGGTGATATACGGGATGATCAGGTCGGCCGAGCCGCCGGTGAGGATCACCGTGGGATCGGAGGCCTGGGGAAGGCAGTGGCGGTAGTACTGCAGCTCGCCTACGACGCCGCGGATGGCGCCCGCGCGCAGGGCGGTTTCGGTGTCGTAGCCCCAGCGGGGACAGTCGCCGTCGGTCTCTACCAGCGGCAGCGCGCGCGTGAAGTGCTGCAGGGCCTCGAGGCGCACGAATATGCCCGGGGC
>CABRGT010000078.1 GCA_902470475.1 uncultured Porphyromonadaceae bacterium | reverse complement strand
CGTCCGACAGCGGCGTCGAGGTAATCCCAGAAGGGTCGCAGGCAAGCCAGAAGCTGCGACGGACCGCAGAGGCGCGCCGCGAGCCGCTCGCTGTAGCGCTCGTGGAGGGCTGCCAGTGCTGTGAGACGGCGGCCGGTCCCCCACTCCGCTCCTGTGCGCCATTCGGCGGCGAGCCATGGCGCGGCAAGCAGTCCGCGACCTATCATGACTCCCGTTAATCCGGGGCAGGCGGCGGCAATGCGGTCAATATCGGCGGGGGTGCGGATATCGCCGTTGTAGACGACCGGATGGTCGAGACGCGCCGCGAGACTCGCGAATGCATCGCGGTCGACCTCGCCGCCGTACTGCTGGCGGGCGGTGCGCGGATGCACGGCTACGTGGCGCAGGGGCATGTCGTTGAGCACCGGCAGGAGTGCGAGGCATTCGTCGGGGGATTCAACGCCGAGACGCATCTTGACGGAATACTCCACCGCCTTGTCGGCGGCGACACGGTCAGCGACAGCGGCAAGCACGTCGGGACGGCGGATCAAGCCGCTTCCGCGGCCGCGGCGCACCTGCGGTGCGAACGGGCAGCCGAGATTGAGGTCGATGCGGCGCGCACCCATGTCGCGCAGATGCCCGGCGAGGAGATCGAATTCCCCGACCGAGCCGAAGATGATCTGCGGCACAGTAGGCACGGACGCCGCCAACGCCTGGGCCGCATCGCGGAGGCCACGGGCATCGGGGCTGCCGCGGTCGACGCGCAGGAAGGGCGTGTAGAAGCAGTCGACCGTATCCGGGCCGAAGACTTCGGCATATGCCCGGCGGTATTCGGGACCGGTGTAGCCCTGAAGTGGTGCAAAATGAAGTTCCATGTCAGTGTAAGGCGGGGAATCCGTGCAAAGTTAAGCATTCCGCGCCAAACTTACCCCACATCCACAGTGTTATAATAACCGGAAACAAAGAATTCTGTGATTATGCCTGAAAATAACTTAACGCAGCCCGACAAAGCCCGGATGGTACGAAACATGATCGTGGGCAACGGCTGCATACTTCTTGCCACCATATTTTTCGGTGTCAACATTCCGGTAGTGAAGGAACTTGTGCCACGCTGGATGTCGGCCGACGCCGTGACGGCCGTGCGACTGATCGGCGGCTGCGTGCTGATGTGGCTGGCGTCGCTTTTCATCAGGACCGAGCGGATCGAGAACGGCGACTGGCTGCGCCTCGTGCTTGGCGGAGCGGTGGGGCTGTTCTCGTTCATGTACCTGTTCAATATGTCGCTGCGCTACGCCGACCCGATCGACGTGTCGATCATCATGACTCTGCCGCCGGTGTTCGTGGTGCTGTATCACATCATTTTCCAGCGTGCGCGGCCTACTCTGCTTGAGTACGCGGGAATTGTGGCATCGTTCGGAGGGGCTGTGCTGGTCATAATCGTAGAGCACTCAGGCAGCGGCACGCACAATCTGCTGGGTGAGATGCTGGCGCTTGCATCGACGATCTGCTATGCGTTCTACCTCGTGGTGATGGAAGGACCGAGCCGCAAGTACCGCCCGCTGTCGACGCTGCGCTGGGTGTTTCTGTTCGCGGCACTCCCGGCCCTGCTGCTCGTGCCGCAGCTGATCCACTCCAATCTGATCGCAGGCCATCCGGGCACGATGCCATGGATAGGAATAGCCTTCATACTGCTGTGCCCGACTTTTCTGTCGTATTTCCTGATAGCGCCGGCCGACAAGCTCATCGGCAGCGAACTGGTGTCGATATACCAGTACCTGGTTCCGGTTGTTGCAGCCGTCGCATCGGTGATAATGGGTATAACGCATATCATTCCGATACAGCTCGTGGCCATGGGAGTGATCATTGCCGGAATGGTGCTTACCAACCTCGGCAAGGCGCGGCGCAGGCCTGCCGGGACGAACAGCCGGTAATAAACCGCATGCGGATACAAAACAGCGCCGCCGCGGACGAAATCCCGCGGCGGCGCCTTCCAGTTATAGGGTGATAATTCTTTATCGGATGAAGAACATGCCTAATTCGCTGTTGGAGGCAATCTCGATGAGGGTGTCGTAAACGGGGCTTACAAGACCCAGGAAGATGATGCCGGCGACGGCGATCCACATGCCGAGGCGTTCGCCGCACGAGGACCGGTAGGCGGGAATGACGCACTCTTCCTCGCTGATGAACATGGCTTTCACTACCAGCAGATAGTAGTAGAGCGACACGATAGTGTTGATCAACGCGATGAGCACAAGCACGTAGATGGCTACGCTCGCTCCCTGCAGGGCACCGGTGAAGATGAAGAACTTCGAGAAGAAGCCTGCGAACGGCGGGATACCCGCAAGCGAGAACATTGCGAGCATCATGGTGAACGCCAGGCGCGGATTGGTCTTGTAGAGGCCGCGGTAGTCGTCCATCGAGACTTTTCCGGTGGCGTTCTCGATCGAGCCGATGACGCCGAAGGCGCCGAGGTTCGAGAAGATGTAGACCAGAATGTAGAACATCATGGCTGCTACACCGAGAGTGTTGTAGGCGATGATGCCGAGCATGATGTAGCCGGCCTGCGACACGGACGAGAAAGCAAGGAAGCGCTTCATGTTACGCTGGCGGATGGCGAAGAGGTTGCCGACGGTGATCGTGAGAATGATCAGCGCGTAGAGCATCCACTCCCAGACGTGGCTGTAGAACGAGCCGAACACCTGGCAGAGAATCACCATGAAGGCGAATGCGGCCGAGCCCTTCGAGATCACCGACAGATAGGAGGTAACCGGAGTGGGCGCTCCCTGGTAGACGTCGGCTGTCCAAAGGTGGAAGGGCACAAGCGAGAGCTTGAAGCCGATGCCTGCGATCACGAACGCGAGAGCCATCACGAGCAGCATGGAGTTGTGTCCGTACAGGGCAAGATAGATCTTGCTGAAGTAGAGCGAGCCCGAAAGGCCGTAGACAAACGAGAGACCCATCATGAACACGGCCGAGGAGAATACGGCGGTGAGCATATATTTCACGGCTGCCTCATGGCTCTCGTAGCGGTTCTTGTCGAAAGCCACCATGGCGGCAAGGGGCAGCGAAGCGCATTCGAGACCGATGATGAACACCAGGAAGTGACGGGCCGATACCATCAGGTACATGCCGAAGAGGGTCACCATCAGCAGTTCGTAGAATTCACCGCGGCGCATGGTCATCTGCTCGCTGTTGGCCCACTTGGCCGACTGAATCAGCACGATGACCATACAGATGTTGAGGATATTCTTGATTGCCGCCACCACAGGCGATGTCTCATACATGCCGGAGAATGCCACGGTGTCGGCCGTGACGCCCAGGCAGCATCCCAGACATCCGCAGACGGTCGCCGCCAGCATCAGCACGGCTGTGAAGGCGGGCAGACCCTTCTGCGCCTTGCGCGGCATGAACAAGTCGTAAAGGAACACCAGCAGGAAGATGACCAGCACGGCCAGCTCCTGTTTCATTGCTAAAAATTGTGAGTAATCCATTGCTTGACTTTCTTATTTATTTCATGCCCAGCACGGCGAAGATGTCCGGCGAGAAGGTGAAGTTGATCAGTTTATTGAAGAAGTTGGGGAAGCAGCCGATGGCGGCGACACACACGATGAGCGTCACGGTCGAGAGGCGTTCCCACCAGGTAGCGTCGGTGAGGCTGCGGTGATGGTCGTCCTGAACGGGACCGAAGAGCAGCTTGCCGACCACGCGGAGGATATAGACCGCGGTAATCACGATCGAGCAGCAGGCGATGAGCGTGAATACCAGACGGAGCGAGCCGGCCCCGGCGAGGTAATCGGCCATACCGGCCTTGAACGAACCGACGAATACGGTCATCTCAGCCACAAAGCCGCTCAGACCGGGCAGACCCAGCGAGGCCATACCGGCAATGACATAGCATACCGAGAGGTAAGGCATTATCTGCATCAGACCGCCCATCTTGGTAATCTCGCGGGTGTGTGTGCGGCCGTAGATCATACCGATCAGGGCGAAGAACAGAGCCGTCATCAGACCGTGCGAGAGCATCTGCATGATGGCGCCGGTCATGGCCGTCTCGTTCAGCATCAGGATGGCGAAGAGCACCAGGCCACAGTGGCTTACAGATGAATATGCGTTGATGTACTTGAGGTCGGTCTTCACGCATGCGCAGAAGGCGCCGTAGACTACCGAGATACCGGTCAGGATCAGGAAGATCCACGACAGCTCGTGGGCTGCCTGCGGCATCGTGTAGATGGCGACGCGGAAGCATCCGTAGCCGCCGAGCTTCATCAGCACGCCTGCGTGGAGCATCGACACAGCCGTGGGGGCCGAGGCATGGCCGTCGGGCGACCAGGTGTGGAAGGGGAACATGGCGCCCAGCACACCGAAGCCGACAAAGGTCATCGGGAAGAGGAACGACTGCCAGCCGTGGGGGATGGCGGCGTTGTGCACGATGTCGAGCAGGTTCCATGTGAGCTGTCCGCCTTCGGGAGCCGAGTGATAGTAGATACCGATGAGGCCGAGCATCAGGAATGCCGAGCCGCCCATCAGCATCAGGGTAAGCTTCATGGCGGAGTAGTTCTTGTTGCCCGAGCCCCATACACCGATCAGAAGGTACATCGGGATGAGGGCGACCTCATAGAACATGAACATCGTGAAGAGGTCGATCGAGATGAAGAATCCGAACACACCGGTGCTGAGCAGGATCAGCCACAGGAAGAATTCCTTGGGCTGGGCGATGGTCCACGAGGCGAACGAGCCTGCGAACACTATGATCGACGACAGCAGCAGCATAGCCACTGAAATACCGTCGACACCGACCGCGAGGTGGATGTTGAGCGGAGCAAACCAGGTCCACGAATCGACGAAGAGCATCGGGGCGGCCGTCAGCGCGCCTTCAGAGGCGGCGATGGCCTCCGATTCGATGGCACGCAGGCCCAGGTACTGCACCAGCAGCACTACGGAGAGCGCTATCAGGCCCAGCGAACCTACGACAGCCACCGCTCTGATCTGCTTGATGTTCCGGCACAGGGCCAGAGCGCCCAGCATCACCAGCGGGATGATTACAAAGTAGATTAATATATTTGAAAACATAGCTTATTACTTTTTTCCGGGATGATTGGCACTTGATTGATTACATCAGGCAAAGGATTGTGACGCCGCCGAGCAGCAGGACTCCCACGATATAGATCCAGACATACATCTGAACCTGGCCCGACTGCAGGGGCCTGATGGCGTTGGAGGCCTTGTTGGTGATGATGGCGAACGAATCCATCGTGCCGTCGATGATGTGGCGGTCGAACCAGGCCAGCGGGCGGCAGACGCAGTTGAAGATGATCTTGTGAGTGATGAACATGTAGAGCTCATCCCAGTAGAAGCGGTGGTAGCACCAGTCCCACAGGGCCGGCACGGCGCGCTTGAACTTGGCGGGAAGATCGTTCTCCTTGCGGTACATCACAGTGGCCAGGATGATGGCGATGACAGCCACAGCGAGGCTGATCGATGCCACGCCCCAGTCGAAGTGTGCCATGAAGTCGTAGGGCTCGCCGTTCCAGCTTACAAGTTTGCCGAAGGGGATGAAACCGGCCACGCACGACACGGCTGCAAGAATGATCAGCGGCAGCGACATGGTCCAGGGCTGATCGTGGGGGGCATGGTGTCCGGCAGGAGTCTCGTGTTCTTTCCACCAGAAGATAAGGTAGTAGAGGCGGAACATGTAGAAGGCGGTGAGACCTGCCACAAGCGACATCCAGATGTAGACCAGAGTGCTGTAATTGCCGCATGCGCTCAGGATCTCGTCCTTCGAGAAGAAGCCCGAGAAGGGAATGATGCCTGCGATGGCGAGACAGCCGATCAGGAACGTCCAGTGAGTGATGGGCATGTATTTGCGCAGGCCGTGCATGGCGGTGTAGTCGTTCGATCCGATAGCGTGGATCAGAGCGCCGGCGCCGAGGAAGAGCAGGGCCTTGAACATTGCGTGAGTGAACAGGTGGAACATCGAGGCCATGTAGCCGAGGCCTTCATGATGCTCGGGACGGGCGACGCCCAGGGCCACCATCATGAATGCGATCTGCGAGATGGTCGAGAAAGCGAGCACGCGCTTGATGTCGATCTGCGCGCAGGCGACCATAGCGGCATAGAATGCCGTGATGGCCCCGACGACGGTGACGATCACCAGGGCGCTGTCCTCCATGAGGAAGAGCGGGAAGAGGCGTGCGACCAGATATACACCGGCCACGACCATGGTTGCGGCGTGGATCAGGGCCGACACGGGGGTCGGGCCTTCCATTGCGTCGGGCAGCCAGATGTGGAGCGGCATCATCGCCGACTTACCCATGCCGCCCATGAAGATGAGCACGAGCGCCCATGTAAGCACCGAAGCACCCATGAACATCGGGGCTGCGCTGCCCTGGAAGATGCCGAGCACCTTTTCGGGAGTGGACAGATCGACGCGGAATGTATCGGCCAGGCCTTCAACAGGCACCGACGTAAGGTCGGTGAAGGTAAAGGTGCCTGTGTAGTACGACAGCACGAGGATACCGATCAGGAAGCCGAGGTCGGCGAAGCGGGTCACGATGAATGCCTTCTTCGAGGCCGACACTGCCGAGGGCTTTGTGTAGTAGAAGCCGATCAGCAGGTACGACGACGCACCCACGAGCTCCCAGAAAATGTACATCTGGAAGATGTTGGTCGCAACGACCAGGCCGAGCATCGAGAAGCTGAACAGCGACAGGAAGGCGTAGAAACGCTGGAAGCCTTTTTCATACACGCCGTGATGGTCGCGCATGTAACCGAGGCTGTAGAGGTGCACCATGAACGAGATGGTTGTGATCACCACCAGCATCATGGCCGAGATCGGATCGAGGAAGAAGCCGAGGCTTATGACAAGCTTATCGGTGAACTGCAGCCAGGTCTGGTTGAACACCACATGCTGCAGGCGCTCGCCTGCCTCAGTGATGAACTGCGGATCACCGCCGAAGAAATAGGTGAAAGCCGTGTAATAGGCCAGCACGAGCACCGTGCCCATGCCGAGCGTACCGAGCGTACCGGCCAGCGGGTGGCTCATCTTCTTGCCGCACAGGCCCAGGAAGATGAACATGAACAGGGGTATCGCCAGTATTAATATAGGTATCGTAGGGCTCATGTCGGTCAGAATTTCATTTGGTTAAGCTCCCTCACATCGACATTGTGAACCGAACGGAACACATTGATGATGATGGCGATGGCCAGGGCCGTCTCGGCGGCCGCGATGGCAATGGCGAAGAGCGTGAACATCATGCCCTCCATCTGGTCCGGGAAAAGGAAGCGGTTGAATATCACAAAGTTCATGTCTACGGCATTGAGCATCAGTTCGAGCGACACCAGCATCGCGATCATATTGCGACGGGTGAGGAAACCGTAGAGTCCGCAGCAGAACATTATCAGCGACGGAACAAGGTAGTAAACAGCTGTCAATTCCATAGTGTCAACGTTTGCGGGCGACAACGATACCGCCGATTATACATGCGAGCAACAATACGCTGACAGCCTCGAAAGGCAAGAGATACTGACCTTCGCCCGTACCCATCATGGCCTGGCCGATGGTATGCATCGTAGGCATGTCGGCGGCCGGCTTGGCCGTGAAGAAATTGCAGCGTAAGAGAAGTGACCAGCCCGTGAGCAGGAGCATCGCCACCGAGGCCACAAGCCCCAGCAGGCGGCGCTTCGACGCCAGGCGCTCCGAGTTGTGACCCGGATGCGACGTCAGAAGGATCGCAAACACGAACAGCACCACTATACCGCCGGCGTACACCGCTATCTGCACTGCGCCGAGGAACTGATAGTCGAGCATGAAGTAGACCACAGCGGCAGCGAAGAGGGTGAAGAGCAGGTATGTGGCGGCGCGCAGGATTTTGCGAGTCGTCACGGCCAGTACCGAGAAGATGATCATCGCCGCGGCGACAATCACATACAAGATGATACTTCCTACTGATTCCATATTGGTTTATTGTTTTTTATTATTCGGGTTTGGCGCCCTTGGCGGCTTCGCGCTGGGCTTTGAGGGCTGCGGCTTTCTCGAGGGCGGCACGGATCTTGGCCTCCTTCTCGGGATCGCCCTTGGCGGCTGCGAGAGCCTTGGCGGCGGCTGTATCGGCAG
>CABRGT010000077.1 GCA_902470475.1 uncultured Porphyromonadaceae bacterium | reverse complement strand
CCAGCACCATGTCGCCGGTGCGGTAGCGTGGCGCCGCACTGACGCGCACCATGTCGGTGCCCGGGCGCAGCGAGGGCCACATGCTGTAGCCCGTCGGCGAAAACTCCACCGTGCCGCCGCCCGCCAGGATTTCCTTCACCCTGCCGGACCACTGCAACGCATCCGTCTCAGCGTGGGCCGATGCGGGCCGGGCGCCTTTCTCCACACTCATATGTCAGAAAATTAAGATATCCGGATATCTGTCGGCAAAGATAGCAAAAATCCCCGACCCGTCCAATAGCCAGCGCCGCGCATACGGCAAAAGCCGCAGGCCGGGAATGCCTGCAGCCTTTGCCGCGGGTGAGACGCGCCCGCTGAAGTGCTGTGTGATGACGGCTTAGCCGAGTTCGCCGCGCATGAAGTCCATGAAGGCCGACAAGGCTGCCTTGCCTCCTTCGCCCATGGCGATTATAACTTGCTTATAGGGGATGTCGGTGACGTCACCGGCTGCATAGACTCCCTTGACCGAAGTCCGGCAGCTGCGGTCGACCTCGATCTCGCCGCCCTTGTTGAGTGCAAGTTGATCCTTGAACAGTGAGCTGTTGGGTTTCTGACCGATCTGTACGAACACACCCGATACCGGGAATACCGATACGTCGCCGGACACAAGATTCTTGACCTTTACACCCGACACACTCTTGCCGTCGCCTATGATCTCCTCAACCTGCGACGACAGATGTATGTCGACATTGCCGAGTGTGGCAAGTTTTTTCTGAAGTACGACATCGGCTTTCAATGAGTCGGTGAACTCAAAGATGTCGACATGCGGACAGAGAGCGGCCAGGTCGATGGCGGCTTCAATGCCGGAATTGCCTCCGCCGACCACTGCCACAGGCAGTCCCGCGTAATACGGACCGTCGCAATGGGTGCAGAAAGCCACGCCGTGGCCCACGTGCTCTGATTCGCCGGGAACGGAAAGATGTCTCCATCCGGCTCCTGTGGCTATGATCAGTGCGCGGCTTCTGAATGTCTCTCCTGTGCACCGGAGTTCTTTCACCGGACCCTCCACGCTGGCTTTGCGCACTGAGCGGTTCTCGAACACTTCGATAGGATATGCGGCGAGATGTTCCCTGAGGTTGGCCGCGAGCTGCGGGCCGGTGGTGGAGGGCACCGAGATGAGATTGCCGATGTCCATGGTCTCGAGCACCTGGCCGCCGATGGCTCCGGCTACCACGGCTGTCGAGAATCCCTTGCGCGCGCAGTATATGGCTGCGGCGCATCCGGCTGGACCGCCGCCCAGCACCGTGATGTCGAATTCACGCACCGTCGGTGTCTCGTTTTCGCAGCAGTGTGTGGTGCCGCATGTCTCCTCAAGCCTGGCCAGCAGGTCGCCGAGTGTGATTCGGCCTATGCTTACGAGGCGGTCGCCGGCATATACGGCCGGAACCGACTTTATGTCGAGTTCTTCTACGAGTCCCGGTACTACGGCACCGTCGGTCACGGTGTTGTCCACTTCGGGATTCAGCAGCGCGATGACATTGAGCGCCTGTGCTACGTCGGGGCAGTTGGTGCAGGTCAGTGACACGAATGTGCGCAGGCTCAGCGGGCCTTTGAGCGCCTTTATGCGTGCGGTCAGAGCCGTGTCGGGCAGATTCTTGCCCTGTCCGTCGGCGTTGAGCACTGCCAGCAGCAGGGTGGAGAACTCATGTCCGTTGGGGATGCCGCAGAATTTTACTCCGGTGGCCGTCCCGTCCTTCACGATCTCGAATTCCGGAGCGATGGTGTCGGCGGTTTCAGATTCGGCCGAGAGTCTGGGCGAGGCCGACGCCACATCCTGCAGAAACTCCAGCATCTCGGCGGAGCGGATGTCGTCCTGCCGGGACTGCATTCTGAAAACGATGTCCGAACTAAGTCCGGCAAAGATATTTTTCAGTTGTTCGGTTATTGTGTTGTCAAGCATAGTCGATAAGTATTTTTTGCCGGGTCAGTGGCGTGTGATAAGTGACATGTAATCAGTCCCGGCCAAAGTTAGCCTCCGGGCCGGGACTGAATGTATATGAGCCGGAAAAATTTTATTGTCAGATTTTACCGACCAGATCGATGCTGGGCTTTAACGTGGCCTGTCCCTGCTTCCACTTGGCCGGGCACACTTCGCCGTCGTGGGTGGCCACGAACTGCGCGGCCTCGACACGGCGCAGCAGCTCTTCGGCGTTGCGGCCGATGCTGTTGTCCTGAATCTCCACAAGTTTGATGATTCCTTCGGGGTTGCTGACGAATGTGCCGCGATAGGCCATGCCGTCCTCTTCGATCATTACGCCGAACGCGCGGCTCAGCAGGCCGGTGGGATCGGCGAGCATGGGATACTGGATCTTCTTGATGCTGTCCGAGGCATCGTGCCATGCCTTGTGCACGAAGTGCGAGTCGGTGCTTACCGAATATACTTCCACGCCGAGGCGTTTGAAGTCCTCGTACTTGTCAGCCATATCTTCCAGTTCGGTAGGACATACGAAAGTGAAGTCGGCGGGATAGAAGAAGAATATCGCCCACTTGCCGAGCACGTCCTTGTCGGTCACGGTCTTGAATTCACCGTTGTGATAGGCCTGTACTTTGAATTCGGGGATGTGAGAGTTGATTATTGATTCCATTTCGTCTGTTTTTTGTGTTAATGAATTTTCGTTTTCGGCAGTAAAACAGACGAGATGTCGGCGAGGTTCATCCCGCTGACATACATTAAGAATATTTAGAGAATCTTTGTATGTGGCCGTCAGGATTCAGACGAAGCACAATACCAGCAGCTGGGCTATGACTACGCGGGCAAACATCGAGAGCGGATAGGTTGTCGCGTATGCCACCGGAGCGCTGTCGCCGGGCGTGAAGCCGTCGGCATACGTCATTGACATCGGATTGGCCATGGCGCCGCTCACCATTCCGGCCGCAGTGCCGAAATCGAGGCGCCACCAGCGCATCGCTGCCACGGTCATGGCCAGCGAAGGCACCAGCGTGATGATGAAGCCCGTGCCGACCCAGGTCAGGCCGTCGCCGCGCAGGATGGTGTCGATGAACTGGCCTCCGGCGTCGAGTCCCAGGCATGCCAGGAAGAGCGACAGACCTATGCCGCGCAGCATCAGATTGGCACTCCGGGTGGTGTAGGTGACCATATGGAACTGCGGACCGAAACGGCCTATGAGAATGCCGACCACGATCGGGCCGCCGGCCAGGCCGAGGCGGATCGGAACAGAAATGCCCGGAATCGAGATGGGAATGGATCCCACTATGAGCGAAAGCACCATACCGATGAAGATTGCGGCCAGATTGGGGTCCTTGAGATCGGTGTCGGAGTTGCCGACCAGGGCGCCGACCTTGTTGATGGCATCGGGCGTACCGACAATGGTC
Organism: uncultured Porphyromonadaceae bacterium; assembly: GCA_902470475.1. Lineage (GTDB taxonomy): Bacteria > Bacteroidota > Bacteroidia > Bacteroidales > Muribaculaceae > CAG-873. Next base: position 5,083 of record CABRGT010000077.1, on the reverse strand, counting down.
AGGCGGTCGCCGAGCTGGAGGATAAGGTCGGGACGCGCAAGCAGCCGTACGCCCGACCGCGACACACGCGAGATATTGACTGCGAACTGCCGCCGCAGATTCAGCGACCCCAGACGGCGTCCGTTCAGTTCAGGCTTGCTTATGGTTATGGTACGTGACACCAGGTTGCGGTCGAGCTTGTCCCAGTTGATGTCGGGCTTGTTCCAGTCGCGGTTGATCTTTTCGCCGAAGAGCACGGTAAGTTTCGCGACATCTTCTTCATTTGTTATGACCAGCACGCGGTCGCCCTCGGCAAGCACGTCGTCGGGACCCGGGATAGACGCGTCGCCGCTTCCCTGCCACAGGCGCGAGACAACGAACCGTGCCGATCCGAGCGCGCTTACCTCCCGCAGCGGCTTCCCGTAGATTCCGGGATTCGTCACCCGGAACTCGGCTACGAACGTATGGTCAGGATCGGCCTGATTACGCGGCTCGTAGTCCGATTTTCGGGCCACGAACTTCCTCACCACTATAAACGCAAGTATCACGCCCACGACGCCAAGCGGATACGTGACCGCGCAGCTCAGCGCCGCACCTTCGGTCGAAAGGCCAAGCTGGCTGATGGCCTGCTGGGCCGCGCCCAGCGACGGCGTGTTGGTCGTGGCTCCGCTCAGTATGCCCACCATGTCGGTCATCGGGATCGACATCAGATAGCTCAGTCCTATCGCCACTAACGTGCCGGCGAGCACGAGTCCCAGCCCAAGCAGATTGAGCTTGATGCCTCCCGTGCGGAACGAACTGAAAAAACCCGGCCCGACTTTCAGGCCAAGTTCGTACACGAACAGCATCAGTCCGAAATCCTCGGCATATTTAAGTATCTCGGGGTCAATCGACAGACCGATGTGGCCGGCCATGATACCTGTGAAAAACACGAATGCCACACCAAGCGACACACCGCAGATGCGCAGCTTGCCCAGTCCCAGTCCTATCGCGATGATGACCGAGATCACACAGACAGCCTGCAGTGCCGACTGTTCCCAAAACAGACTTTCAAGCCAATTCATGCCGCAAAGTTACGCATTCTTCCGCCAACGGCCGCATTGTGTTTCAGAAAAAAACGAGAACATCACTTTTGGACAAGGAAGCGGCGGAAGTCGTCGGTGAGGCGCGCGCGGCCGAACTCCTGCGGCGTACCGCAATGTCCCTCGAGCAGAATGTCCTCCGCATGAAATTCCTCGGCAGGGATACATGGCCGCAGAAAGTCGAAGTAATCCGGCTTTCCGAGAATTCCGTGTATGAAAAGTACATTCGTCATCGCCTGCTATGGAAAATCAGACAAAATTAACGATTTTCCATGGATTTGAAAATATTTTCAGCGGATCACCTGTGGTTCTGTATAGAGTAATCTGTACGAAATGTCGGTCGGAGTCCGTCCGGGCGGCTGTGGTCATGCGCCTGCGACGGTCTTGGCGACCGCCACCTTGTCGATGCGTGCGCGGTCCATGTCGGCTACCTCGAGGCGAAAACAGTTCCACGTGATCAGGTCGCCTTCCGCGGGAACTTTTCTCATGACCTCGATTATTAATCCGCCGACAGTCGTGTAAGTCGAAGGCTTGTAAAGATCCTCCCTGCCGAAATATTCCAAAAAATCGTAGACCGGACACTGTCCGTCGACCAGCCATTCATCCCTGTCGGCGCGCTTGACTATGGCGGGGGAGTCGTCGCCTTGCGAGATATTGCCGATCAGTCCGTCGAGAATGTCGCGGAGAGTTACTACGCCATGAAAATTTCCAAATTCATCATATACCAGGGCGGAGTGCTCTTTGGAATTTCTGAATGTTTCCAGCGCATCATAAAAAGTCATGGTATCGGGCATACACAGTCCGGGCGTCAGCTCTCTTTCAATGTCGAATTCAGGTGAGCCGAGAGTGAGTATCAGCCGTTTGAGCGACACCACACCGCATATCTCCTTTTTGTCGCGGTCGAATACGGGATACGAGGAGTGCAGTTCGTCGGCAAGAACCTTGCGGATGTCCGCTACATCCATGCCTACAGTGAGGGCTACCACATCTTTGCGGCATGTCATGATGGCGTCGATGCGGCTGTCGCCCATCACAAGCGCACGCTCCATGATATCCTGTTCCACCTCTCTTACCTCACCCGAGTCAGTACCTTCGCGGATTAGCGATTTGATTTCTTCCTCCGTCACTTTCGGAGAAGTGTCTTTGATGTCGAATATCCTGACAAGCAGCGATGTTGAAGCCGACAGAAGCCACACGACAGGATAGGTGACCACCGACAACAGTTTCATCGGCCGAGCCACGATCTTGGCTATGGTATCGGCCCGGCCCATGCCGATGCGTTTCGGCACAAGCTCTCCGACGACAATGGACAGATATGTCACTGACGTTACTATTGTGATTCTGGACAGATTCAAAGCCAGATCCGGCGCCAGTCCCAGGCCTGCGAAATAATTGCCGAGATCGGCGGCGATCGTTGCACCCGAGAACAAGCCTGTAAGGATGCCGATAAGAGTGATTCCGATCTGTACCGTCGACAGAAACCGGTCGGGTTCGGCCTGCAGTTCCAGTGCGGTCCCGGCGTTGCGGTTGCCGTTATTCGCGTCGGCTTTCAGTCGGGATTTGCGTGCGGATATCAGTGCTACCTCCGACATGGAGAAAACACCGTTGAGAAGAATCAGTGCGATGATTATAACAAGATCGTGCATGATGGCAGTACAGACGTTTTACAATTATAACACCGATCCGGTTCCATTGTTTGTTTCGGTGCCGCTACGTCATGCGATGCCGCATTCTCTGTTATCAGTCCTCTTTGGCTTTGCTTACCGTCACGAGCCACACACCTGAGAAGATCAGCACGATCGCCAGGCCCTTGAGTGGCGTGAACGCGTCCAGCCCCAGGCACACGCCGGTTATTGTGGCCACTATCGGCTGCACATAATTGTACATGCCCACCAGGGTAGGCCGCAGACGCTTCTGGCCGATCATTATGCATATGTAGGCCAGGAATGTGCCGCAGATCACCACATAAGCGATCCCCATCCATTCCGTAGCGGCGATTGCGACCCAGTCGGTCGCTGAAAGCCAATGCACGCTCGAGGGCAAGGCCACCACGGTGGCAGACAGAAACATCCATTTCATCAGCGTCACCAGGCTGTACCGGCGGATAAAGTTGCGATACAGAGTCAGATAGAGCGCATATGAAAGCTGCGCCATGAGCACTACCACATCGCCCAGGGCGGGATTGGATCCGCTCCCCGCCGTACCGTTGCCCGCAATCAGTATTATCGCGCCGGCCGCTCCCAGCGCTATGCCTCCCGCCTTTTTGAGTGTGATTGGCTCGCGCAGGATCAGCCACGCCAGCAACATCACCCACATGGGCATTGTGGTGGTGACAAGCGACGCTTCGCCGGGCGACGTCAGACTCACCCCGATGATGAAACATCCCTGATTGAAAAGCACGCCGAGCATTCCCGCGCCGAACAGCCTCAGGATATCCTTCACCGGCACGTGCTCGCGCGGCAGAAACAGCGATGTGAGCCAGAAAAGTGCGGCCGCTCCGGCAACTCTGAAATCCACCATCACCATCGGAGTCACCACTCCTGCGGCAAAAACCATCTTTGTCACCGGCGACATCAGCCCCCACATCACGTTGGCGCCCAGCATCGCCGCATGCCCCTTAGCTTTATTCAGTTCCATGCCGCAAAATTACAAAAAAGCTCCCAAATCAGTCGCGACCGTATGTGGGGAATGTTGGCGCAGCAACTTTGTGTGTATATAAAAACCGACGGATAAAAACACTTTGCTTATTCTTTGATGTCAGAAATCTGGTCAAACAAATTCTCTGCAAGTTTTTTCTTTAAAAGGTCCGCGAAATATTTTGCAGGTTTCCCTACTGCTTACTATTTATCATAGGTTTCTTGTTGTCAATTGGTCAACTATCTGACTCTCAGTAAGTATTTTGCCTTTGCTGAAAGACACCGCATTACATTATATCAATAATTTACAGCGAAAGTGATGAAAAGTGGACAAACAAACCACGTCAGCTGAGGTCATAAAATAACACGAGACAAACAAATTTTTAGTTGTTTGTCTCGTGTTGTATCAGGTAAATATGAGCTTATTTTCTTATAATACCCGTCTCGTTGAAAAGCGAGTATGTTGCTGTATCGTAGGGTGCTAAATGGGTCGTGTTTGCATTTGGCAAAACAAACCGTACCATTTGAGACGGTCTGAGGTGATTGCCAAGCCTTTGGCCAAACATTGGCGAAACATTGGTCAAACATACTGCCAAATCTCTTATTATTCTTCCTTTGGAGGATTTCATTTTGTTTGAGAAGTTTATTTTATATAAAAAACGGATAATGAGGGACTTTTATTCCCCAAAAATCCTCCTTTGGCAATTTTATAACATTTTTATATTAAAGTTTATATTAAAGAAGGTGTCTTCCTTCTCTCTTCTCGTTCATCATAGCTGTCAATGACAACTATCCGTTTTTTAGCCTTTCTGATTAGTTTGGCAATGAAGGCGTACGCATCGAAAATCTGCCCATTGAAGAAAATGCCCTGTTCGGGATCTTTGGGTTCATTAAGGCGATCGAGAATTGCATCGACCTTTTCATCAGTCTTCAACTGCTTCATCTCAGTACGTTCAATCCTTTGGAATATAGATGCATTGTTCATCAGAAAGTTTCGCATAGCTACGAAAGCATCGATTATACGGATGCTTGTATGGACGGCAGTTTCGCTCTTCAATACAGCTGAAAGCATAGCGACTCCCTGTTCGGTAAATGCGAAAGGATTCGCTGATGAGTGTTTGAGGCTACTGAACCGGTCGCAATTTGCGACCAGCTCATTTCTCTCCTGATTTGAGAGTTGAAATCTAAAATGTCCGGGGAAACGTTCAATATTCCTCTTTACCTGCTCATTAAGACGTTTGGTCTCAACTCCATACAATTCTGCCAAATCCCGATCAATCATTACCTGTTTGCCTCTCAGTGTAAGGATGCGGTTTTCTATGGGGATTGCTGTGGGTGTTGCAGAACTCCATTTTAGACTCAATCAAATTAATCAAGCAAAAGCCC
>CABRGT010000076.1 GCA_902470475.1 uncultured Porphyromonadaceae bacterium | reverse complement strand
GTGAGCGATGTGTTCTCGCCGCTCGTGATCCCGACGTTCGCGATGGCCGTGGCCCTGTGGTGCACGGGTATGCGTACGCTGCCGGCCGACAACCGGCTGATGGCGACGCTGGCGGTGGCCCTGATCACGGGTCTGCTGCCGTTTGCCGTGATAGCGATGCTGCGGCGTACGGGCCGGGTGAGCGACAATGCGATCAGCGCCCGCGGCGAGCGTCTGCTTCCGATGGCGGTGGCGGCGGTGTGCTACTTCGGGGCCTGGCTTCAGATGCGTGCCTTCGGCGCGCCGGACTGGCTATGCCGCTTTTTTCTGGGCGGCATGGCGGCGATAGTGATAGCGATGGCCATAACCCTCTTCTGGAAGATCAGCGCGCACGCTACGGCCGCGGGCGGATTCCTTGGCATGACGGCCTGGTGCGTGGCCAGCGGACTGGCCGACATCAACGCCATGTCGGTGCTGAGTGTGGTGACGCTTGTCGCCGGCCTGGTGGGCACGGCGCGTCTGATGCTCGGGCGTCACGACCTGTGGCAGGTGATAGCCGGCCTTGCGCTGGGCTTCGGATGCGTGGCCGGAATCATGAGCATCTGAGACAGCGGGACTCACTGTCGCGATAATACCGAAGATTCCAAATACATCGAAATAAGTCAAACAAGTCAAATATACAGCCGATGCAAGCAGTCGTAAGTATCATAATGGGCAGCACAAGCGATCTGCCGATAGTGAAAAAGGCCGCCGACTTCCTGGAGGAGATGGGCGTGCCATTCGAGATGAACGCGCTGAGCGCGCACCGCACGCCGCGCCAGGTGGAGGAATTCGCCCTGGGGGCGGCCGACCGCGGCATCAAGGTGATAATCGCGGCGGCCGGTATGGCTGCGGCTCTGCCGGGTGTGATCGCGGCGCTGACACCGCTGCCGGTGATCGGGCTTCCGATCGACTCGACGCTGCAGGGCCAGGATGCGCTGCTGTCGATAGTGATGATGCCCCCGGGCATACCTACGGCCACCGTAGGCATCAACGCGGGCCTGAACGCTGGCGTGCTGGCCGTGCGCATGCTGGCGCTGAGCGACGCTACGCTGGCGCGGAACTATGCCGACTGGTGCGCGCGCCTGGGCGACAAGATCATGAAGGCCAACGCGTCGCTGGCCGAAATCACGGACTATAAGTACAAGACCAACTGATGAGCCGATATAACTACAGCCGGCGGCCGACTATCGCGGTCGCCATAGGCGATGTGACCATAGGTGGCGACAATCCGATAGCGCTGCAGTCGATGACGAACACACCGACGATGGACACGGCGGCGTCGGTCGGACAGTGCCGGCGCCTGGCCGAGGCCGGGGCCGACATCGTGCGGCTTACGGCGCAGACGCCCAAGCATTCCGAAAACCTGGGCAATATCCACCGCGAGCTGCGGGCGCAGGGCGTGCGGACGCCGCTGGTGGCCGACATACATTTCAACGCCGAGGCGGCGTTCGCGGCCGCGCGGCATGTGGAGAAGGTGCGGATCAATCCGGGCAATTTCGTCGATCCGGGGCGCACGTTCGTGAAGCTGGAGTATACCGACGAGGAATACGCTGCCGAGATCGGGCGTATCCGCGCCAAACTGGTGCCGCTGCTCGACATCTGCCGCGAACACGGCACATCGCTGCGCATCGGTGTGAATCACGGATCGCTGAGCGACCGCATCATGAGCCGCTACGGCGACACGCCGGCGGGCATGACGGAGAGTGCGATGGAATTCCTGCGCATATGCCGCGATGAGGGCTTCGACCGGGTGGTGATCTCGATCAAGGCTTCGAACGTGGTGGTGATGACGCAGACCGTGCGCCTGCTGGTGAAGACGATGGAGGTCGAGGGGATGTCGTATCCGCTGCATCTGGGCGTGACCGAGGCCGGCGACGGCGAGGACGCACGCGTGAAATCGGCGGTGGGCATCGGCAGCCTGCTGGCCGACGGCATCGGCGACACGATCCGGGTGTCGCTCAGCGAGGATCCGGTGTGCGAGATTCCTGTGGCGCGGATGCTTGTGGAGCATATCGCCACGCGCTCGCAGCGGGTGCTCGCGGCTGATGAGACTAATAAGACAGACCGGACAGACCGGACTGATAAGGCTGTCACGCCGCTGGTGATCGGCTACGATGTGGAGGCCGTGCCCGCAGGTGTGACGGTGATCCGTGCCGAACATCCCAATGCGCTGGGCGTGGCCCGCAAGGCGCTTGACGAGGCTCCGGAGGGGCCGGTGGCGCTGACGGTGGCTTATCCGGCCGCGATGACGGCCGAGGAGGTGACTCTGGCAGCGTCGGTGGACCTGGGCAGCGTGCTGCTCGAGCGTCCGCTGGACTATGTGGCCGTGGAGGCGCCGGCACTCGATGCCGGGCAGCGCTCGCGGCTGGCGCTCGGCATTCTTCAGGCCACGCGGCGGCGCATCACGCGCACGGAATACATAGCCTGCCCGGGCTGCGGCCGCACGCTGTTCGACCTGCAGTCGACGCTGGCGCAGGTGAAGAAGGCGACGACGGCTCTGAAGACGCTGAAAATCGGCGTGATGGGCTGTATAGTCAACGGGCCGGGTGAGATGGCCGACGCCGACTACGGCTATGTGGGAGCGGGTCCGGGCCGCGTGAGCATATACCGCGGCAAGGAGTGCGTGACGAAGAACATACCGACCGACGAGGCTCTGCCGGCCCTGATCGCGCTGATAAAATCGGATGGCAGATGGCCGGATGAAGACTGATTCGCAGAAGATAACATATCACACGGCGACGAACGGCCTGCGGATGGTGCATCTGCATGTGGCCGGATCGCCGATCGGGTATGCGGGCGTGAGTGTGGCGGCGGGCAGCCGCGACGAGGATGCGGCGCATGCCGGGCTGGCGCATTTCGTGGAGCACACGATATTCAAGGGCACGGAGCGGCGGTCGGCGTGGCATATCATCAACCGCATGGAGACCGTGGGCGGTGAGCTGAACGCCTACACGACGAAGGAGGAGACGGTGGTGTACAGCGTGTTTCCGGGCCGCAGTCCGGCGCGCGCGGCCGAGCTGATCGCCGACCTGATCATCAACTCTCGCTTCCCGGAGCGCGAACTGGCGAAGGAGCGCGAAGTGGTGGCCGACGAGATCGACTCGTATCTGGACACACCGTCGGAGGCGGTTTTCGATGATTTCGAGGACCTGCTGTTCGCCGGGAGCGGTCTGGGTCATAATATTCTGGGCGACCGCGAGCGGCTGACCTCGTTCACCGGAGAGGTGTGCCGCGACTATCTGCGGCGCTACTATGTGCCGGAGGCGATGACGGCGTTCTATGCCGGTCCGATGGGTACTGACGCGGTGTTCGCGTGCCTCGAACGCTATTTCTGCATGGCTCCGGGGGGCAAGCCGGCTGTGGCGCGCGTTTTGCCGCCGGCCGTTGCACCGTTCGAGCGGCGCCGGCGCATCGAGAGCCATCAGTGCCACACGGTGATCGGCGCGCGCGTAGGCGGCCTGGACAGCGGTGAGCGCTTCACCGTGGCGCTGCTGACGAACATTCTCGGCGGCCCGGGCATGAATTCGCTGCTCAACGTGGCGCTGCGTGAGCGCCGTGGGCTTGTGTACAATGTGGAGGCGTCGACCGGGATTTTCAGCGACTGCGGCGAACTGACGGTGTACTACGGCTGCGATCCGGCCGACGAGAGCCGCTGCCGCGGCCTGGTGGCCGATACGCTGGCTTCGGTGGCCGACGGATACATCAATCAGCGGCGCCTCGAGCAGGCCAAGAAGCAGTATCTGGGCCAGCTGACCGTGGGCAGTGTGAATCTTGAGAGCCGCATCCTGGGCATAGCCCGCTCGACGCTGACGCTCGGCCGGGCGCTGACTCCTGCCGAAGTGGCGGAGGCGATCAGGTCGGTCGACTGCGAGAGCCTGCGGACGCTGGCGGCGCGTATCGCCGAAGGTGCGTCGTCGCTGACATTAGGATGACTTTATATTATATATGAAGATAGCAGGCGGGAATGCCTGCTATCTCTGTATGCGGCCGGAGGCGCAGGCGGGGACGCCTGCTTTCCTTTAGTCGGGGATGCCTTCGTAGCGGTAGATGTCGGTGAGGCGGATGTTGAAGCGCAGCGAGGAGTAGGGCTTGATGGCGGATGTGATGGTGGATCCGTAGGCCATCTGGTAGGGTACGATTATCTCGCAGGTGTCGCCGACATGCATCTGCTCGAGTGCGATAGACCATCCCTGGATGGTGGCGTTGCAGGCGAAGCGCTGTGTGCCCGGGATGCCGTAGGTGGTGACGCCGGTGGATGAGTCGAAGAGGTTGCCCTCGCAGTCGTAGCCTTCGTAGAATACGTCGACAACGCTTGTGTAGATCGGCGAAAGATTGGCGGCAGTCTCGGCGCGGTCGTTGAAGTAATGCATCAGGACGTATGCGCCGGGATTCCACGAGGGGACGACGGATGTGTAGTAGGGTGAGCCGTCGGGATTCTTTTTAGCCATCATCTCGGCGACCCAGGCGTCGTTCTTGGCGCGCCATTCCTGATAGTCCTGCAGGTTGATGTTGTTGTCGTCGTCGCAGGCCGAGAAGCCGGCGGCGAGTGATGCGGCGATGAGTATCGGGAGAATCTTTTTCATGATCAGAACGTTACTTGCGGGGCTTTCTGGGCGGCAGCGTCGGCCTTGAACTGGGGCTTGACATCGAAGCCGCTGATTGACGCCACGATGGATGCGGGGAAGCGGCGCACGGCCACGTTATAGTCGCGGACGGCGTCGACATAGCGGCCGCGTTCGGTGGCGATACGGTTCTCGGTGCCTTCGAGCTGTGTCTGGAGGTCGAGGAAGTTTGTGTTGGCCTTCAGATCGGGGTAGGCTTCGCGGACGGCATTGACGTAGATGTCGAGGGCCGACTTGAGGCCGTCCTGTGCGGCCTGGTACTGATTCATGGCAGCCTCGTCGGCGGGCTGGGCGGCATCGCGCAGGGCGTTGGCCTGGTTGTAGGCGTCGGTAAGTCCGGCGCGTGCGCGGGTCACGCTCTCGAGTGTCGAGCTCTCGTGCTCGGCGTAGCCTTTGACGGTGTTGACCAGGTTGGGTATGAGGTCAAGGCGTCGCTGGTACTGGTTCTCGACCTGTGCCCACTGTGCGCCGAGAGCTTCGTCGCGGTCGACGAAGCCGTTGCGGGTGCTGACGAACCAGCCGATGACAACGATCAGGGCCACGATGATGACGGCTGCGATGATCAGCCCCTTGTATTTTCTGGGTGCGGGGGGTGTGTTCATATCGAAAGGGTTATTTGAGTTTGCGGAGGAGTGAGTTGAGGCTTACGCGGTCGTGGATGAGGCGGTGGAGATCGGCTATCGCGACGCGCTCCTGTGCCATCGAGTCGCGCTCGCGGAGGGTCACGGTGCCGTCTTCGAGGGTCTGGTGGTCGACGGTGATGCAGAACGGTGTGCCGATAGCGTCCTGGCGGCGGTAGCGCTTGCCGATAGAGTCCTTCTCATCGTAGTGTGTGGAGAAGTCGAACTTGAGGTCGTCGACGATCTCGCGGGCCTTTTCGGGGAGGCCGTCCTTGCGCACCAGGGGCATTACGGCGCACTTGACCGGAGCAAGCGCGGCGGGCAGGTGCAGCACGACGCGCGAGTCGCCGCCTTCGAGCTGCTGCTCTTCGTAGGATGAGCAGAGAACTGACAGGAACATGCGGTCGACGCCGATGGAGGTCTCAATGACGTAGGGTGTGTAGGACTTGTTGAGCTCGGGGTCGAAGTACTGGATCTTCTTGCCGGAGAACTTCTCGTGCTGCGAGAGGTCGAAGTCGGTGCGCGAGTGGATGCCTTCGACTTCCTTGAATCCGAAGGGCATCTGGAACTCGATGTCGGTGGCTGCGTTGGCGTAGTGGGCGAGCTTCTCGTGGTCGTGGTAGCGGTATTTGTCGTCGCCGAGGCCGAGGGCCTTGTGCCAGCGCAGGCGCCATTCCTTCCAGTACTTGAACCATGTCATTTCCTCGCCGGGACGGACGAAGAACTGCATCTCCATCTGCTCGAACTCGCGCATGCGGAAGATGAACTGCCGTGCGACGATCTCGTTGCGGAAGGCCTTGCCGATCTGAGCGATGCCGAAGGGGATGCGCATGCGGCCAGTCTTCTGGACGTTGAGGTAGTTGACGAATATGCCTTGTGCGGTCTCGGGACGGAGGTATACGGTCATGGCGCCGTCGGCGGTGGAGCCCATCTCGGTCTTGAACATGAGGTTGAACTGGCGCACTTCGGTCCAGTTGCGGGTGCCGGAGATGGGGTCGACGATCTCCTCGTCGAGGATGATCTGGCGGAGTCCGTCGAGGTCGTTGTCGTTCATGGCCTTCGAGAAGCGCTCGTGGAGGGCGTCGCGGTGTTCGAGGTAGCCTTTGACGCGCTCGTTGGTCTGGCAGAACATGTCGCGGTCGAACGAGTCGCCGAATCGCTTGGCGGCTTTGTCGACTTCCTTGTTGATCTTCTCGTCGATCTTGGCGATGTGGTCTTCGATCAGGACGTCGGCGCGGTAGCGCTTCTTGGAGTCGCGGTTGTCGATCAATGGATCGTTGAAGGCGTCGACGTGGCCGGATGCCTTCCAGATGGTGGGATGCATGAAGATGGCCGAGTCGATGCCTACGATATTCTCGTGGAGCAGGGTCATTGCCTCCCACCAGTAGCGCTTGATGTTGTTCTTGAGTTCAACGCCGTTCTGGCCGTAGTCGTACACGGCCGAGAGACCGTCGTAGATTTCGCTTGAGGGGAACACAAAACCGTACTCCTTGGCGTGAGCTACGATTTTCTTAAACACGTCTTCTTGTTGTGCCATCGTTGTATAATGCTTTTGTTTATTGTCTGAATTAACGAATTATCGAACTGCAAAATTAGCAATTAATTGCGGATTACCCAACATTTGCGGTGAAAAGGGCGCCCGGTCAAGCATTTTTAACGCTCGCGGCGAGATGAACCGAATGAACCATTGCGGGAAATACGCGTGCATGTAACTTTGCGGTGTCACAGCGACGTCCGGACCGCTCCGGAGTGAAAGACTGGAATTAAAAATGCGAAAAAGTGTTGTGATTCTGAAAAATTCAACATAATTTTGCACCGACGGCGAGGAGTCGCCGCCGATCCAATCTTTCAACGTTTACTTTGAGTCAACAGATCTTGACCATCTGAAATCTGGCAGTTTCAAGTTGCCGCGGCGGGTTCCAGCCGACGCGGTTCTCATTCAAGACAGTTGCTAAGGTAGACGCTCACAGTGATTTAGGTCGCCGCAGGCTTGTCCGCATATCAGCGGGCAGGCCTTTGCGGAATACTAATATCCAACGCGTGTGGGCGTCGCTGCAGCGCATCTTCATGAGAAAGGTTTGCCAGAACCTATGATGGGATGATGCCACGACCAGCGACTCACCCACGCGCTTTTTTTGTTACGGTGCCTGCCGGGTGAAGGCCCATTTCCCACCTCTACTGACGGCCATGCACATAGGCTTGCTGATCAAGACATATTTCGAGTCGCTTCCGCGCTCCTACACGGTAAGCCGCCTGGCCGGGCAGCTGAACTGCAACCGGCGCAATATCTACGACATATTCGGGCGGCCGACTGTCGACGTGGAGCTGCTGTGGCGCATATCCAAGGCTCTTGACCATAATTTTTTCGAGGATCTCAGCCGCAGTTACGAGGAATCGCGGCAGACGGAGGAAGACATATGTCGCGACTGAGAAAGAATACACCACAGGCCGATGCGGTGTGATGCCCCCCGGGGGTGCTAAATTTGCACAATATTACCAATCATTAACAGATACACTATGAAAATCAAATTGTTTGCAGTAGGCGCGCTGGCGCTGGCCATGACGGCCTGCGGCGGCTCGAAATCCGAGACCAGCGAGAAGTCTGAAGAAAAAGACGCGGTAGAGTCGATGAAGGATGAGGCTGAAAAAGCCGCCCGTGAAATTATGAGTTCCGTGCCTGATGCCGATGATATCGATCTGACGGAGATCGATATGGAGGAAGTGACGGATGAGCCGGCCGAGGAAGTGTCGTCATCGTCATCGTCGGCCGACTGGGACGACGTGCTCGATTCGTACGAGAACTATGTCGACAAATACATAACGCTGGCCAAGAAGGTGGAGGCGGGCGATATGTCGGCCATGGCCGAATACACCAGCCTGATGGAAGAAGCCCAGGAACTGGGTGAACGCCTTGACGGCGCCAAGGGCGAGATGAGCGCTTCGCAGATGGCCCGCTACAACAAGATAGCCATGAAGATGCTGAATGCCGGCCGTTGATCCATACCCGAAAAGATAAGAACAATGGATCTTAACAATATAGCAGGGAGCGCCATAGACGGCGTTACGGGTGCTCTCGACGGTAAGAAAGCCGAGGCGGAAAAAACATCGTTCGGCAGCGCCACGCTGCGCTTCTTCATCTCACTGATCTGGGGTGTGGTTACATTCGTGATACTGCTCGCGGCTTTTTACGCCATGTGGTTCCATGCGGCGTTCGATTTATTCGATGTCAGCAGCAGTCTGGGCATTATGGCCGTAGTGGCATGCTTCGCCATCACGCTGATCACGTTCCTCATCCCCTATCTGCGCAAGAAAGGTTCGTTTACCCGCAGTTGCGGAGTCCTGTGTCTGGGCGAGGGCCTGTGGTGGCTCTATATCCTGGCTACGCTCTGACGGACCGCACGGATGAAAAAACGTCGTCAGGCCGCGCTCCCC
>CABRGT010000075.1 GCA_902470475.1 uncultured Porphyromonadaceae bacterium | reverse complement strand
CTTACCCTGAGGAGGAGTGAGGAGAAGGCCGTTGCACTTCTTATTGGAATCTTTCATTTTGCGAATTTCGAAAATCGGTGCGAAAGTTCTTGGAATAAATCAAAAAGATTTATTAACTTTGCGCAAACAATCTTTGATCATGAGCAACGGAAATTCAGCACTGCAGCCCGGCACGACAATCGTCGGCCCCAAGCGCAGCTATAAGGTCATCAAAACACTGGGTCACGGAGGATTCGGCATCACTTACCTTGTCGAAGGCGATGTGATGGTCGACAACATCAAGGTTACGGCCAGGTTTGCGCTCAAGGAGCATTTTATCGGCTCTCTGTGCTCACGCGACGGCAGCACCCAGCAGGTATCGTTCTCGGAACCGGTGGCCAAGGACGTGCGGAATTCGCTCGACTCGTTTGTCAAAGAAGCCACACGGCTGCAGTCGAACGGACTCAAGCATCCGAATATCGTAAACATCAACGAGGTGTTCGAGGCAAACAACACCGCCTACTACGTGATGGAGTACCTCGAGGGCGAGACGCTCGAGGATTTCATCAAGAGCAACGGCGCGCTGACCGAACAGCAGACCGTCTACTTCATGCGTCCGATCGCCGAGGCGGTGGCTCTGCTTCACCGCAACAATCTGACGCATTACGATATCAAGCCGTCGAACATAATCATCCATCGCGGAGCCGACGGCGTTCCTCGTCCGGTGCTGATCGATTTCGGCCTTTCCAAGCATTACGACAGCCACGGCAATGCTACCTCGATGATGGCTGGCGGAGGCTTCTCGGCCGGATATTCACCGATAGAGCAGTACACAGGCCTGACCACCTTCACTCCGCAGGCCGATGTATACGCGCTTGCGGCCACCGTCTATCACTGCCTGACGGGTCACGCGCCCGCCGAGGCTGCCACGGGACCGGTGCAGACGCTGGCGGAAGATCTTGCAGGGGTGGCTTCGCCGCACATGATAGAGGCGCTCAAGCATGCGATGGCCTCGTTTGCCACAAACCGGACTCCGGATGCCTCGCGCTTCATTGCCGAAGTATTTGACGGACAGGAAATCGAAGTGCCCAATACACGTGCCACACAGCGCCGCGTATCGGCTCCGGTGATGCCGCCGGTGACGGCCGATGACGGTTTCGATGCCTCGAAGACGACACCCTTTGCTCCCGGCGGGGGAGCCCCGGGAGGACCGAATGACGGCGCCGGAGCTTTCGGGTCCGCAACGTATAATGACGACGTGGACGACGGCACCGTGATAATGAACGGCAATGACCCCGGCAAGAATAAGAAAAATGGCAAAATGTGGCTGTGGATCGTCGTGATCCTTGCCGCCGCCGGTATCGGCGCCGGACTTTATTTCTGGCTCGGCGACAGCAAGCCTAAGACGGTGATCTCGGCAAATGACAGTGATGACGACGCCGACGACGCCCTCCCGACAGTGGATGAAGAAGATGTATATATGCCACAGGACACGACAGTGATTGGCGTCGAGGCCGTGGACTCGGGCGCATACATTGAACCGGCGCCGGCGGCAGTCGCACCGGCGACCAATGAGCAGCCGGCATATTCGGAGCCGACCCGAGGCACCAAGGCCACCGGCCGCAGCAGCTACAAGAACTTCGATATAGCGACCAATCTCAACGGGCGCCGCCTGTACTTCTCCAAAGACGAGTGGAACACTCTTACGGGTGTGGACCAGAACGAGTACAATGTACTCGGTGTCGTGCTGACGGAGTGCGCCAACGGACCGTTTATCATCTCGCTTTATGAGCACGGCACGATGTCGTGGTACGATGCGGAATCAAACTACGGCGAATACAATCTGCTGCTCAAATCGTATCGCGATGCGGTATACAAGAATTCGAGCCGCCTGAACTCAGTGCTGCGGGCGGCCGGAGGCGATCCGATATCTGTAGGCTCCGTCTACTGGGGCTGCGGCAACACTAACGATCTTGCATGGGCGATGCCGATGGGCTCGGGCGACGGCACTCCCGAGGACAAGACTGCCATGCACAGGGTGCGGTCGATCAAGAAACTCTGACATACTTAGGGCGGGACTGTTCCCGCCCTTTTTTCTATATCCGATATTAAATATTAATACTTACATAGCAGAGAAATGAACCACAAAAGCCTTGTATCAATCGACGATATATCGCGCGACGAGATCCTTGATCTGCTCGAGCGTGCGGCTTATTTCGAGAAGCACACCGACAGCAAGATTCTCGACGGACGGGTGGTGGCCACGCTGTTCTTCGAGCCATCAACGCGTACGCGCCTGAGCTTCGAGACGGCGGTCAACCGTCTTGGCGGCCGCGTCATCGGTTTTTCGGATCCGGGAACCTCGTCATCATCGAAGGGTGAATCGCTCAAGGACACGATCAAGATGGTGTCGAACTATGCCGATCTGATAGTGATGCGCCATCATCTGGAAGGCGCGGCGCGGTATGCGACGGAAGTGACCGACGTGCCCGTGATCAATGCGGGCGACGGCGCCAACCAGCATCCGTCACAGACCATGCTCGACCTGTATTCGATCTACAAGACACAGGGACGGCTCGAGAATCTTACGATCACACTCGTGGGCGATCTCAAGTACGGACGTACGGTGCATTCGATGCTGCAGGCGATGAAGTATTTCAAGCCGCGGTTCATATTCGTGTCATCGCCCGAGCTTGCGATGCCAGCCGAATACAAGGAATTCTGTGACCGAGAAGGCATCGAGTACAGTGAGACCTCCGACTTCTCGCCCGAAGTGATCGGGGCGAGCGACATTATCTATATGACCCGAGTGCAGCGCGAGCGCTTCACGGATCCGATGGAGTACGAGCGCGTGAAGGATCTCTACACACTGCACAACTCAATGCTGGCCGGGGCGCGGCCGAATCTGCGGATTCTGCATCCGCTGCCGCGGGTCAATGAAATCGACCGCGATGTCGACGACAATCCCATGGCTTATTATTTTGAACAGGCGCGCAACGGACTCTATGCCCGGCAGGCAATCATAACCCGTGCGCTCGGCATCAATCCATCCGAAAAGACAGAACAATGACAAACGATAAGAAAGAACTCGCGGTGGCCGCCCTGCGGTCGGGCACCGTAATCGACCACATACCGTCGGCAGCCGTGTTCAGGGCAGTGCGCATTCTCGGACTTGAGAATACGGAGCATGCCGTCACGATCGGATGCAATCTTGCCAGCGCGCGTCTGGGTTCGAAAGGCATCATCAAGGTCGCGGACACATTCTTCGACGACGACACCCTCAACCGCATAGCTCTGATCGCGCCTCAGGCCGTGGTGAATATCATCCGCGACTATGAGGTGGTGGAGAAGCGTGCGATAGCGTTGCCCGACACAGTGAGGGGAATCGTGACGTGCGCCAATCCCAAGTGCATCACCAACAACGAGCCGATGGACACGCGGTTCGACGTCATAAGCCGCGAGCCGGTGGTGATACGCTGCCATTACTGCAACCACGCTGTCAGCGGCGCCGAAGCAAAGATTTTATGAAAGTAAGCTGGAAACCGGGCACGATGCTCAATCCGCTGCCGGCCGTGCTGGTGAGCTGCGCGGCCCCCGACGGCCGCAGCAACCTCGTGACGGTGGCATGGACCGGCACGCTGTGTACCAATCCGCCGATGCTCTACATATCCCTGCGTCCCGAGCGCTATTCCTACGGGATCATCCGCGAGAGCATGGAGTTCACGGTGAACCTGACGACTGCCTCAATGGCCAGGGCGACGGACCTGTGCGGCGTGCGCTCGGGCCGCGACTGCGACAAATGGTCTCTCGCCGGGCTTACGCCCGAAGCGGGAGTGGCGGTGGCGTGCCCGTCGGTGGCCGAGTCGCCCCTGTCGATAGAATGCCGGGTGCGCGAGATCGTGAAGCTCGGCAGCCATGACATGTTCGTGGCCGATGTAGTGAACGTCCTTGCCGACTCCTCGCTCATAGACGAAGCGACGGGCAAGTTCTGCCTCGACCGCGCCGGGCTGCTGAGCTACAGCCACGGCGGGTATTTCGGTCCGGGCGAGTATCTCGGGCATTTCGGTTTCTCAGTACGTAAAAAGAAATAACAACCATCAATATCTACAATGGAAAAGGATACCAGACTTTTTGATCTCATCGAGCTTGAGCACCAGCGCCAGCTCAAAGGCGTGGAACTGATCGCCTCTGAAAACTTTGTTAGTGATGACGTAATGCGGGCAATGGGATCGTGCCTGACCAACAAATATGCCGAAGGCTATCCGGGCCACCGCTATTATGGAGGCTGCGGTGTCGTGGACATGGTCGAGGATCTGGCCCGCGACCGCGTGAAGCAGCTTTTCGGGGCCGAGTATGCCAATGTGCAGCCGCACTCGGGCGCCCAGGCCAACATGGCCGTGTTCATGGCGTGCATGAAGCCCGGCGACACGTTCATGGGCCTGAATCTGAGCCACGGCGGCCATCTGAGCCACGGCAGCCCGGTCAATTTCTCCGGCCTTGTCTTCAATGCCGTGGAATATAACGTGGACCGCGAGACCGGTCTGGTCGATTACGACCAGATGGAGGAAACGGCCCTGCGCGTGAAGCCGAAGCTGATCGTGGGCGGCGCAAGCGCCTATTCGCGTGAATGGGACTATGCGCGCATGCGTGCCATCGCCGACGCCGTGGGAGCGATTCTGCTGATCGACATGGCGCATCCGGCAGGCCTTATCGCGGCCGGACTGCTCGACAATCCTCTGAAATATGCCCATATCGTAACGTCGACCACTCACAAGACACTGCGCGGACCGCGCGGCGGCATTATTCTGATGGGCAAGGACTTTGAGAATCCGTGGGGCAAGACGACACCCAAGGGACAGGTGAAGATGATGTCGGCTCTGCTCGACTCGGCCGTGTTCCCCGGCGTGCAGGGCGGGCCGCTCGAGCATGTGATCGCGGGCAAGGCCGTGGCATTCGGCGAAGCGCTTGATCCGTCGTTCAAGGTGTATCAGGAGCAGGTGCGCTCGAATGCCCGCGCGATGGCGGCCGCGCTGACCGACAAGGGCTACGATGTGGTGTCGGGCGGAACGGACAACCACTGCATCCTGGTGGACCTGCGGTCGAAATTCCCCGAACTGACCGGCAAGGTCGCCGAGAAGGTCCTCGTGGACGCGGACATCACGGCCAATAAGAACATGGTGCCGTTTGACTCGCGGTCGCCTTTCCAGACCTCGGGCATCCGCCTCGGCACTCCGGCCATCACCACCCGCGGCGCCAAGGAGCCGATGATGGGCGAAATCGTGGAACTGATCGACTGTGTGCTCTCGGCTCCCGAAGATCTCGTGAATATAGAGCGTGTCCGCGCGAAAGTGAATTCGATGATGACGCAATATCCAATCTTCGCCTGGTAAATGACAGACGGTAAGAGAATCACATTCATAACAGTAGCTGCAGGCAGCGGGAGCCGTTTCGGAGGCCCGCTGCCCAAGCAGTTCTGTCAGATCGAGGGCCGTCCGGTGGTCATGCGGGCAATCGACAACCTGCGGAATGCCATTCCGGAGGCCGACCACATCATTGTGGTGTCGGCTGACCAGACCGACCGCTGGAACTATCTGTGCAACCTCCATCATTTCGATTCGCCGAAGGTGGTGACGGGCGGCGACACGCGGTCGCAGTCGGTGAGCAACGCTCTTGCCACGCTGACTCCGGGCATGGCCGACATAGTGATGGTGCATGACGGCGCGCGGCCATTTCCGTCGGCCGCCATGGTGCGGTCCCTTGCCGCGGCTTTTGATGACAGCTCGATTGACGGGGCGCTGCCGGTGGTTGCGGTGACCGATTCGATCCGCGACGTGAGCGGCCCGGTCTCGGAGGCTGTGGACCGGTCGAAACTGCGGGCCGTGCAGACTCCGCAGGCATTCAGGGCCACACTGCTTGCCGAGGCATATTCCCGCGCCGAAGGCGCCACGTTCACTGATGACGCATCGGTGATGGAAGCGGCAGGTTTCCGCAATCTCATGCTCGTCGACGGCTCGCCCGTCAATTTCAAAGTGACAAATCCGGCCGACATAGCCATAGCCGAAGCTGTGCTGGCATTCGGCGCGGTATGATCCAGCTAAGGCAGAAGGATATAAAATATGTGAAGGGGATCGGACCGGCGCGTGCCGATCTGCTTCAGAAACAGCTCGGAATCCGCAGCGTCTACGACCTGCTACACCATTTTCCGACGAATTACATCGACCGGACGTCGATCTACAGCATCCGCGACCTTACGCCGGAGATCGGAGCCGTACAGCTCAAAGGCCGTTTTGTAGGGTTCAGCGTGGCAGGCGAGGGAGCCAAGATGCGTCTGGTGGGCGTATTCACAGACGGCACAGGGGCAGTGGAGGTGGTATGGTTCCGTTCGATCAAGACCATACGGCAGACACTGAACACGGCGACCGACTATATAATTTTCGGCAAGCCTACGGTGTTCAACGGGCGCTGGTCGATGACACACCCCGAGGTAGACACAGGCCAGAAAGCCCTGGAGCAGCTCGGCATGCGGGGTGTATATCCTCTGACCGAGACGCTGCGCAACCGCAACATCACGTCGCGAAACTTCTTCCAGTGGATCGGCGGCGTGCTCGATACTCTGCCTCCGCTGCGCGAGACACTGCCACCGTCGACGGTGGCAGAACTCGGCCTCATGCCGCTCGACCGCGCCATCCGCGAACTGCACCGCCCATCCTCGCCAGCCGAGCTGCAGCGAGCGCGCGAACGCATGAAGTTCGAGGAACTTTTCTATATCCAGGCCGATATGCTGCGCCGCAACCGGCGCCGTCGCATGCAGGCTGCGGGATACAGATTCGGGCGGGTAGGGCGCTTTTTCAACTCTTTCTACAGCCAGTGCCTGCCCTTCGAGCTCACGGGCGCCCAGAAGCGTGTGGTGAAGGAAATCCGCGCCGATGTCAACACGGGGCGGCAGATGAACCGCCTGGTGCAGGGCGACGTGGGGTCGGGCAAGACGCTTGTGGCGCTGATGGCCATGCTGCTCGCGCTCGACAACGGCTATCAGGCGTGTCTGATGGCGCCGACGGAGATTCTTGCCACGCAACATTACGAGACGCTGCGCGGACTTGTGGCTAAAATCGGCATAAACGTGCGGCTGCTTACCGGTTCGACGCGTGCGGCCGAACGGCGCGAGATTCACGAGCAGCTCTGCGACGGGTCGCTGCATATCCTTGTCGGGACGCATGCCGTGATCGAGGACGACGTGAAATTCAGGTGTCTCGGCCTGGCCGTAATCGACGAGCAGCACCGCTTCGGCGTGGCGCAACGCGCGCGGCTGTGGCGCAAGAGCGCGGTTCCGCCGCATATCCTTGTGATGACGGCCACTCCAATACCGCGCACGCTTGCCATGACAGTGTACGGCGACCTGGACGTGTCGGTGATCGACGAGCTGCCGCCGGGGCGCAAGCCGGTGACCACTCTGCTGAGGTATGACGGGCAACGCGACCAGGTGTACCGGGGCATAGGCGCCCAGCTGCGGGAGGGGCGCCAGGCATATATCGTATATCCTCTTATCGACGAGAACGACAAGCTGGAGCTGAAATCGCTGACCGAGGGTTATGACCAGATATGCGAGATTTTCAACAACTATCGCGTCGCTTTCGTACACGGTCGGATGAAGCCTGCCGAGAAGGATTTTCAGATGGGTCTGTTCGTGAGGGGCGAGGCGCAGATACTTGTGGCCACAACCGTGATAGAAGTGGGAGTGAACGTGCCGAACGCCACGACGATGGTCATTGAGAATGCCGAGCGGTTCGGCCTGTCGCAGCTGCATCAGCTGCGGGGCCGCGTGGGGCGCGGTGCCGACCGATCGTTCTGCATACTTATGAGCAAATACAAGATAGCCAAGGAAACGCGCGAACGGCTCGAGATCATGACGTCGACGACTGACGGTTTTGTCATAGCCGAGGCTGACATGCGCCTGCGCGGCCCCGGCGACATAGAGGGTACAATGCAGAGCGGCATACCTTTCGATCTGAAAATCGCGAATCTGGCCACCGACGGGCAGATCATACAGCTTGCACGCAACGCGGCCGAGAAACTGCTCGACGCCGACCCCGAACTTACGGCGCCTGAGAACGCCGGTTTCGCGCGGGCGCTGGCTGAGGCAGTGAGCCGCACGGCCGACTGGAGCCGCATCAGCTGATTTTTTTTGCGAAATATCGCGTGGAAAAGATTGTGAGATAGCGAAAAAAGTGTTAACTTTGCGGCCGAAAAGGCGTAATCTCTGGCGTAGACACGTAGCTCGCGAATATTGCGCAATTACTTAACATTCTAAATATCAATTTACAATGGACCTGATTAAAGTTGCCGAAGAAGCTTTTGCTACCGGCAAGCAGCATCCCGACTTCGGCCCCGGCGACACCATCACGGTGGCTTACCGCATCAAAGAGGGTAACAAGGAACGTATTCAGCAGTACCGCGGTGTGGTAATCCGCATCTCGGGCGAAGGCGTGAAGAAGCGCTTCACCGTACGCAAGATGAGCGACAATATCGGCGTTGAGCGTATCTTCCCGATCGAATCGCCGTTCATCGACTCGATCACCGTCAACAAGTACGGTAAGGTACGTCGCGCAAAGCTCTACTACCTGCGTGCGCTCACCGGCAAGAAGGCTCGTATCAAAGAGCGTCGTGTAAAGTAACGCGGCTCTTTATGCCAAGAACAATAAATGCCTCCGCCCTTTTGGGCGGAGGCATTTATTGTAGGTAAGGGGTAAGGGGTAAGAGGTAAGAGGGGGGTAAGGTAATA
>CABRGT010000074.1 GCA_902470475.1 uncultured Porphyromonadaceae bacterium | reverse complement strand
GGAGCGCGTGGCCGCCGGCGGCACATCCCGCTCGCCGTCGCCCGTAAGCCGCGGCCGCTCCGAACTCAAGGCCCTCAACGACATATCGGCCGCCGAGATGCCGCGTATCAAGCTGCCGTCGGCCGAACTCAACCGTGTGCTCGGAGGCGGCCTCGTGCCCGGCGAGATGGTGCTCATCGGAGGCGAGCCGGGCGTAGGCAAGTCCACGCTCGTGCTGCAGAACCTCCTGTCGATCCGATCCAAGAACATCCTCTACGCATCGGGCGAGGAAAGCGCCACACAGCTCAAGATGCGCGCCGACCGCCTCGGCCGCGGCAGCGACAACCTCTTCATCGTCTGCGAGACGTCGCTCGAGAACATCATGGCCCACATCGAACAGCTCCAGCCCGGCATCGTGGTTATCGACTCCATCCAGACCATCGCCTCCGACGACCTCGAGGCTTCGGCCGGATCAGTCAGCCAGGTGCGCGAGTGCGCCGCCCGGCTCCTGAAGTACGCCAAGGACACCGACGTGCCCGTGCTGCTCATCGGCCACATCACCAAGGAAGGCTCGCTGGCCGGCCCGAAGGTGCTCGAGCACATCGTCGACGCCGTGCTCCAGTTCGAAGGCGACCGCCAGTACATGTTCCGCATCCTGCGCGCGATCAAGAACCGCTTCGGCAACACCGCCGAGCTCGGCATCTACGAAATGGGGCAGAAAGGCCTCCGCGAGGTCACGAACCCTTCGGAACTGCTCCTCTCGGCCGGCGACACCGACCTCTCGGGCGTCGCCGTGGGCGTGACGGTCGACGGCGCCCGGCCATTCCTGATCGAAGTGCAGGCCCTTGTCAGCACCGCCGCCTACGGCACACCCCAGCGCAGCGTCAACGGCTTCGACTCAAAGCGCGCCAACATGCTCCTGGCCGTGCTCGAGAAGCGCGTCGGATTCAAGCTCGCCGCCAAGGACGTCTTCCTCAACATCGCCGGAGGCATCCGCGTCAGCGACCCGGCGCTTGACCTGCCCGTCATCTGCTCAATCCTGTCGAGCAACTTCGACATCGCCCTCGGCCACGACGTGTGCATGACCGGCGAAGTCGGCCTCTCCGGCGAGATACGCCCCGTGGCACGCATCGAACAGCGCATCGCCGAGGCCGAAAAGCTCGGCATGAGCCGCATCATCGTCCCCGCCGGCAACCTCAAGGGAATCGACCGCAGCCGCTTCACCATCGGCATCTTCGAGGCTGCCCGTGTCACCGACGCCGTCAAGGAACTTTTCTCATAAACCCTTAAATACACTATCACCCATGAAACGCCTCCTCACTCTCACCCTCCTGCTGTTCGCACTGTCATTCAGCTCAATGGCACAGTTCTGCGACAAGAACGACTACCAGTACTTCTACAGCTGGCTGTCCAAGGTAGCATCCACCGTCACGCCCGACAAAGTGGACATCTTCAGCGAACCGAGCCTGATAAACTACGGTTACGTCCAGCTCGGCGCCAAGGTACCCGCCGCGGCCGACGCCGTCGAGGTCTCGAAATTCAGCCACGGCGACCAGACCGTCTACATCTGGAAATTCACCCGTCCCACCGACATACCCCTGCCCTACTACATGGCTTTCATACCCCGCGGCGACCACTACGTCACCGTGCAGCTCGAACTGTCGCTCGATGACGCCTGGGTGCTCGGCGAGACCGAAGACCGCTCCCACGCCAACTACGGCACGGTGAAATGCCCCGATGACGCCGAAGGCTTCCTGAAGCTGATCAAAGACAAAAAGATTCTCAAATAGGCCGTTCGGGCCGACTTCCGGCGCAGCGCTTGCCCGACTCGCAGAAATTTCGTATTTTTGCAGTTCCAAAACTAAGTAAATGAAGTTTACTCTCGAAAATACACTCCCCGACAGCGACGCGCGCGCCGGCACCATATACACCGACCACGGCGAGATACCCACACCAATATTCATGCCCGTGGGCACACTCGGCGCCATCAAGGCCGTCCACATCCACGAGATGCGCGAGCAGGTCGACGCCCGCATCATCCTGGGCAACACCTACCACCTCTACCTGCGCCCCGGCACCGAAGTGCTGCGCGCAGCCGGCGGCCTGCACCGCTTCAACGGCTGGGACCGTCCCATCCTCACCGACAGCGGCGGCTTCCAGGTATTCTCGCTGAGCGACAACCGCAAGCTCACCGAGGAAGGCGCCCACTTCCGCAGCCATATCGACGGCTCGAAGCATCTGTTCACGCCCGAAAAGGTTGTCGACATACAGCGCGTCATCGGATCCGACATAATGATGGCCCTCGACGAGTGCCCCCCCGGCATGGCCGACTACGACTACGCCCGCCGCTCCCTCGGCCTCACTCAGCGCTGGCTACGCCGCGGCTGGGACCACTTCCACGCCACCGAACCCCTCTACGGCCATTCGCAGGCATTCTTCCCCATAGTACAGGGATGCCGGTTCAAGGACCTGCGCCGCGACTCGGCGCGCTTCGTGGCCGACCTCGGCGCCGAAGGCAATGCCATCGGAGGCCTGGCCGTCGGCGAGCCCACCGAAGTGATGTACGAGATGATCGAGGTCGTGAACCGGGAACTCCCCGCCGACCGTCCCCGCTACCTGATGGGCGTCGGCACCCCGGTCAACATACTCGAGGCGATCGACCGCGGCGTCGACATGATGGACTGCGTCATGCCAACCCGCAACGGCCGCAACGGCATGCTCTTCACCCCCGAAGGCACCATGAACATGCGCAACGCCAAGTGGGCCACCGACTTCTCGCCCATCTGGGCCGATAGCCCCGCCCTCTCCGACCGCGTCTACTCGCGCGCCTACCTGCGCCACCTCTTCATATCACAGGAAATCCTGGCCATGCAGATCGCCTCGATCCACAACCTCACTTTCTACCTGTGGCTCGTGCGCGAGGCGCGCCGGCACATCCAGGCCGGCGACTTCGCCACATGGAAAGCCGACATGGTCAGCCGCCTCGGCCGACGGCTTTAGCCCGTAACATTCCGACAGTCAGCCCCGTGTTCAAGATCATCGACCGATACATAATCCGCAAGTTTCTCGGAACCTACATTTTCGCCATAGCCCTGCTGCTGGCGATCGTCGTCATGTTCGACGTCAACGAGAAACTCGACTCGTTCCTGAAGGCTCCCCTCAAGGCCACGATCGTCGACTACTTCGTCAACTTCCTGCCTTACTTCGCCAACCAGTTCTCCCCGCTGTTCACCTTCATCGCCGTCATCTTCTTCACATCGAAGCTCGCCGGCAACAACGAGATCGTCGCCATGCTCTCCAACGGCATGAGCTACCGCCGCCTGCTGCGCCCCTACCTGCTGTCGGCCCTGGTCATCGCAGCCGCCACATGGCTGCTCGGCGCCTACATCATACCCCCCGCCAACGTCAGGCGTATCGACTACACCAACACCTACGTCAAGAACAAGCGTGTCGACTACGGCGCCAACATCATGCTCATGGTAGCCCCCGGCGAGATCGCCTACATCAGCCGCTACGACAACATCACCAAGAGCGGCAGCCGCTTCACGCTCGAGAAATTCGACGGCAAGCAGATCGTGTCGCGACTCACGGCTCGCAACATTGGCTGGGACACCCTCTACAGCTGGAAAGTCTACGACTACACCATCCGCGACTTCCGCGACAACCGCGAGATCATCCGCCGAGGCGCAGCCCTCGACACCACCATTCCCTTCGAGCCGCGCGACTTCCTCATCGCCAAAAACGACCACGAAAAAATGACTACGCCGGCGCTCGAACAGTACATCAGGCGCCAGCGCAGCCGCGGTGTGGGAAATATCAAGAGCTTCGAGGTCGAGTATCACCGGCGCTACGCCATGTGCGCCGCCGCGTTTATTCTCACAGTCATCGGCATGGCGCTGTCGTCGCGCAAGGTCAAGGGCGGCATGGGCCTCAACATAGGCATCGGACTGGTGCTGAGCTTCAGCTACATCCTGTTCATGGCCATCACGCAGAGTTTCGCATATTCAGGTCTCACCTCGCCGCTGGTGGCAATGTGGATCCCCAACATCATCTACACGGTCATAGCCGTCGTGCTCTACCGCCGAGCCTCGATGTGATCAGTACTTCGGCGTGAACGGCTCCGACGCCTTCAGCAGGTGATTGATACAGCCGTAGAAATCACTGTGGTCTGCAGTGTCAAGTTTCAGCACCGGCGACCCCGGCGTCAGCATCAGTCTCGGCATGTCGACATAGAACAGACCTCCCGAATCGGAGAACTTGAAGTAGTACCGCAGGCGGTTTATGTCGCTGATGCTCCGCCACTGCGTCGACGACAGAAACGGCTGGCCCGGAATCTCATATCCGATCGGCACCGACACATTGTCGATGATCGATGAAAGCTCGGCAAGAGCCTCGTCCGACCCTACTCCGGCCGTAGGCACATGATGCACGAAATAGTCGGCACGCACGAAGCGGTCTGCGCTCCGCACCGTGCCCGGCAGCATGTTCATGCCGCCTACGCCCTCCCAGTACTTGTTGATGGCAAGCATGTCCGGAAACGGAGGATCGTTCGTCATCACCTGATAGTCAATCGACTTGTACGTATAGAGCTTGCCGCCCTGGAATTCGATCACCAGCGTCACGCCCGTAGTATCCGTCACAGCCCAGTGCAGCAGCGACACGGTGCCCTCGTCGAACGTGGCGCCTTCGATGCCGAAATTCGAAGCCTTCAGAAACGCCTCAGCCTCATCCACGGTCGAGAAGTTGTCCAGAAAATAGCTCACGATCATTGCAAGCGACATCACCGGCGCGCCGGACCCTGCCGGCGCCGAACGATAGACCGACCCCTTGCAGAACAGGCCGTTGCACACCAGCCCCTTCTCGTTCATCCCTTCCGTCACACCCTCGTCGTAGCTCACGGCAAGCACCGAGCCGTATTTCGAGGTCCACTGCATGCGCACGCCCGTATTCATCGACTCCTTCGCAATCCCTGCCGGATAGACATAGATATTCGTCGGGATAGGCGTGCGCCAGTCCAGCGTCCGCCCTACCATGATCACATCCGTGCTGTCGCCACGGAACACTATGCGCGAGCACGGCGACGCCGCCGGAGCACACGCCGCGGCAGCCAGGGCCGCCACTGCTAATACTTTAAATTTCATAGGAATTAAAAATTATTGATTCACAACCGTTAATTTATATACTTATATTTATAACCCGCCGCCCTCCCAAAAGTTTGCCGCCCGGCTTGCACACGAGCCAGAAAAGTGGTAACTTTGCCATGAAAGCATCAACGCCCTATCGATCATGCTATACGTAAGCACCAACGGAAATCAGACTGTGAGCCTGCGCCAGGCGGTGGAACAATGCTATGCCGGCGACGGCCATCTCTACCTCCCGGCCACCCTGCCCAGGCTGCCCAAGGCATACTTCAACAATATCGGGCAGATGACACTGCAGGAGATCGCATTTGTGGTGCTGCGCACCCTCCTCGACGACGAGATCGACGCCGCCGTCCTCAAGGACATCGTGGACCGCACGTTCGACATACGCATGCCCGTCCTGAAACTCGACACCCGCCGCTACGTGATGGAAATGTTCCACGGTCCAACCATGGCGTTCAAGGATTTCGGCGCGCGGTTCATGGGCGAGATCATCCGACACTTCCACCGCCCCGGCGACCATGTGCGCGTCTATGTGGCCACCACCGGCAACACGGGCGGAGCCGTTGCCAACGCCGTCGGAGCCGTCGACGGAGTCGACGTCAACATCCTCTTCCCGCGCGGAACGCTCACCCGCGCACAGCGCGCGCAGTTCTCCACCGTCGCCCCCAACATCCGGCCCGTCGAAGTCGCCGGCACTATCGGCCAGTGCAAGGCCATGGTACGCCAGGCCATCCAGGACCCCGACCTCGGCGACGGCACCCTTCAGATATGCGCCAACACGCAGAACATACTCCGCATCCTGCCCCAGGTAGTGTTCTTCTTCCACGCATACGCCCGCCTCAGCGAGACCCTCGGCCCCGCCGCCGACGGCTTCTCCGTAGCCATCCCGTGCGGCAATCTCAGCAACCTCACCGCTGCCGTCATCGCCCTGCGCATGGGCCTTCCCATGGGCCGTATCGTGGCCGGCTGCAACGCCAACGACGACTTCAAGCGCGTCCTCGACGGCTCGCTAAGTCCCGATGCCGTCAACCGCACCGCGCGCCCCACCCTGGCCGCAGCCATGGATTCCGGCTACCCCGCCAACCTGCCGCGCCTGCTGAGCCTCTACGGCGGCGACATCAGAGCCATGCGCGCCGACATCGTAGCCGTCGCGGCCGACGACGACGCCATCGCCGACACCATCAACAACTGCATCTTCGACCACCGCTACACCGTCGACCCCCACACCGCCGTAGCGATGTATGCCGCCAGCCAGACAGCCCCCGCCGCAAAGCCCGCCGTAATCCTTGCCACGGCCCATCCCGCAAAGTCACTCGACACCATGACCGCCATCACCGGCCGTGCCGTCGAACTACCGCTGCAGTTCACGCGTTTTATGTCAAAGCCGGCACCGGCCGACAAACTCGCCCCATCATTCCACGCGCTCAAAAAATACATATCGGCGCGCGGACACCGACACGGATAACCCAACCCGATAAAACACCATAACTATGGCATCACGACGACAACTCAAGAAAAAAATCTCCTGCGTATGCGGCGAACTGGCCGCTGAAATACTGCTTGCCGCACACGTACTCGACAACATCGACCGCGCCACCGTCAACCGCATCATCAACGAGATAGCCTCACTCCAGGTCAACTCGCGCGGCATGGTCACCGTAGCGTTCGACAAGGTACCCCGCGACTTCGACGACCTCCAGGCCTACAACAAGGCCCGCCGCACATACTACCGACAGGCCTTCGCAAGCCTCCGCAAGGAATTCGGCGAAAAAGTCCTGGCGCTCGTCAAGGAAATGAACGCCGCCGTACCGGCTGAAGAGCGCAAAAAGCTGCTCGGCCTCTGATGAACGTAGCCCGACTGATCCTCAGGCTCTTCGGCTGGAAAGTCAGCATCACCGTGCCCGACTTTCCCAAATGCATCATATGCGTGGCGCCCCACACCAGCAACTGGGATTTCATCCTCGGTAAGCTCGCCTACGCCGCCGTAGGGCGCCACGCCGGCTTTCTGATGAAGGAGCAGTGGTTCTTCTGGCCCCTCGGATGCCTGTTCAGGGCCATCGGAGGCGTTCCGGTGCCGCGCCGCAACAAGCGCGGATCACTCACCGACACCGTCTGCCGCATGTTCGGCGAGCGCAGGCGCCTGCAGCTCGCCATCACCCCCGAAGGCACACGCAGCCGCACCACCCGCTGGCACACCGGATTCCTACACATCGCCTACGACACCGGCGTTCCCGTCGTGCTCGGAGTCATCGACTACCCCACGCGGCGCATCATCATCGACACCGTATTCACCCCCACCGGCGACACTGAGGCCGACATGCGTGCCGTCAAGGCATTCTACCGCCCCTTCCGGGGCAAATATCCCGAAAAATTCTCCACCGATGAGCAATAATCTCAAAGTGGCCGCCATAGCCGTCGACATCGCCTGGTGCAATCCCGAGGCCAACCTGTCCGTACTCGGCCGCACCCTCGAAATGCTCGAGCCCGACACCGACCTCGTAGTCCTGCCCGAACTCTTCTCTACCGGATTCGTCGGCGACTCCGCAGCACTGGCCGAAGTCGCGCAGACCAACGGCGGCCCGACCATGAAAACCGTCGCCACACTCGCCGCACGCCACAACCTCGCCATCGCAGGCTCCTTCACAGCCCGCACAGGCCATCATGTCTACAACCGCGGATTCTTCATCGAGCCATCCGGCGACGAAACCTTCTACGACAAGCACCACCTCTTCTCACCCAGTCCCGAGGCACGCCTCTTCACCCCCGGCACCGGACCAATGCCCGTCATACGCTTCCGAGGCTGGAACATCTCCATGATCATCTGCTACGACCTCCGCTTCCCTGTCTGGTCGCGCAACCGGTCCGATGCCTACGACCTACTGCTCGTGCCGGCCAACTGGCCCCACGCCCGCGCCTACGCCTGGGAACACCTCCTCATCGCCCGCGCCATCGAAAACCAGGCCTGCGTCGTGGGCGCCAACCGCTCCGGGGTCGACGACTACGGCGTCTACGACGACACATCCTACATCTTCGACGCAATGGGCAGCGACGTCGGCCGCCGCATCTGCCGCCGCTCCGCACCCGCCCCCGTCATCACCGCCACCCTCTCACTCGACGAAGTCCGCGAAGCTCGCCGCCGCCTCCCCGCCTCCCTCGACGCCGACCCCTTCAACCTCCTGTAGTCCGCCTAAGTCTATGCGGTGAAAAAACGGCCTATTCGCCGCATTTTTGCGGTGAATATTTGCTTTTTTCACCGCAAATGGTTAATTTTGCCGCATGAGACAAACACCGAAACACAGCACTTACATTTGGCAGCAGCCCGATTGGCCTGATTTCCGATGGGACACCGACGCCTTATTGGAACCGCTCAGCCGAATCAGCCAATTGCACGGCCGACTCAACGGACAGATGTCGATGCTCGGATTCGATGAGAAAAGACGCTCTGCCCTGTCTGCAATGACCGAAGATCTGATCGGTTCATCGGAAATAGAAGGGGTCATGCTGAATCCCAACTCTGTACGAAGCAGCATAGCTCGCCGGCTTGGAATTGAAGATGACGGACTTCTCATCGAAGACCACTATGTCGAAGGTCTCGTCGACGTGATGCTCGATGCCGTCCGCAATTGCCGCCAGCCACTCACCGACGAGCGTTTGTTCGGCTGGCATGCCGCTCTATTCCCTTTGGGAAGAAGCGGCATGTACAAAATAACTGTTGCCGACTGGCGCCGGGGCGAAGAGCCTATGCAGGTAGTCTCAGGGGCTTTCGGCCATGAAAAAGTGCATTACCAGGCCCCGCCTTCAGCCGCCGTTACCATAGAAATGAAGCGATTGATCGCCTGGTGCAACTCTGTCGGACATTCTCCGTTCATCATGGCCGCTGTGGCTCACTTGTGGTTTGTCACCGTTCACCCGTTTGACGATGGCAACGGGCGCATAAGCCGTACGCTTGCCGATATGTTTTTGTCGCGTCTTGATGCGGATTCAGCAAGATATTACAGCTTGTCGGCTGAAATCAACCGCAACAAGAAAGATTATTACGAAATACTCGAACGCACGCAGAAAGGAAAACTCGACATAACCGAATGGCTTCTGTGGTTCTTTGACTGCGTCGAAAGAGCTATACTGCGCGCTTCCGACACTATTGAACGGACATTACAAAAGGCCGCATATTGGGACAGATTCCGCAGCGTAGAGATAAATGAGCGGCAGCGCAAAGTGATCAACCGCCTTTGGGATGGTTTCGATGGAAAACTTACATCATCCAAGTGGGCCAAGATTTGCAGTTGCTCACAGGACAGCGCCTTACGCGACATCAACGACCTCATCTCCAAAGGAATGCTCCGCAACAGCGGTGAAGGCGGCCGCAGCGCCAACTACCTCCTCACCTCCACCCAGTAAGGCTCGCTTGATTGAAAGCCAAGTTTCTCCGCATCCGGTTCCTCCTGGAACCGCGCCGCCTCAACCTCCTGTAAACCGCTACCCTCCCGACGCGATACAGCCACAGGTAG
>CABRGT010000073.1 GCA_902470475.1 uncultured Porphyromonadaceae bacterium | reverse complement strand
CGCGGATTTTTTCATTCCGTATTCAGGCCATGTACTCTTCCTTGTGGAAGTGAGGATGGAGAACTTCCTCGGCAGCGCGGTCGGCAAAGTCGCCCTCGGTGGATATGAATACCCAGTCGATATCGTCCTGGCGGCGAAGATCGCCGATGAAGTAGGCCGTGGCCTCTTCCGACCCGACCACGATCAGACGGCTGACACCGGCCTGACGGGCCGCAGCCACCATCTCGTTATAGCAGTGCAGAGCAAAGTCATTGGCCGACACGTCGGTCTGGTCATCGGAAAAAGTCATGATCACATCATGATACCCTTCGAAAGACTCTCTGAGCGCGTCCTTGTTACCCGTATCGAGCAGGCTCACGGTCAGTTTTGTATCGTCGAGCATAACTTTTTCCGGATCAGTGACCAGGGCGTTAACCGATATATCTCGTCTGAGCAGGGCCGACAGCACGTCGGCGAAAACCTGGCAGGTAGTGCCTGTTAATGCTACTTCTTTCATCGTTGACAGATTTAGAGTTGTTAGTTAAATTTGTAGTTTTAACAATTCCGCGCGGACTTCTGTTCACTTTCGGCTTTGAAGTTTTTTTCGTAACTTTGCAGTCAGTCCAACACATCTGAAAATGGAAAATCTCCCTAAAGACCCATACATGCTCCTCAGCATCATAAATATGAAACTTCGCGACCAATATGACGGTCTCGACGCCCTGTGCGATGATATGGACATCGACCGCACAGAGCTTGAAAAGACCCTGGGCGACGCAGGATTCACGTACAATCCGCAGACGAACAGCTTCGCATGAACGCCGACTACCTCGACAGACTCAACGAGGCCCAGCGGGCCGCGGTCGAATACCTCGAAGGACCCGAGCTCGTCATAGCCGGTGCCGGTTCGGGCAAGACCCGCGTGCTCACCTACAAGATACTTCACCTGATCGCACGCCGCTACGAACCCGGGCGCATTCTCGCCCTGACCTTCACGAACAAGGCGGCCCGCGAGATGCGCCAGCGTATCGAGACAATTGCCGGAGAGGACAACGCACGGCGCCTGTGGATGGGAACCTTCCACAGTATCTTCTCGCGCATCCTGCGCCAGAATGCCCAGCTGGTCGGATACACCCCGAACTACACCATCTACGACTCGGCTGACTCGCGCTCGCTCATAAAGACGATAATCCGGGACCTCGATCTGGACGAGAAGATATACAAGCCTGCGACCGTGCAGGCCTCGATATCGTGGGCAAAGAACGCTTTGGTTTCACCGGAGGCTTACACCGCCGACGCGGAGCTGATGAAAGCCGACCGCACGGCCCGGCGCCCCCTGACCGCTAAAATCTATGAGACGTACGTGAGCCGCTGCCGCCTGGCCGACGCCATGGACTTCGACGACCTCCTCTACCACACGGCCGTGCTGTTCCGCGACAATCCGGGTGTCCTGGGCCACTACCGCGAGTTCTTCCGCTACATCCTTGTCGACGAGTATCAGGACACGAATTTCGCACAGAACGTCATCATCACCCAGCTTGCGCTGCCGGCAGGGAATATATGCGTCGTAGGCGACGACGCCCAGAGCATCTATTCATTCCGCGGAGCCAACATACGCAATATCCTCGACCTGCAACGTCACTTTCCGAACCTGAGGACATTCAAGCTCGAGCAGAACTACCGCTCGACCCGCAACATCATCGGTGCGGCCAACAGCCTCATATCCCACAACGAGAACGGCATACCCAAGCAGGTGTTCTCGCTCAATGACGAAGGGGCGCGCATAGAGGTGCAGAGCGGCCACAGCGACTATGACGAGGCCGGACTTGTCGCCTCGGCCATTGTCACCCGCCGTGCCGTCTCCGGCGATCCGCTGTCGGAATTCGCCATTCTCTACCGTACCAACGCACAGTCGCGCGTGCTCGAGGAAGCACTCCGGCGCCGCAACATCTCATACCGCATATACGGCGGCCAGGCGTTCTACCAGCGCAAGGAAGTCAAGGATGCCGTGTGCTACTTCCGGCTCGCCGTGAATCCCCACGACGACGAGGCCCTGCGCCGGATCATAAATGTCCCGGCCCGCGGAATCGGCAAGACAACCCTTGACAAACTAAATGCCACGGCCATAGCCGCCGAGGTGAGTCTGTGGACGGTACTGAGCGATCCGGCCCGGTACAGCCTCGACGTAAACCGCGGCACGCTCGGCAAACTGCTCGGGTTCGCATCGCTCATACGCATCTTCACCGACGCAAACACACGCGGCGACGACGCCGAAACTCTCGCCCGGCTGGTCTTCAACAAGACCGGACTGCTTGCGATGTATCTCACCGACCACACTCCCGAAAACATCTCGAAGCGCGAAAATCTACAGGAACTGCTGCGCGCCGCACACAGCTTCGTCGAGGACCGGACGGAGGAAGGCGCGGCCGACCGCGTGACGATGGCCGACTTCCTGGCCGACGTATCGCTGGCCACTGACCAGGACGATGACGCTGACGGCCCGCAGGCCGACTCGGTGACACTGATGACCATCCACGCGGCCAAGGGCCTCGAATTCGGCAACATCTACGTAGTAGGCGTCGAGGAAGACCTGCTTCCCTCAGCCATGAGCCATGACTCGGCCGAATCCGTCGAGGAAGAGCGCCGCCTGCTCTACGTGGCCATCACACGAGCCAAAAACTACTGCATGCTCACATATGCCGCCTCGCGATATCTCAACGGCCAGACGATGACGTGCCGTCCGTCGCGGTTCCTGAAGGATTTCGACACGCGGTATCTCAAATTCAGCTACGGATCCGAACGCCTGCCTTACGAGATGACGTTCGAACGGCCACTGCGCCAGGCAGCTCCCGCGCGGCCACGCTACAGTGCGCCGTCGCCACGGCACGCCGCCACGCCGGAACCGACTATCGGCCGGGCTCAGACACCGGTACGGCCCGCGGCTCCATACACGGCAGTATCTTCGCCGGGAAGCCTCTCCACTCAGGCGGGCGAAGGCTTCACGCTGCACAAAGCGGCCGAAATCGAGGGCGGCATGCCCATAGAACATCCCAAATTCGGCCGCGGCCATATCGTCAGCATTGAGACAAACGATCTCGGAGACGTGGCCCTGGCCGACTTCGACAACAACGGACAGCGCAAGCTGCTGCTGAAATTCGCAAAATTCAAAATTCTCGAAAAGTGACCGTCAACGACATCCCAACCCCGGCATTCGTGGTCTATGACGACCGCATAGTCCGCAATCTCGACATCATCACCGACGTGGAGCGCCGCGCCGGCGTCACGATCATCATGGCTTTCAAAGCCAACGCTCTGTGGCGGACTTTCGATATATTCCGCCGCTACGGCCGCAAATGCACCGCCAGCTCGCTCAACGAACTTACGCTGGGCCGCGAGGAACTGGGGTGTCTCGTTCACTCGTACTGTCCGGCCTACACCGACGACACCATAGACGCATTTCTCGAGGGGTCGTCGCACATCACCTTCAATTCGGTAGCACAGTGGATGCGGTTCAGGGGAAAAGTCGACGCATTCAATGCCGCACACCCCGAACGCCACGTGTCGGCCGGCCTGCGCGTCAACCCCAAATGTTCAGTAATTGAGACCGACATCTATAACCCGGCCACACCGGGCTCGCGCTTCGGAGCCGACGCGACGCAGCTTGCCGACGGACTGCCGGAGGGTATAGAGGGGCTGCATTTCCATGCCCTTTGCGAATCTTCGAGCCATGACCTGCAGAAAGTCCTCGAAGCATTCGAGCGCCAGTTCGGACATCTGCTTCCGCACCTGAAATGGCTCAATATGGGCGGCGGCCATCTGATGACGCGCGAGGGCTACGACCGCGAGCACCTGATCGGACTGCTGACCGGGCTGCGCTCGCGCTACTCCGGACTCGAGATCATCCTCGAGCCCGGAAGTGCCTTCACATGGCAGACAGGCGACCTGATCACGTCTGTGGTAGACATCATCGAGAACGACGGCATAAGCACCGCCATCATCGACGCCTCGTTCGCCTGCCACATGCCCGACACGCTCGAGATGCCGTACAAACCATCGATTGCCGAAAGCCTCGGCGACGATCCCGTGGCCGGGATGCCCACCTACCGGTTGGGCGGTAACTCGTGCCTGAGCGGCGACTTCAAAGGCGACTGGAGCTTCGCGGAACCTCTGCGACCCGGACAGCGGCTGACGCTGCTCGACATGAACCACTACACCACAGTGAAGACAAACATGTTCAACGGCATCTCACATCCGGCCATATGGCGCGTAGCGTCAGACGGTTCAGCCGCCCTGCTGCGGAAATTCGACTACTCAGATTATAAAAACCGAATGTCCTGAACCATGCTCTTCTCCATAATAATCCCGGTCTACAACCGCATCGACGAGGTCAACGAACTCCTGGAGAGCCTCCTGGCCCAGTCGGAACGCAATTTCGAGGTCATTATCGTCGAGGACGGCTCGACACAGCCCTGTCGCGACACCGCCGAGGCGGCCCGCAACAAAGGCCTTGATGTAAAGTATTTTTTCAAAGATAACGAAGGCCGCTCCATAGCCCGCAATTACGGTATAGAGCATGCGCGGGGCGACTATTTCGTATTTTTCGACTCCGACTGCGTCATTCCGCCGGGTTATTTCCACAACCTCGCCGAAGCTCTCGCCAACACGCCGCTCGACTGCTTCGGAGGCCCCGACGCCGCCCACAGCTCGTTTTCCGACACACAGAAAGCCATCAACTATTCGATGACTTCGTTTCTTACCACAGGCGGTATCCGCGGAGGAAAGGTCAGCCTTGAGAAGTTCGTACCCCGCACGTTCAACATGGGCTTCTCGCGCCAGGTCTACGACCGGGTGGGCGGATTCCGCGAGATGTTCTCAGAAGATATCGACATGAGTACCCGAATCCGCAAAGAGGGCTTTTCAATAGGACTGATACAGAACCCCGTGTGGCACAAGCGCCGCGTTGATTTCGCAAAATTCTTCCGCCAGGTATATGTTTTCGGCATGTCGCGCATCACGCTGCAATTGCTCTATCCGGGCTCCCTGAAACCCGTCCACATACTTCCGGCCGCGTTCGTGATCGGATCGCTGGCGCTTATCGCGCTGGGAATATTCGTCAGCCCGTGGTTCTTCGCCGTTCTCGCGGCCTATTTCCTGGCTGTGTTCACCGGCGCCCTGATCGCCACACATGACCTGAGGATATCCGCCAAGGCCGTACCGGCGGCGGCTATCCAGCTGTCGGGCTACGGCATGGGGTTCATCAAGGCGTGGTTTCTGAAAATACTGCTGCGACGCGGCCGCAACATAAGCGAAGAAATACTTATCCGTAAAGGCAAATGACGACCGAAACCACTCCACTCCGGACATCCGGAATGCTCATCCGCGACATGATCGCCGACGAGCGTCCGCGCGAGAAAGCCATGCGCCTTGGCATAAAGTCGCTGACCAACACCGAACTGATGGCCATAATCTTCTCGACAGGCGTGGCAGGTAAGTCGGTAATACAGCTCAGCAACGAGATTCTGGCTTCGGCCGACGGCCATCTTTCGAAAGTGGCACGCCTGTCGGTTGCCGAATTCATGAGCAACTTCAAGGGGATCGGTCCGGCCAAATCAATCGCGCTACTGGCCGCGCTCGAACTTGGCGCGCGCTCGGCCGCCGACGCGCAGACCGTCGAGGATCCGTCCGTGCGCTCGTCGCGCGAGGCCTACAACATAATGCGGCATCACTTCGACCGGCTGACACACGAAGAATTCTGGGTGATGTATCTGTCGCAGGCCGGACGCGTCGTGCGCGAGACCAACGTGTCGCGCGGAGGACTGGCCTCCACGACCGTCGATCCGAAAATCATCGTACGCAACGCGCTCGAGTCCTACGCCTCATCGATTATTCTCTTTCACAATCACCCGTCGGGCAACCTCACCCCGAGTCTTCCCGACGACAATCTGACCAAGAAAATCTGCTCTGCGGCAGCCCTGTTCGACATCCGGGTCAACGACCACATAATCATCGCCGACTGCGGCTACTATTCCTACTCCGACGAGGGCCGCATGCCCCGCTGAATGTCCGCATACTTACCGCAAGAACATAAAAAAGCGTCGCCGCACAGCCCGAAAGCTCTGCGGCGACGTTGTAAAGCCACATCAAAGGATGCGATGAAACTCCGATAAGACAGGATTTGAGTCCTCGCCGTCCTTTGTAATCCCCCGGCTCAAAGGCTCCCCCATTGCTGAGGGCGGGGCCCGCCATCGGGCGGCTAAGGGTGTCTCGGTATTTCACGTATAATTGACGAGTTTCCCAATCAACTTTGATGTGGTTATATCTGTCAAGGCTCGCTTGTCTTTTGGTTTTATAACGCAAAATTAATACATCTTGTTTTTCCCGCCAAATTTTTTTCAAAACTTTTTTCAACATCCCACTGCCGATTTCCGGCGCCGAACTTTTGGCCAATAAGTTGCGTTATTATGCAAAATACTAATCCTGACGAAAATGAATCCTGTACTGTCCAACCCGGCCAACTCCTGGGATCAGCTCTGCAACATATTCACCCACATCATGCACGACGGCGGGGAAGTGCTCGGCATGACATACGGACAGTTCACACTGCTGGTGACGACAATTCTTGAACCTCTCGCGATCCTGCTGCTGATCACAGCGGCGGCCCTGGCTCTGAACGGCCGCAAACCGTGCCGATATGCGGCAGTGGGGCTGCTGTGCCTTGGAATAACGGCCGCGCTGACGGCCCTCGGACTATTTGTCTATGCTGCTTTCGCCGGTCAAGCCTGGGCTTTCGCCGATTATGATATTTAGACAATTTTCGCCACATCAGCAAAACGTTATCCTACTGTATCGCAATCACTTGACTCCGGCAATCGAAAAACTTTTCAACATTTTCGTTTTTTATTCTTACTTTCTTTGGAAATTATACGGTGTGTTCGTACCTTTGCGCATGCTTTTGCATTCTTAAATTTCTTATCCAGTGGAAAATAAAACCTATACCTTCGAAGAAGCCTTCGAAGCCTCGAAAAAGTATTTCGGCGGCGATGAACTTGCCGCGCGGGTCTGGGCCAACAAATATGCCCTCAAGGACTCATACGGCAATCTGTACGAACTTACGCCGGATGACATGCATCACCGCATCGCGTCAGAGATCGTGCGCATCGAAGAGAAATATCCCGAACCGATGACTCACGACGAAGTCTTCAGCCTGATGAAGGACTTCCGCTACATAGTGCCGCAGGGCAGCCCGATGACGGGAATCGGAAACAACTTTCAGGTCGGCTCGCTGTCCAACTGCTTCGTCATCGGCCTGGACGGAACGCCTGATTCGTATGGCGGCGTCATCCGCATCGACGAGGAGCAGGTACAGCTGATGAAGCGCCGCGGAGGCGTAGGCCACGACCTGTCGCACATCCGCCCCAAGGGCACTCCTGTCAAAAACTCGGCTCTCACCTCCACGGGCCTCGTGCCATTCATGGAACGCTACTCCAACTCGACTCGTGAAGTGGCGCAGGACGGACGCCGCGGCGCGCTGATGATGACCGTGTCGATCAAGCACCCGGATTCGGAAGCGTTCATCGACGCCAAGATGACTGAAGGAAAAGTCACCGGCGCCAATGTATCCGTCCGTATTGACGATGAGTTCATGAAAGCCGCCGAAAGCGGCACGCCCTACATACAGAAGTTCCCCACTGACTCCGACACGCCTTTCGTGTCGAAAGAAGTCGATGCAAAGGCACTATGGGGCAAGATCATCCATAATGCATGGAAATCCGCCGAACCCGGCGTTCTGTTCTGGGATACCATCACCCGCGAATCGCTGCCCGACTGCTATGCCGATCTCGGCTTCCGCACCATCTCTACCAACCCGTGCGGAGAAATCCCCCTGTGCCCCTATGACAGCTGCCGCCTGCTGGCCGTCAACCTGTTCAGCTACGTGGTGAATCCGTTCACTGACGAGGCTTACTTCGACTTCGACCTGTTCGCGCGCCATATTGGCAAAGCCCAGCGCATCATGGACGACATCATTGACCTCGAGATGGAGAAGATCGATACAATCCTCGAAAAGATCGACCTCGATCCGGAGACAGAGGAAGTGAAGCAGACCGAACGCAATCTGTGGCTCAAGATCAAGGAAAAGACCGGACGCGGACGCCGCACCGGCGTAGGCACAACAGCCGAAGGCGACATGCTGGCCGCGCTCGGCTTCAGGTACGGCACACCGGAAGCAACGGAATTCTCCGAGTCAGTCCACCGCGCACTCGCGCTGGCCGCCTACCGCTCGTCGGTCGACATGGCCCGTACGCGCGGAGCATTCGCAATCTTCGATGCCGACCGCGAGAAAGCCAATCCGTTCATGCAACGCCTCGCCGCCGCCGATCCCGAACTGTACAAGCTGATGCTCAAATACGGCCGACGCAACATAGCCTGCCTCACGATCGCTCCCACGGGTACCACATCGCTGATGACGCAGACCACCTCGGGCATCGAACCGGTGTTCATGCCCGTGTACAAACGCCGCCGCAAGGTCAATCCCGGCGACCCGAACGTGCGCATCGACTATGTCGACGAAACCGGCGACGCATTCGAGGAATACATCGTCTACCATCCCAAGTTCATCGACTGGATGAATATCAACGGCATCGAAGCCCATGACAACTATACCGACGAAGATATCAAGGACCTGGTAGCCCGCTCTCCCTACGCCGGCGCCACGGCCAATGAAATCGACTGGCTCGAAAAAGTCCACATGCAGGGCCGCATACAGAAATGGGTCGATCACTCGATATCCGTCACAATCAATCTGCCGGCCGACGTTTCGGAAGAAGTGGTCAACGCCCTCTATCTCGAAGCGTGGAAATCGGGATGCAAGGGCTGCACCGTCTACCGCGACGGCTGCCGCTCGGGCGTGCTGATCGCACTTGAAAAGAAAGTGAAAAAAGACGAGCCCGCAGCAACCTCCGACAGCTTCCCCGCTCCGCACGTCACCAAGCGACCGATCGAACTTGAAGCCGATGTAGTCCGCTTTCAGAATAACAAGGAAAAGTGGATAGCCTTCGTCGGACTGGTCGACGGAAAGCCCTACGAAATCTTCACCGGCCTTGCCGATGACGAAGACGGTATTTTCTGCCCGAAGTCCGTAACGCACGGCAAGATCATCAAGGCTGTCGACGCCGACGGCAACAAGCGCTATGACTTCCAGTTCATCAACAAACGCGGATACAAGACCACGATCGAGGGTCTGTCGGACAAATTCAATCCCGAATACTGGAACTACGCCAAACTAATCTCGGGCGTCCTCCGCTATGGCATGCCTATCGACCAGGTACTGAAACTCGTAGGTGGTCTTGAACTCGACTCGCAGTCGATCAACACGTGGAAGATGGGCGTGGAACGCGCGCTCAAGAAATATCTGCCCAACGGCACGAGCGCCCAAGGTCAGCGCTGTCCCAATTGCGGACAGGAAACCCTCGTCTATCAGGAAGGCTGCCTGATCTGCACCAACTGCGGCACCTCAAAGTGCGGCTAAACAGGCCTACTCCGCGACATATCGAGCGGCGCCCCACATCAGGAGCGCCGCTCGTTTTTTTAACCATAAAGAGAATTGTAATCTAAAAACACTTATTTTATAAGCATTTATATAAAATATTTTTAATCAATTTTTTAATAT
>CABRGT010000072.1 GCA_902470475.1 uncultured Porphyromonadaceae bacterium | reverse complement strand
GCCTGCCTTCGACCATACGCGCCATCCGCGGCTTCGACGGCGCCGTATTCGGCCTGGCACGCTTCGGCGCCTCCGCCCCTTACAAGGTTCTCGACGAAAAGTTCGGATTCACTCCGCAGAACATCTACGAGCACGTGCGCGCACAGCTCGCCGTGTGAACCGGCATCACCCCGGAGGGAAAAAATCCCTCCGGGGTCCTAAAATACTGACTCTAAAAAGGGTGAAATGTTAAAAAAACGGGGCCGGCGACAGAAAAATCGCACTTCGCTCAACAATTTTTCACTTTTTTTAGTTATAATCTCGATAAATGTTCGTAACTTAGCGCCCGAAAACTCGGAATAGCGCCCTAAAAAATACAATTATTAATCATTCAATCATAAACTAACTAAATTTCCTATGAAGAAGATTACTCTAATCGCTGCTGCCTGTGCTTTCGCCGTAGCGCCTATGGTCGCACAGGAAACACAGTATCAGGAAGATCCCGCACAGGGCTATCTGATCAACTCTTTCAAGGACAACTGGTTCATCACCGCACAGGGTGGTGTCAACGTTAACTTCTCGCGTCACGACGTAGTGCGCGACCTCAAGGACCGCTTCGCACCCAACGCCGCTCTGTATGTCGGCAAGTGGTTCACCCCGGTATTCGGCGGCCGCATCGGCGTCGACTGGATGTCGCTCAAGGGCATGGGTACCGAAGGTGCTGACGGCTATCTGCCCAACGAGCACATGACCGACGGCTACTACAAGACCCGCCAGATGGCCATCGGCCCCACATTCGACCTGATGGTCAACCTGACCAACCTCTTCTGCGGCTACAAGCCCAACCGCGTATACAACTTCACATTCTACGGCGGTGCCGGCGCATACTGCATGCTCGAACGCACACTCGACACCAAGGGCGACGCCGACGGATGGCACAACAAGGACAAAGTCCTCACCTTCCGTGCAGGTATCATCAACTCGTTCAACGTAAGCAAGCAGGTTCAGCTCTCGCTTGATCTCCGCGCTTCAGCCTACGACGCAACCTGCGACGACATCTACGACACCGGCAACCGCACCTACCTCGACGTGCAGGCTTACCTCGGCCTTACCTACCTCTTCAACCAGCGCGACTGGAAGGCTCCCGTGGTTCCCGTCTGCCCGCCCGCTCAGAACTGCGACGCTGTCGTTGCACGTCTGTCCACCTCGGAAGCCCGCGTAAACGACCTCGAGAACTCGCTCCGCGAGTGCCTCAACCGCCCCGCAGCCGTTCAGACTGTTGAGGAGAAGGCCCCCCTGGCCACCATCTACTACCCCATCAACGTCTACACCCTCACCCGCGAGGACAACAACATCGTGGCTGCCATCGCCAACGTGATGAAGCAGAACCCCAACACCAAGTATGTCCTCACCGGCTGGGCCGACAACTACACCGGTACTCCCGAATACAACGAGACCCTGCGTCACAACCGTGTGAACGGTGTGTACAACCGCCTCGTGAAACTCGGCGTTCCCGAATCGCAGATCACCGCCACCATCAACAACGGCAGCCTCTGCAACATCACCGAGAACGGCGAGAAGTACGTATCGCTTGACCGCGCTGTCACCATCGAAGAAGCCGAATAAGCATCTTTAACCATACAGCTTGAAAATCCCGCTCCGCACTCCGGAGCGGGATTTTTATTATACTCTCCCGAGGCGCCGCACCGTGGCCGCCGGTCAGAGACATATTATAACACATATTATGGGAGCAACCTGAAAAAATCCGCAAAAACCTTTGCAGTTGTTGACAAAATGCATATCTTTGCGGCAGTTTCATTTACCGATCGTATAATTTCTATGAAAAAACTTTACACTTTAACATTCGCAACAGTTCTCGGCGCCGCATCGGCCGCCGCCGGGCATCAATCACTCGTCATACCCGCCGAACCGCAGGCCCGGCCCTACGCCACAGCCGCACAGCCGCTGAAAGCACCCGCCGCACCCGACCCGGCCACGCCCCACGACTGGCAGTCGATCGGCACGTGCCGATACACCGACGACCTGCTCACCGGACTCTTTCAGGGCGAATCCCCGGCCACTTATGAAGTACAGGTCGAAAAGGACGCCGCCAACGAAGGCTACTACCGCATCGTCGAACCTATCCGCTCGAACCCCGACATCAAGTCATACGGCTCATACATCTCGGTCGACGAGGCC
Organism: uncultured Porphyromonadaceae bacterium; assembly: GCA_902470475.1. Lineage (GTDB taxonomy): Bacteria > Bacteroidota > Bacteroidia > Bacteroidales > Muribaculaceae > CAG-873. The sequence continues at coordinate 7,545 of CABRGT010000072.1, read as the reverse complement.
GTGCGATACATGGTGATCGACGCCACCGACCCCGACAACGTAATCATCGAGCCGTCGGATCTCGGCATCATACTCAACGGCGAGGAATTCTACGTCTACTCCTACACATGGATGGCCAAGACCGGCGAGATAAGCGCGGACGTCATCTCCAGCAACCGACTCCAGGGAACACTGAAAGATAACGTGATATCATTCCCCACGCCGAAGTCGCTATGGCTCACCTACCCCTCGATCGACGCCAAAGGACGCGGCTACTCCGGCGACCCCAACGGCGCCTGGAGCCTCGCGCTGCCCGGAGCCAAAGACTACTCGCTCGAACTGCTGGGCGGCTCCTGGTGTCCGGTCGACGGCAAGGCGCTCGTATCGGCATGGGCCGGAGCCGATGTTGCCGCCATACTGGCCGGCGCTGTCACCGACCTGACCGACGAGGACCAGCTCACCGCTCTGCTCAAGAACCCGACACTGCTCACCTCGCAGCAAGGCGCGTTCGTCGAACTGCCGACTGATCTCAAACCGTGCCAGCCCGTCTATATCCTGGCTCTCGCACTCGACGCCGACGGCTCTCTCCAGACCCTCGACTACACGATAGTCTACGCACCCGACGCCACCGAAGGCTGGAAAGACCTCCCCGGCAAAGCACGCTTCTACGACTACACCGTCACACACGCCTACGGCTTCACCCCCGCCGAGACCGAAGTTTCCGTCCAGGAGGACGAGTCGTGCCCGGGCCGCTACCGCATCGTCGATCCGTTCGCCTCGACCCGCTCGAACACGCTGACTCCTTCGGTTCACGGCTCGCACAGCCACTATATGTACTTTGACGCCTCCGACCCCGACTGCGTCGTGCTCGAGGAAGGACCGGTAGGCTATATCACCGAGACCGACGGCGACTTCCGCATCTCGTCGCGCGCCGCACAGGCCCTCGCTGCAGGCAAGACCAAGGACGAGATCAAGACTCTCGGCTACGGCGGCATCATGAAAAACGGCCGCATCACTTTCCCGTTCCAGGCCTACGTCTACGCCGGATTCCTTACCGAGGGCGCCGACTACTGGATGAACGTCAACTTCACCCAGACAGCCTCCGGCTATACCGACGGTCCGATGTACCTCGATCTGACCGACGTGCTCGGCGTCACCGACGCAGCCATCTCTCCCGCCGACACGGCAGTCACCTACTACAACCTGCAGGGCATGCCCGTGGCCGACCCGCAGCCCGGCCAGATCGTGATCCGCCGCAGCGCCGGCAGCGTTGCCAAAGTCGTAATCCGATAATTCCTTACTGATATTACTGAAAGGGGACCGGCCACTTGGCCGGTCCCCTTTTCATATCCTTCGGGCTGACGGATTATTTCTTCTTGACAGTGAGGCTGTCGGCCGGCAGAGCCGCGGGAGCGGCGGGCTTGTAGCGGCGGTTGAGCTCCTCGATCACCACGTCCGTGATGTCAAGGCGCGGGCTGGCATAGTAGGTGACCGTGTCATCAAGCACGGCATCGAGATTGTTGGCCACGCAGATGTCGCGGATCACATTACGGATCGAGTCATTCAGGCGGATAGTCTGAAGCTGGGCATAGCGGTCCATCTCCTCCAGGCGCTGGTTGCTCCACTGCTGGGCCTGGTTCTGCATTGTAAGGAACTCACGCTGGTCGGCCTCAGCGCTCTGCTGCGAGAGATAGACGTTATTGTTGACCTTCTGCTGGATGGTCTGATAGAGTCTTTGCAGCTGGTTGTCCTTGGCGGCGGCCTGATTCTGGAAATCAAGCATCATCTTCTGACGTTCGGCGAAGAGTTCCTGAGCCAGAGTATAGTTTTGACCGATGCGGGTCATGTTGACGTAGCGGATGTTGATGGCGGTCGAGTCGCCGGGCAGCACAGTGCTGGCCGTAGTGTCGCCTTCCTTCGAACAGCTTGCCACCGTCACGGCACAGACAGCCATGAACGCGGCAACCGCAAACTTAAATTTTCTCATAGTGAACTGTGATGGTTCTTGTTTTATTGGTTCTTATTAATTATTTCAATCGCGATCGGATGCCGCGCAGCCCACGCCGCGGCGCCGCAGCTCAGGCGACGAGTGAGCGTGTGTGTCGGGAAATTTTCCACCTCTGACGAAGAACACCTTCACGCCCAGAAGCACCACGGCCAGGGCAAGCAGTCCTACGGTCAGAAGCAGTAATTTCATATCCTGAATTCTAAATTCGGTGCAAATATAAGAAACGTTCGTTAAATTTTGGTCGTTTCTCAATTTTATTTTGTAACTTAGAGCGCTGAAATAAATAAATTTAACATTACGCCACATTCATTAAACGTTCTTAAACTTTTATAGACACAATTTAGCCAACACCAAAACACCGACAAGATATGACAATCAAAGATCTCCAGCCCGCTCTGGTATTCGACATTTTCGACCAGATCACAAAGGTTCCCCGTCCTTCAAAGAAGGAAGGCAAGATCCGCCAGTTCCTCCTCGACTTCGCGCAGAAGCACGGCATCGCCGCCAAGACCGACGCCATCGGCAACGTCGTGATGAGCAAGCCCGCCACTGCAGGCCACGAACAGGCTCCGACAGTCATCCTACAGGCACACATGGACATGGTGTGCGAGTCGAACGACAAGAACTTCGACTTCGATAACTCGCCCATCACCACAATAGTCGACGGCGAATGGCTCCGCGCCGACGGCACCACCCTCGGCGCCGACAACGGCATCGGCATGGCAGCCGCCCTCGCCGTGATGGTCGACGACAAACTCGTACACGGACCCGTCGAATGCCTCTTCACAGTCGACGAGGAGACCGGCCTCACCGGCGCCAACAACCTCGGCGACGGCATGATCACCGGCTCCATTCTGCTCAACCTCGACTCCGAGGACGATGCCGAGATCTTCGTAGGCTGCGCAGGCGGCGTCGACACCACCTGCACCTTCCACTATGAGCGCTCGATGGCTCCCACCGACTTCCATTACTTCAAGGTAGAGATAGCCAAGGGCCTGGGCGGCCACTCGGGCGGCGACATCCACCTCGGACGCGCCAACGCCAACAAACTGCTGGCCCGCTTCCTGTGGACCGTCGGCAAAAAGTACCAGCTCTCGCTGGCCGAAATCGACGGCGGCAACCTCCGCAACGCCATCCCGCGCGCCGCTCACGCCGTATTCGGCGTCCACACATCGTCGAAGGACGACATCATGGCCATGTTCAACCAGTTCGTGGCCGAGGTGAAGGACGAATACGAAGGCATCGAGCCCACTATCGAGATCAACATCGCCACCATCGAGCGACCCGAATTCACGATCGACTCCACCACCTCCGCCCATCTTATCGAAGCCCTCTACTCGGCACCCCACGGCGTCATCTCCATGAGCCGCGATCTCGAAGGCCTCGTGGAGACCTCCACCAACCTCGCATCCGTGAAGATGCCCGCCGAAGGCGAGATCCTCGTCACCACGTCGCAGCGCTCCTCGGTAGAGTCGCGCAAGTGGGACATCGCGCACCAGGTCGAAGCACTCTTCGAGCTGGCCGGCGCCACCGTCTCGCACGGCGACGGCTATCCCGGCTGGAAGCCCAACATGAAATCGACCATCATGCACCTGGCTTCGGAAGCCTACGAAGAACTCTACGGCATCAAGCCTGCCGTGAAGGCCATCCACGCCGGCCTCGAATGCGGCCTGTTCAAGGAAAAGATGCCCCAGCTCGACATGGTATCGTTCGGCCCGACCCTCCAGGGCGTGCACTCGCCCAGCGAGCGCATGTATATCCCTGCCGTCGAACGCTTCTGGGGACAGCTGACGCGCACCCTCGAAAAGGTGGCCGCCCTCAAAGCCTGATACACTCTCAAAGGTCCGGGAAGACCTGCCCTGCGGCAGGACTCCCGGACCTTTTACAACCCCGTTACCCGACAGGACCACCCGTCCCCGCGGCATCTCTCATCCTCACTACCGTCTAACATCTCCCCGCATGAAAAACCGCAGTACACTTCCGGCCATAGCGCTGGCCTTTCTGATCGGATCGGCCTGCTGCTCACGCCCCACCAGCGCCGGAGCCCAGCGCATATTCACCACGCCGCCCGACTCGATCACTTACATCGACCCCGACCGCCAGTATTTCGTGATAGGTACCGACACCGTGCGCCTCCGCTTCACCGAACCCGACGACGCGCTGCGCAACGGCCCTCTCACCGAAAAGGACATAGAGGAAGTGGCTGCCGAACTCGGCGTGGAGATACCGGCCATCAAGGCCGTCATAGAGATCGAGGCCGGATCGTCGCACCGCGGATTCTGGGCCGAAGGCAAGCCGATCATAAACTTCGACCTGGCCGTATTCCGCAAAATGGCCGCCAAAAACCGCGTGAACCTGTCGCGCTACACCAAGAGCCACAGCGTGGTGTTCAGCCGCCCCGACATCGCCCGATACGGATCCCAGCAGGCCGCCCAGCAGGCGCGCCTCGACCGGGCCATGGACATAGACACTCTTTCAGCCATCGAAGGCACGTTCTGGGGAATGTTCCAGCTCGGAGGATTCAACTGGAAACTATGCGGACTCGACTCGCCGCAGGAATTCGTGCGGCTGATGAGCCGGTCCGAACGCGACCAGCTCGAACTGTTCGGCGAATTCATCACCCGCAGCGGCCTGCTGCCGGCCCTCAAGGCCAAAAACTGGAGCGCCTTCGCCCGCGGATACAACGGACCGGGCTATGCCGCCCGCGGCTACCACCGCCGCCTCGCATCCTCATATTCCAAACACAAGAAAAAATAAATCCTCTACGGGAAAAACCGTATTTGCCCGGCACGGCCGAACCCCGCTCTTTTTATAAAAAAACTTAAGATTCGCCGCGACGCTCCCGTATATTTGTCAATATTTGTTAACGCTACGTCGTTTTTCGCACTCTTTTGTTAGTTTATTATAGGCAAAGGGGCTACCTTTGTCGCGTTTTTAACGAGTTTCAACTCATCTATGAACAATAATATACTGACAACACTGACTGCCGGTCAGAGCCGCAGATACGGCGACGCACGCGACGCCTACCGCTACCGCGATCCTCTGACAGGAACCTGGATCGGCCGATCATGGGCGGCATTCGACACCGACATCTGTCACGCAGCCTGCGCTCTCGAGACCCTCGGCATAACCCCCGGGGACATGATAGCCGTATTTTCAGCCAACTGTCCGCAAATACTCATCACCGACATGGCATGCTACCGCAACCGCGCCGTGCCGGTATCGATATATTCCACAAGCAGCCCCGAGCAGGTAAGCTATATTGTAAACGACTCCGGAGCCCGGATTCTTTTCGTAGGCGACCGCAAGCAGTACAAGATTGCCCGCTCCATAGCTTCACAGTGTCCGCGACTGGAACGCATCGTCCTCTTCGATGATTCCGTCGCCCCGCGCCACGACGACCGCACCGCCATGCGCTTCGCCGACCTGCTCGCCCTGGGCGCATCCGCCTCCGGCCTGTGCCGCGCCGAGGTCGACGCCCGCACCCGCGCCGCCTCACCCGACGACATCGCCACACTCATCTATACCTCAGGCACCACCGGCGAGCCCAAAGGCGCTATCCTGCCCCACAGCTGCTTCAATGCCTGCTTCGAGATCCACACCCGGCGGCTCACATCACTGACACCCGACGACACGTCGCTGTCGTTCCTGCCCATGAGCCATATTTTCGAGAAGGCATGGACATATTTCTGCCTCTACATGGGCATAGTCGTGAACATCAATCCTGATCCGAAAGAAATCACACAGGCCCTCCGCGAAGTGCACCCCACGTGCATGTGCGCCGTGCCACGCTTCTGGGAGAAGGCCTACGCCGCCATCCAGGACAAGCTGGCCCGCACCGGCGGCATCCAGAAAGCCCTGGTCAAAAAAGCCCTGAAAGTAGGCGCGCAGCGCAATCTGCGCTACGCCCGGTTAGGCAAGAAAGCCCCTATGCTGCTCGAAATGCAGTACCGGTTCTTCAACAGGCGCATATTCTCGGCTATCCGCAAGGCCATGGGTGTCGACCGCGGCAACATCTTCCCGACCGCCGGAGCGCCCCTGTCGGCCAACATCGTCGAGTTCTTCCATACGATAGGAGTCAACATCATGATCGGCTACGGTCTGAGCGAGACCACGGCCACCGTATCGTGCTATCCGGCCGTCGGATATGAATTCGGCACCGTAGGCACTCCGATTCCCGAAGTCGAGGTGCGCATCGGCGAGGAAAGCGAAATACAGGTGAAGGCTCCAACAGTCATGCGCGGCTACTTCAACCGCCCCGACGAGACGGAAAAGGCATTCACCCCCGACGGATGGCTGCGCACCGGCGACGCCGGCTACATCGACGAACACGGAGCCATCGTCCTCACCGACCGCATCAAAGACCTCTTCAAGACATCCAACGGCAAATACATAGCCCCGCAGGCCATCGAGAGCCGCCTGGGCGAGGACCGCTTCATCGAGCAGGTCGCCGTCATAGGCGACCGCCGCAAGTATGTCACAGCCATCATCATACCTGCTTTCGAAGCCCTCAAGGAGTATGCGCGACGCCACAAGATCGCTTTCAAGAACATCGACGACCTGATCAACAACTCCGAGATCCGCCAGTTCTTCGCCACCCGCATCGAAAAGCTGCAGAAGGGCCTGGCCGGCTTCGAGCAGATCAAGCGCTTCACCCTGCTGCCGCGCGAGTTCACCATCGAGAACGGCGAGCTCACCAACACGCTCAAACTGCGGCGTCCGGTGATCAACCACCGGTATGCCCGTCAGATCGAGGCGATGTACTGCTGAAAGTCGCGTCGGCGACATGCGTCGGCGCAGCCGCGGTTCGTCACAGAAACGGCGCGGTCTGTCATGGATTCCGGTGGTTTTCATCAAAAACAATCGGAAGAATAAGGCATAATCAAAACTTTATTGCTACCTTTGTAAGGTCATAAACAACCTTATATCCAACCGTAGCACATGAAATTATCTAAAGCCATATCCCTCGTGACACTCGCGGCTGCCGCAAGTGCCGCTCCGGTCTGCGCTGAAACAACTGTCAGCTGGTCGACTCTCGGCAACGGCCTGGGGGCCGATCAGAAGCCCGCGTACATCCAGAGGTTCGTAATCAAAGGCGACATTGACTTCGACCGCCTTGCCTTCAACCAGTTCGCCCGCCGCATGCGCCCGGTCGATCCGGCTTTCACACTCGTGGAGATCGTTCCGGGCTACTACTGCATCGATTCCGATAAATTCCGCAGCGGCGCTGACTCCGTAGTTGTCGATATCGAGACAGCCGGCTACCTGCGCAGCATCTGCTACACCCCCGACGGCGTTCACATCGTGCGCGACGGCAAGGCCGCCCCCGTCACCTATACGCGCGCCGACATCACGGCCGACCCCGCGCAGTGGATATCGCCCGGCGGCGAGGACGTCATGCCCTACGGCCCGCAGATTTTTGAACGCAACCGGGGACTCGCCGCAGCTGCCGCCGATTTCTACGACGTGATCCCCTCATATAAGAGCGTCACGCTCACCGGCGGAAAAGCCGCTCCCGTGACCCGCGTCACGACCGCCGCCGTGCCCCAGGGCGCCCC
>CABRGT010000071.1 GCA_902470475.1 uncultured Porphyromonadaceae bacterium | reverse complement strand
AAAACTGAATTCTTCAAACAAATCGCTAATTTTGCACTTGCCAGTTGAACCTGCAGGCCTCTTTTTCTTTCCCCGCACCACGAAATTCACTTGTCTGCTATAGATAGGGTCAAGCACTTTGTTGCAACAATTGGTTATATTTTTAAATTCAGACGCATTGTAGATATCTCAAAAAATTGAGATAACAGAATTCTTATCTCAAATTTGTGTTAAAATTTGAGATAACGGAGTTTTTATTGTAATTTTGCGCAAAACTTACAAATATGATAAATATCGAGACGTTCAATGCTGGACATTATGAGGATGGATATGGCTATAAGTACTTTGTACCAAACCATATAAATCAAGAATGGACATGGAATAATCCTACAATCAGTCATTTATTAGAAAAAGCTGCATTGAAATTAGGCGAACTTAATTCATTTTCCAAACTTGTTCCTAATATAGATTTGTTCATACAGTTGCATGTAACGAAAGAAGCTGTTGTTTCAAGCCGCATTGAGGGCACTCAAACAAGAATGGATGAAGCATTACTTCCTGAAACTGAAATACAATTAGAAAGAAGAGATGACTGGAAAGAAGTTCAAAACTATATTAAAGCAATAAATGAAGCTATTAAAAGCTTAGAGACTCTACCCATTTCGAGCAGATTAATTCGTAATACTCATAGGTTATTATTAGATAGTGTTCGAGGTGAGCACAAACTCCCAGGAGAATTCCGGTCGAGTCAAAATTGGATAGGCGGTAAGTCTCTTGCTGATGCCAAGTTTATACCCCCAACACACCAACTTGTTGGGGAGTTGATGGGAGACCTTGAAAAATTTCTTAACAATGACCAGATTCATCTCCCGTCTCTGTTGAAAATAGCCATAGCCCATTATCAATTTGAGACGATACACCCATTTTTGGATGGTAACGGACGTATCGGCCGCTTGTTGATTACATTGTTTCTTGTCAAGGAAAATGTTTTGGATATGCCATTGCTCTATCTTTCCACATTTTTTGAAAATCCAAAAGATCTTTATTACGACAATCTTTCTTCTATTCGTACAAAGAATGATATGACGCAATGGATAAAATACTTTCTTGTTGGCATAGAACAGACTGCAACCAAAGCTGTTGAAACATTATCTTCAATATTGCGCTTTAAGAGCGAGGCAGAGATTTTAATACGCTCTTCATATCGTAGCCGCTCGACAAAGGCTATTATATTACTTCATGAACTCATGAAAAATCCTTATATAACCATTGATGATGCAGCTACAATCTGTAATACAACATACAATTCAGCGAATACACTTGTCAAGATGATGACTAAGGATAATTTATTGTCAGAAGTTACAGGCCAAAGCAGAAACAGATTATATGTATGCAAATCGTATCTATCGTTATTTGACTAATCAGCCAATCATTGTCCTACATAATATCGGTTTCGCCGGATCGGGTATCCAGTGACGCATTTCACACAACCTATCCAAATCGGCCAAGATTGGTTCTAATACGGCACCGTTGGGGGTACACTTACGAGGATTCTCACTGCGAGAGTCCTCTTTTTTATTTATTTTTCTAACTTGTTGTCCTGATCGGGGATAGATACGGCTGTTTATCTCGGAAAATCCCCGTTGCCGGAATGCATCGTTTCGGAGACTGGAATTACAGGATGCAAGGTGAAAATGCTGTGTTTACAGGGATAGCAGGCGTCGTGGCCTGCGCCTCCGGTCCCCAAGGCCAAAGATACATGCGCACACAATAGCTCAAGGTTGTGTCGGCAGGAAGAGGCATGTGGTACATCTGCCACATCAGATACATAAACAACTATGGTGCTTTGCATAAGGATAGAAGGTGGCGGTAACCGAAAACCCCGGTGCCGCGTGGCGGCATCGGGGTCAAGGTAGCCCATAGCAGAATCGAACTGCTCTTTCAAGAATGAAAATCTTGCGTCCTAACCGATAGACGAATGGGCCAAAAATCTCTAAAAACTCAAAAAATTATACGGAGAAGCCTTGCGGAGAATCTCCTTTTGCGCTATGACTTGTACTCAGGCGAGCTTTGCGATGTGGTGTGCGAGCTTGCTCTTGAGATTTGCGGCTTTATTTTTGGAGATCGCTTTTTTCGAAGCAAGGCGGTCGAGCATGGCGCTGACGGTGCGCAGCTTGGCTTCAGCTTCTGCCTTGTCGGTGAGTTTGCGCAGATTGCGAACTGCGTTACGGGCGGTCTTGGCGTAGTAACGGTTGCGCAGACGGCGGCTCTCTGTCTGGCGGATTCTTTTTAATGATGACTTATGGTTTGCCATGTCGTTTAGTTGATATTTTTTTGTTTTGTTTTATTTGTAGCCCATAGCAGAATCGAACTGCTCTTTCAAGAATGAAAATCTTGCGTCCTAACCGATAGACGAATGGGCCATCCGCGCGTTTAGCGGTGCAAAGTTATAAAGTTTTTTTCGAGTGACAAAATTTTTGAGGTATTTTTCTGATTTTTTCTAAAAAAATAGCTTCGCAGGTGTCCTGTTGCACCAACTTTTCTTTTTTTTCGAGGTTATAAATCTAAGAAACCTATAAAAATTGTATGAAAAGACTGATACATCTCCTGATTATACCGGTGGTCCTTATGTCGGGCGTTCAGACGCGGGCATCTGATCCCGTGGCGTATCTTGAGCGCCGCATGCCTGCCGCATGGTCTGACTCGGTCGTGGCGGCCGAATTGCCGTCGGCCGACGGGTGGTGGCGCGGGTTTAACGATCCGCTGCTCGACTCGCTGATTTCCGAGGCCGAGGACAGCAATTTCAACCTTGCGGTTGCCCTCAAGCGTATGGATGCCGCCGGCCGCCAGATCGAGGCAGCCCGCAGCGCCTATTATCCGCAGGTGAGCCTCAGTGCGGGCTACGAGCGCGCGCGCAGTCAGGGCGTGTCGGCGTCGACCTATTCGGCGGGGGCGTCGCTGTCGTGGGAAATCGATCTTTTCGGCAAGATTACAGCGGCTGTGCGCCGCGACCGCGCACAGTACCGCGCCACGCGTGCCGACTGGGTCGGCTCCATGCAGAGCCTCTGCAGCCAGGTGGCCGAGGCTTATGTCGGGCTTCGCGTGAGCCAGTCGGAGCTGGCTGTGGCACGGGCGCATATTATCCGCCAGGACACCATATCGCATCTGGCCACTACGCGCTTCGAATGCGGCCTTGCATCGAAAATCGATGTTGACCAGGCGCTCACAGTGCTGTATTCGACCGAGGCGGCCGTTCCACAGCTCGAAGCGTCCGTGCAGTCATATGTCAATTCGCTGGCGTTGCTCCTGGGCGTTTATCCCGGCGATATCGCCGAACGCCTGAGCGTTCCGGCGCCGTTGCCCGAGTATCAGGCACCTGTCGCCACCGGCGTTCCGGCGGAGTTGCTGCGTCGCCGTCCCGACATCCTGGCGGCCGAACAGCAGATCGAGGCCTCGGCGGCCGCTCTGGGCATCGCACGCAAGGATTATCTGCCGTCGCTGGCGCTCCAGGGCAGTGTGGGTGTGTCGGCCCCGCGTCCGGGCGACATGTTCACCGACCGCGGGTTCACATACTCGGTGGCGCCGACGTTGTCGTGGACGTTGTTCGACGGCTTCGCACGCCGTGCCGGCGTGGCTGTCGCCCGCGATGAGCTTGAATCGGCTGTGGCCACATATAATTTCACTGTGATGAATGCCTACACCGAGGTGGCCGATGCGCTTGAGAATTACCGGCGCTCGCTCCAGCAGGCCGAGTATTACCGGCAGGCGGCCGAAGCGGCAGCCGAGCTGCTCGACCTGTCGCTGGACCTCTACACGCAGGGTCTGGAGGAATTCACCGTCGTGGCCAACGCCCAGGTCGACCTGCTGAGCTATACAAACTCTGTGATAACCTCCCGCGGAGCTGCCATGACGGCGCTGATCGACCTGTACAAGGCGCTCGGAGGCGGCTACTCCCAATATCTTGATACTGACGAATAAACACATACGACATGAAACATATATATAATGTGGCCACTGTGGTGGCACTGGCTGCGGCCATGATATCCTGCGGCCACAGAAAGACGGCCGATCCGACCGAAGAGATGGTTGTGGATGTGACGCCGGTGGTGATCGACTCGGTCACGCTGTTCAAATCCTATCCGGGCACGCTGTATGCGTCGAGCGATGCCGATGTGGTGTGCCGTGTCAACGGCACGATAGCGTCGCAGAACTATCAGTCGGGCTCGCTGGTGCGCAAGGGGCAGGTGCTCTTCACCATCGAGACCAATGACTACCGCGACGCCCTGTCTGAGGCCGAGGCATCCCTGGCCAAGGCCATCAGCGCCAACCAGTATGCCGAAAACCACTACGAGGCCGTCCTGCGGGCCGCTCCGAGCCATGCCGTGTCGCAGATGGAAGTGGCCCAGGCCCTGAGCGACCGTGACCAGAGCCGTGCGGCTATCAAGACCGCGCAGGCCCAGGTCGACCAGGCCCGCAGCAATGTCGAGCGGTGCACGATCCGGGCGCCTTTTGACGGCCGCATCTCATCGAGCCCTTACTCTGTCGGCGCTTACATCGCCGGCGAAGGAGCTCCGGTGACCCTGGCCCGTATTTATGCCGACAGCACAGTCGACGCATATTTCCATATTGAGGACGCGTCGTTTCTGCGCATGTTCGAGTATACCAACAACCGCCATATGATCGACTACGATTCCATACCGATCGTATTTCAGGAACAACTGCCGCATTCCTACACCGGCCGGGTATATTACATATCGCCGAATGTCGACACCTCCACCGGCTCGCTGATGCTCAAGTGTGAGCTGCAGAACAAATGGGGCGAGCTGCGCGACGGCATGTACGTCACCGTCCGTCTCCCTTACAAGGTCGATCCCGGGGCCATGCTTGTGCGCGATGCTTCTCTGGGCACCGACCAGCTGGGGCGCTACCTGTATGTGGTGAATGACTCCGACCGTGTCGTTTACACGCCGGTCAAGACCGGCGATCTGGTCAACGATTCCATGCGCCTGATAGAGTCGGGCGTACGTCCCGGCGACCGCTATGTGACCTCGGCGCTGCTCAAGATGCGCGACGGAATCACCGTGAAACCCCGAACCGTCAAATAACCTGCGCCCATGTTCAGCAAGTTTTTCATCGACAGGCCGATTTTCGCGATTGTGATCGCGGTGGCCATGGTACTGGCCGGGGCGCTGACCTTCAGTAAGCTGCCGGTGTCGCAGTATCCCGATATCACGCCGCCGACAGTGATGGTCGCTGCCAGCTATCCCGGTGCCGACGCCAAGACGGTGGCCGAGACAGTGGGCGTGCCCATCGAACAGCAGGTCAACGGCATCGAGGGTATGCTCTACATGAGTTCGACGTCGGGTTCCGACGGTTCATACCGTCTGACTATCACTTTTGAAGACGGTGTCGACCTCGATATCGCCACCGTAAAGGTACAGAACCGCATTTCAGAGGCTGAGGCCACACTTCCCGGGCCCGTTAAGCAGGAAGGCGTATCGGTCATGTCCGAGTCGTCCAACCAGATTCTGTTCATCAGTCTCGACAGCGACGACCCCGACCGCTACGATGCCCTCTATCTGACAAACTACGCCAACCTGCATATTACCGACGAACTCGCACGCGTCGACGGCGTCGGCAGTGTGTCGGCATTCGGCGGCGGCGACTACTCCATGCGCATATGGCTCAAGCCCGACGTCATGCGCGAGCGCGGCCTCACTCCGGCCGATGTCGAGTCGGCCATCGAGTCCCAGAATATCGAGGTGTCGGCCGGCAGTGTCGGCCAGCAGCCTACCGAGTCCGACCAGCCCTTCACATATACCCTCACCACACAGGGGCGCCTGGTCGATCCCGATCAGTTCGGCGACATTGTCCTGCGCTCCGACAGCGGCGGCATCCTGCGCCTGCGCGATGTGGCCGAAGTCGATCTCGGCTCCACTTCCTACACACAGGTGTCGCGTGTCAACGGACAGCAGACCGCCCTTATCGGCATATCGCAGCTCCCGGGCGCCAATGCTCTCGATGTGGCCCGGCTCTGTGAGGACAAGCTCGAGGAACTTAAGGAATATTTCCCGCCGGGTGTCAGCTACAATATCATGCTTGACACTACGGAATTTGTCACAGCCTCTATCGACGAGCTGCTCATGACTTTCCTTGAGACAACCCTGCTGGTGATGGTCGTGATCCTGCTCTTCCTGCAGAACTGGCGAGCCGTCATCATTCCGATGCTCACCATTCCCGTATCGCTTATCGCCACGCTTGCCGTCATGAAATTCATGGGCTTCACACTCAACACTCTGACGTTGTTCGGCCTCGTGCTTGCCATAGCGATTGTGGTCGACGATGCCATTGTCGTCGTCGAGGACTGCTCCCGGTTGCTCGACAAGGGGACGCTCAATCCGCGCCAGGCCGCCGAGAAGGCCATGATCGAGCTTCAGGGACCCGTCATCGGCGAGGTGCTCGTCCTTCTGTCAGTGTTCATACCTACAGCTCTCGTCAGCGGCATCACCGGCCAGCTTTACAAGCAGTTTGCACTCACCATTGCCGTGTCGACCGCATTCTCGGGCTTCAATGCCCTTACATTCACTCCGGCCATGTGCGCCCTCTTCCTGCGCAAGACCAATCCGCCGCGCTTCTTCCTTTATAAATGGTGGAACAAGGGCTACGGCGCCACGCTTGCCCTATACATGAAGATCGTCGGTAAGTTCCTGCGTCGTCCGTGGGTGGCCATCGCGTTGTATTTTGTCATCACCGCCGTGGCATTCTGGGGATTCATCAAATGGCCTACGAGCTACGTGCCTCAGGAGGACATGGGCTATTTCATGTCCTCGATCCAGCTCCCCACGGGTGCTTCGCTCGACCGCACCGACAAGGTCGCCAATGAATTTGCCGCTCGTCTCCGCCAGGTCGACGGCGTCAAGGATGTGATGGTCGTCAGCGGACAGTCCTTCATGGGTGGCGGCTCCAGCTCCAATCTCGCCTCGGCTTTCGTTATCCTCGAACCGTGGGGCGACCGCAAGGCCAAGTCGCTTTCGGTCAATTCCATCATCAAGGAGGCCGACCGCATCGCAGCCACCATGCAGGAGCCGATAATCTTCTCACTCAATCCTCCGGCGATTCCCGGACTGGGTATGACCTCGGGACTGGAGATGCAGCTGCTCGACATCAACGACCTCGGTCCCGAGCAGATGGTCAAGGCACTGGGCGAGGTGCGCGCTGCCGCGGACAAGGATCCGCGTATCGCTTCCATCACATCGCTCTATCAGGGCGTCGTGCCGCAATATGCCGTCGACATCGACCGCAACAAGGTCAAGATGCAGGGTCTGCGCCTCGAGGACGTGTACTCGACCCTCTCGGCCTACATGGGTGGAGCGTATGTCAATGATTTCGTCGATTTCGGTCGCGTCTATCAGGTCAATCTGGCGGCCGACGGCGAGGCCCGCTCGCGCATAGAGAACATTCCGCAGCTCACCGTGCGCAATTCCGACGGCAAGATGGTGCCCATGGCGTCCTTCGCTACGATCCGCCCGGTCATGGGCGAACCCACCGTCAGCCGGTATAATATGTACAACACGGCATCGCTGACGGCCACTCCGGCCGACGGCGTCTCGTCGGCCGACGGTATAAAGGCCATGGAGGAGATTGTCGGGAACACTCTTGGGCAGAACTACGGCTATGCCTGGACGGGCGAGGCCTATCAGGAGACTCAGGCCGGCACCACCATCACCTTCGTGCTAATCCTGGCCGTGATAGTCACCCTGCTCGTGCTTGCGGCCCAGTACGAGAGTCTTACCGACCCGATAGCAGTGATCATCGCCATGCCTACGGCTATCCTGGGCACGGTCATCGGGTGCATCTTCATGGGACAGTCGATCAGCATCTACACGCAGATAGGCATTATCCTTCTGCTCGGTCTGTCGGCCAAGAACGCGATTCTGATCGTGGAGTACGCCATCGACTTCCGCAAGGGCGGCCAGCCCATACGCCAGGCCGCGCTCGACGCGGGCCGCGTACGCTTCCGCCCCATCATGATGACGGCCCTCGCATTCGTGTTTGGCGTGATGCCGATGCTCTTCGCTTCGGGTGCCGGCGCCGCCTCCCGCGTCTCGCTCGGTACGGCGGTAGTATTCGGCATGGCAGTCAACGCCATTGTAGGCACACTGTTCGTCCCCAACTTCTGGGAGCTGTGTCAGCGCTTCGGCGAGAAGTATATCACTGGCTTCTTCCACTCATCCAAGGGGCTGCCCGACACTTCCTCCGGTACCTCCTCCGGCACATCCGGCGACAGCATCTGACACCCGTCATCCGCTGCAAAAAAGCTGCGGGGTAGCTATAATAGCTGATTCAGCCATGATAGCTACCCCGCATTATGCATTATGATTTCTTATTTTCTTCCGAAGTCGGCCGGTATCTCGCCCCAGTTGTCGGTGTCCCACTTCAGCAGCGGATTGGGAATGCTGTGGCTCTGGATCCATGCGTCGGCACGGGCCACTATCTGCAGCAGCGGCGCGTTTTCGGCTGTAGGTGTCACCCGCGTGTTGGCGCGCCGGTTGCGTACCCATGCCAAGGCTGTGCGCGAGTCGCTGTAGATCGGAGTCGTGGTGTCGCCGCGCTGTGCCAGCAGGGCGGCTGCGTGGATTATGGCCAGATATTCGCCTATGTTGTTGGTGCCGCCCGCGAAAGGCCCCTTGCGGAAGATCTCGGCCCCGTCGGCTACGCGCACGCACCGGTATTCCATCGGCCCCGGATTGCGGGAGCAGGCTCCGTCCACGGCTATGGCGTCGAGACGTATGCCGGGAATCGTCGTGTAGTCGCGCACGGAGCCTTCAGTTGCCACGTGCGATGCCAGTTTGGTCAGAAATGCCGCCTGTTGGCTTTCCGGGCCACGGAAGGCCGTCACGGCCGAGTCGTAGCTTGGATATGATTTGTATTTCGCGCCGGGGTAGCCGTCGACTTGCTCGAACGCGTCGTCCCAGTCATCATAGATGCCCGGTTCGCGGCCTTCCCACACTACATAGAATTTTTTCTTTACCGCCATGATTCACGAAAATTGCAGAAACAGACGTATGTCTATCGGCTGGCAGCCGGCTATGCGGGCTGCGTCGGCGTTGACGGCCTTGCCCAGGAACGTGAGCGCGGCTCCGGCCAGGCCGCTGTTGAAGCGCAGTGCGTTGGATATGCCTTCGCACACGAGTACATCGTCGAGCAGCGTCATCAGCGTAGTGGTCAGCGCCATGGCCGCCGTGCGCGGCACGGCCGAGCCGGCGTTGGTGTAGCACGCCGCTACCAGCGAGTCGGGGCGGCATGAGCATGCTGTGGCGTCGGCCAGATCGACCTGTCGCAGACCGGCGAACACCGGGTGTGTCCGTCGGCCGGTGAGGTCGAAGGCTATCACGCCGCGTTTCATCTCGGCGATCATGTCGGAGCCGATCTCCAGCTGATGGCGTGTCGGGGTGGCGATCACTATGTCGGCCGAACGCAGCGCCGAGGCGAACACGCGCGGATGCAGGGCCGACGCTATCACCGACGTGCCCGTGGCGCCCGACAGGCTGTGTACGGCCTCGCGCAGGCTGTAGACGTCGTTGTCGAACATCCTTACGGTCGCTCCCAGCCCGGCGGCTGTGCGAGCCGCCGCCACTGCGGCCAGTTCGGAGCCGATCACGGTCACCTCGCAGGGCACTACGGCGGCGATGCCTCCCAGCAGGATGCCTTTGCCGTGGACCGGGTCGGCCAGCAGCGACGAGGCTATGGCCATGGCGGCGCGGCCGTCGATTTCGGCCAGTATGTCGGCGAAGGGGCGGTTGTCGCTTTCGTCGGTGATAAGGTCGAGGGCAATGGTGAT
>CABRGT010000070.1 GCA_902470475.1 uncultured Porphyromonadaceae bacterium | reverse complement strand
TGGCCAGGATATAGTGATAGCTGATGCTGATGGTCAACCGGTTGTTGTGCCCGCAGTCGACTTACTTGCAAAAAGAGAAGGCGGAACATATGAAGTACTATAGGAATTAAGTGGTTAGCGGCTAAGAGCTTTTTTAAACAAGTTCTTAGTATCAATCTTAATTGCGCGTAATGCATCCGCATCGCCGGACCTTTGGCTGTGTGGATCAACCGGGCCGGACCCCCCGCGCATGCCAGCCGCCTCGCGCTCATAGGGACATAACGGGGCGGTCGCATCTGGATGACACGAGTTTCTCGTGGTGGACGGAGTCGTATTACGGCGGAAATTACTTTGCCGACGAAGTGGAGCTGCGCGGAGTGGGGGATAAGTGCGGGATGGGCGTCAATCGAGTCTGATGCCGCTGATATTCCATGAGCTTGTCGGGGACTCTACGAAATTGAATGTTTTCACCCCGTCGCGGACAATTGACGGGAACCGCACCATGAACGATGTCGGGCTGTAAGTGAGATGTTCCTTGCTCGATTTGAGCCCCAGCAGATAATCGGCCTGATAAACTTTTCCTGTCGCCGGATCAACCAATGCGGTTGTCGGATTGAGATATGCGCCGCTTGTCCTTTCCGGCTCGTAGATGAATGTGATGAAAGTGTACGTGCCGTTGTCGGCTACGGAATAAACTTTCAGGCTTCCGTCCTTGTTCGTGCAGCCGTCGATAAACCACTGGCGGGCCCCTTCGAGATTTACAGGCACATTTCCGATCTCTATGTCGTATATTCCGAATTCGGTGCTGACTTTCTTTACATTGTCAGGCAGAGCCGGGAAGGCAAGCTCTATTTTAAGTTCCACTTCTCCGGCTTCCTCGATGTTGAGATAGTCCGGTTCCTTGGGTATGCCGGTCGAAACTATTATCGGATATTTTTTGCCTGTCGCTACGTCGGTCAGCGAACAGTCGGAGTCTATGTCAAGTTTGCACGCCCCGATCTGATATTCCTTCAGGGTCAATGTGAGGTTTGTTGACAGCGCTGTACGCGATATGCCCACGAGCCGGTGTGTATCATTGCTGTAGTGGACGGTATGCGGCACGGGCGTATCGAAGTGTTTGTCGTCGAAATAATTCTGTGCCTGGGCGGTTAGGGCAGATGCTGCAAGCAGCAGAGCGGCAATCGCTTTAAGTTTCATTGCAATATTATTAGTTTATTGGTTTATTTGTTTTGCGACGGTAAATCTGGAAGTTGTCGAAACACAGATATGTGATGAGGATAATGCCGCACAATTCGAACCAGGCCTTTCCCGACCGTGGCTCCATCGCCACCTCCCAGGCCCGGGCGGCGATACATGCCAGCCCGACGATGACAAGGGCGAATGATATGTTGCGTTTTACCCGATAACTTGTTATCATAGACATTATTGTTAATCCGGCATGATCATCGCCGGATACAGCGCAAAGTTAGTGAAAATTTCTCAGAATCCCATACTCCCGGCCACCCTCCCCTGAGATTATTTATTACTGATTACTGCGATGCGGCTGAGGAATTTCGGAAAAGTAACCGAGCCGTCCGTAACTACGGCCTTTTGCCCGGAATATAGTTCGGTGACGGTCGTACCGTCGGCGAAGATACCGTCGACGATGATCGGCCGTCCGTCGTCGGGGCACAGTCGAATGAACACCGTGTCAGTGTCGTTGTAGCGCACGCATGTGTGCGTGTCGAGTGTACGCTGGCGTCCGGTGGCTATCACAGGATTGTCGCGGCGGATCTGTCCCAGGTGGCGGAAATGTTCGAGTAGCGCCGTGTCGGTGTTGTTCCAGTTCATGTCCGATCGGAATGCCTGGTTGCTGTCGACATTAAGCCTGGCATCGCTGAGCTTACGGCCTGATTCGTCGCCGTAGAATATCTGAGCGATGCCTGGAGCGAGCAGCAGAGTGGTGGCGCAGTCGGTCATGTTGTTCATGTCGGCGTCGCGGTGGTATGAATTGTTGAGATAGCTGAAGGGCTGCCACCCGGCGTGCGCTGCGAGGCTGTCGGCGTAAGCCTGCCATGTGTAGACGATGCCGTCCAGATCGCCGTGCTTGGGAAAATAGAAGTTGACCATGCTCGAGAAGCCGGCATCGGCATATTCCGGCTTGAAGTCGATGGAGGCGCCGTCAAAGTCGCCCGTCATGTAGAAGCTGTCAGTCCACTCGGCGCCCGGTTCGCCTCTGTGCTTTTCGCGCCATCGGCCGAAGGCCGCGTTACACGCCTCGTTGAGTTCTTTCCAGCGGTTTAGGTGTACGTTCTCGACTATGTCGCAGCGGAATCCGTCGATGCCGAATTCCTTCACCCACGACGCGATCCACGCGATGACATACTGCATCGGCGACCGGTTGCGGTCGGTGCGCAGGGCGAGTGCCGACGGATTGACCCATGCGTCGTTACGTCTGCCCTCGGATTCCCATTTGCGGTGCAGGAATTCAGGGATCGCTACAGGTTCTTCACTCTCGTCCTTGAAATCGGGCATGCCGAATAGTGTGGCCTGCAGCGGATCGCTTTCGTCCCAGCCTTCGTCGGGCATGCGCACCCATCCCCGCCCGTACCAGCCGTCCCATGCGGCACGCCCTTCGAAGAACTTGTCGAAGCTCCATTCGCGGATATGCCGGGCGGCTTCCGCTTCCGTTAGGCCGGTGTCGGCGAAGCCGTATTGGACCGCGTCGAGCAGAGTGGGGTATCCCGGATCGTTCAGGTTTGCCCCGAGCATCACGCGGATGCCTTGGGCGTGGAGCGTGCCGACCAGTTCGCGGAATTCCTCTACTGTTCCGTAATTCTTATCTATTTGTGTGTAATCCAGTGGATAATATCCGTGATAGCCGTAGTGCGGGAAGTCGTTTACAGGTCCCGAGCCCGACATCCATCCGTGGATCTGCTCATACACGTCGGTCATCCACACCACGTCTACGCCTAGATCTCTGAAATAGCCTTCTCTGGCTTTTTCGAGCATTCCTTTGAAATCGCCGCCGTGGAAAGTCGCGGCATTGAGCCGTTCGCTTCCGTAGTCGGTGATTCGTCCGTAATTGACATCGTTTGTCGGATCACCGTTGGCGAACCGGTCGGTTATCACAAAATACACCGTGGCGCCATCCCACGAAAACTTTCTTTCAGTACCTGATGCATATGCCGTCAGCGCAGCGGCTGCCATCAGCAGATAGGTAAGTATGGATCTCATTGCAGAAAAATAATTTTCTGCAAAATTACCCCTTCGCTGCCGACCCCGCAATACTGAAAAATAACCACTACAGCAGTTTCATCGCAGTGGCGGCAGTCACGGCTTCAATGCTGTTGCCCACGCTCAGCTTTGCGATAATGTTCTGCCGATGGCGGTTGACGGTGTGAATGCTGATGCCCAGGGCATCGGCTATCTGTTTGCTGGGACGCCCGTCGCGGATGAGTGTCAGCACTTCCTTTTCGCGTTCCGACAGCACGTGTTCCCTCTTTGTGTCGAACGACAGCGTCTCGACAGTTCCCGTGCGCGTGTCCATGATAGCCGGTTCTATTCCTGCCGGCGTATGCCGATAGGGCGAAAAGTCATACAGACATAGAATCAGCCATATCTTTCCGCCAGGCGACAGACCGATCACCTGGGTGCTGTTGTCGATGAGGCGGTAATTGCCCTGCGGGTCGAGCATCCTCAGGCGGCAGGCGGCTTTGCATTCAAGTTTGGCGTTGTAGGCGAGACTGTCGGCCAGTCTGAAGAATTCGTATTCAAGAAAGCGCTTGTCGACGAGGTCCTCGGGGTGTATCAGATTGTAGATCACGTCCTCGTCGCTCGAATCGAAATCCATCATTCCGCGTCCGTCATCGGAAAATCCCATAATATGGCCGAACATGCCCGGATATACGTAGCAACGGTCGCATGAGGCGTCGGTAATGACGGCGCAGCCGTTGCTTACCGACACTACGGCTTCGGCCATCCGCTTGGCTGCATCCACGTACGCGGTCGCAAGCATCTCTGTCTCGAGATGCTGCGCCGCATAGATCGCATTGAGTTCTTTTCGCAGGATATCCATATGTGCATGGTAGGCCGGGCCTACCGCCAGCCCATGAACATTTTCACTACTTCGGGGTCGTGGTGGTCGAAGAAAAGGCTCTTGCCGGTGTCGAGTGCGGCGATCCGGGCCATGTCATTGTCACTGAGCGTGAAGTCGTAGATGTCGAGATTCTGTTGCATGCGTTCGACATGTACCGACTTCGGGATTATGATTACCCCTCGCTGGATGAGCCAGCGCAGGGCTACCTGGGCCACGCTCTTGCCGTATTTCTTTCCGATGGTTTCCATCACCGGATTGGTGAAGAAGTTGTTGCGGCCCTCGGCAAGCGGTCCCCACGACATGATGCGGCAGCCGAACTCCTCCATATACTTCTGTGCGACGGTCTGCTGATTGAAGACGTGCGTCTCAATCTGGTTGACCATCGGCGGTATCTCGACGTTGCTGGCAAGGTCGATAAAATGGTCGGGATAGAAGTTGCTCACACCTATGGCGCGCAGTTTACCTTCCTTGTAGGCGGCCTCCAGGGCACGGTAGGCTCCGTAGCGGTCGCAGAACGGCTGATGAAGCAGCATCAGATCTATATGGTCAGTGCCGAGGCGGCGCAGACTCTCGTCGATGGATGCCCGGGCCCGGTCGTAGCCGTAGTTGGAAATCCAGATTTTGCTTACGAGGAACACTTCGTCGCGCTTCAGGCCACTTTTTGCCAGGGCGGCGCCGACTCCCTCTTCGTTGTTATAGGCCTGCGCAGTGTCGATCAGGCGATAGCCCACGCGGAGCGCGTCGCTGACGCAGCGCTCGCATTCGGCGGGATCAACCTGATACACGCCGTAGCCTTCCTGAGGCATTTCGACGCCGTTGCAGAGAGTTATCTTGTTCATATCACTTATTTTATTACGTTATATCTTATCCACAATACATCGTTGTCGAGGCGTTCGACGCTCTGCATGGCCAGTTTTGTCGGCTGCTTCGTCTGGTCGGCGATGCCGTCGAACATCGCGCGCCAGCCCGCACGGCCGTCGATGCCGGGTGCCAGCAGCAGGCTCACTTCATCGATCCGCCCTGCGGCCAGGAAGCCGCCGTTGATAAGGCCGCCTCCGAGTACAGCGAGCCGTTCGACTCCGAATTCCCGGCGAAGCACATTCATGGCTTCGGGCAGATCAATGGCGTCTTTTCCGACGGCGATATAAGAGATATCTTTGCCTTTCAGATACTCAAGGTACTCTTCCGTGGCATTTTCCGACGTCAGGACAAGCAGTGGCCGACCGTCGTCCATTGTTCCGTTTTCCCACAGCAGCGAACCGTTGGTATCCGGGCAGATGTGGAAGTCGTGCCGGTCCGTCGCCTTGTTTACCGACGGCCTGCCGGCAGGCGTGATGTCCTTGGCGGCAAACCGCCCCGGCTGTGCATAATAATGTTCCATTGTCACGCGCCCTTCGATCGATGCCGGACAGTGCAGCGCTTCAAGCGTGGTGTAGTATTCATCGCCGCTGATTTTGTCGACCATGCCGCAGTCTATGCGGCCGTCGATCGACTCGACCATGTGGCATATAATATGAGGTCTTTCCATAGCCATATAATTTATAACGCAAAAATAGCAAAAAATCCAGTTTCATCGCTTGTACAAATTCCCCTTTTTCATACCATAATTACGGCGCGGCAATGAGGAAGATACCGGACCGCGCCGGAGTCTGTCGCTATAAATCATATTTAATGGAATCTATTGTAGGATTCCCGATGGAATCAACCTCGGCATTTTGTGCGACGACAATTAAGGGAAATAATGAAACGAACGGTATAGCGAAATATTTTGTCATATATGGATGCTGGAAATGTGATGGTTCGGTGGCAAAGAAAGCCGCACTGAATTTGCAGCGCGGCTTCGTTATCTGTCAGTTGGCTCCTGGCTTACCACTTCACGGCGTCGGCGAGGATGTTGCCGTCGGCTGCGTCGTCAGTTGTGAATGTATTGCCGCGGTATTGCACACAGAGCATCACGAGCGGAGAGGTACCGTTGTTGCGAACCGAGCGCCTGCCGTCGGGGGCTACGCGCACTACGCTGCCTTCCTCTACCGGGAAGACCGTGCCGTCGACCTGAAACTCGCCTTTGCCCGAGAGAAAAAAGTAAAGTTCCTCATGTTGCTTGTGGGTATGCAGGAAACCTGTCTCCTGACCCGGAGCGAATACTTGCAGCGAAAATTCACCGCCTGTGGCGCCTACGGCCGCTCCGCCGAAAACCTTGCCGGGAATTCTGATTTCCGGTCCGAGTTCGAGTACGTAGTCCTTTATATCGGCGAGACGGCCGAAGTTGGCGGCGCTGTAGTTCGCGCCGTCCGAGAGTTTCTGAATCTGTTTCATAATTGTTATTCTTGTAGTTATTGTTTTGGTATAGGCAGCACACCCAGTTGTATTAACATGCTGAAAAGATCCGGAAGCCCGTGTTCGCGGATAATTTTTCCATCTTTGAATTCATATATGTTCATTGCCGAGACACTGATCTTCTTTCCAGTCGCGGGCATTCCCATAAATCGGCCTGTGTTGGTTCCTGTCATGGTGAAACGTATAGCCGCCTTATTGCTTTCGGCAATAATTTCCTCCGCTTTCCATTGTACATCCGGCATGGCGCCGCGCATCATTTCCAGAACGGCCTCATATCCCTGCAGGCCCCGCATCGGCACAGGCGACGTCGGAGCACAGAACACAACGTCCGGTGAAATAACCGACCGGCCGAGGTCCGGATCTCCGGTATTGATGTAATGGATGAATTTTTCCATTATGCGTGCATTGCAATTATCTTCCATAATAGCCTCCTGTTTTTTTGTTTGACGTTGCAAAATTACGACACAATCATCTTCATGTCAAGAACTTACTTTTTCTGCCTATAGTAACCTTTTGATCACTTTTACTGATCGCCAGCCCCTTGCGGATGCATAACTTTTTTTCAAAAAGTTCATATTATTGTATATTGGCGTTTTTGTCAGTAACTTTGCGGAATAAAGTGTATGCGACATGAAAAAGTCAGAAGATAAGAATTCAATTATTGAGATCTGCCCTATCCGCAATGTAGTGGCCCGATTCGGCGACAAATGGTCGCTGCTTGTGCTCCTCGTTATCGACTCCGAAGGGGTGATACGCTTCAATGAACTCGGACGCAAGATACCGGACATATCCACGCGAGTGCTTTCCGCTACGCTCCGTACCCTCGAGGCCGACGGACTGATCGCCCGCAAGGTCTATCCGCAGGTCCCGCCCAAGGTCGAATATTCTCTTACCGATACAGGCCGTTCGCTCGTCCCGCTGATAATGCAGCTTACCGAGTGGGCTCGGAAAAACATGAAATCCGTCCTGAACCACCGTGAGGCCTACAATACATCCACTGCCATACAGGCGACATTATAAAAATGGTTAATACCTGCCAATGTGTTTGGTCATGGATCTGCGATTTCATAACTTTGCATCATGAAGCGACTGTCTCTCCTCATACTCATTGCCTTGACAGCGGCGTCGGCTGCTTTTGCGCGTCAGCCCGGACGCGGCTACCGGGCGTTCATCGACTGGAACAATTGTCTTGACCTCGACATCGGATTCATAGGCGGCGATCCTGGCGATTCACGTGTGTTCACTGGCTTCACCACCAGCCATGGCTA
This sequence comes from uncultured Porphyromonadaceae bacterium, assembly GCA_902470475.1. Classification (GTDB taxonomy): domain Bacteria; phylum Bacteroidota; class Bacteroidia; order Bacteroidales; family Muribaculaceae; genus CAG-873. Next base: position 2,276 of record CABRGT010000070.1, on the reverse strand, counting down.
TCAGCTCAACGGCTGGCTGTACGTGGGCGGCGGCGCCGGCATGCAGATCAACCTCGACTGGAAACGCTACGGCTCAAACGACAATCAGCCCCGGTTCATCGTACCGCTGTTCGCCGAATCGCGCATTGATGCCCGCTGGGGGCGTTTTACACCGTATTTTTCCGTACAGTTAGGCGCCAACCTTGCCGACCACGGCGGCATATATTTCTCGCCTGTGGTAGGTTACCGCTTCAACTGGGGACGGAAGACCGCCGTCAACTTCGGCATCGGCCTAACACTCTTCGGACGCCGCATGCCCCGGTATGAGCACGTGCCGCTTCCTGGCGACCCCGACACATACATGCCAGTCGTCGCCGGCCATTATCAGGGTCATTTCGCCAAATTCACGGCGCGTCTCGGTTTCGAGTTCCAGCTTCCGTAAAAGAATGGCGGCGGATTCGCCGGGCCCTGACGCCACACGCTCAGGGAGCAGCTGTTTGCTGACTCAGTCGCGCCGGAACAGGTCGCGCGTGTATACCTTGTCGGCCACATCATCGAGGCACGCGTCATAGCGGTTAGCTACGATCGCACGCGACATTTCCTTGAACTTCGCCAGATCATTGACCACCGGGCTGCCGAAGAATGTCGATCCGTCGGGCAGCGTCGGCTCGTAGATGACCACTTGCGCGCCCTTGGCCTTTATGCGCTTCATCACTCCCTGGATCGACGACTGCCGGAAATTGTCGCTGTTCGATTTCATTGTCAGGCGGTATACACCGATCGTGCAAGGCTCCTGCTCATGGCCGCCGAAACCGTTGTTCGAACTATAACCGTACCATCCGGCAAGCGTCAGCACCTGGTCGGCGATGAAATCCTTGCGCGTGCGGTTGCTTTCGACGATGGCCGACATCATGTTCTGCGGCACTTCGGCATAATTGGCAAGCAACTGCTTGGTGTCCTTCGGCAGGCAGTATCCGCCGTAGCCGAACGAGGGATTGTTATAGTGACTGCCGATGCGAGGGTCGAGCCCCACACCCTCGATGATGGCGCGCGAGTCAAGCCCCTTCACTTCGGCATAAGTGTCAAGCTCGTTGAAATAGCTTACGCGCAGCGCCAGATATGTATTGGCGAAAAGCTTCACTGCCTCCGCCTCCTTGATGCCCATATACAGGGTAGGGATATCCTCCTTGATCGCGCCCTGCTGCAGCAGTCCGGCGAACGTATGTGCGGCATCCGACAGCCGTTCCACGTCGGTGACGGCTTCTATGGCAGCGTTCTCCCGGGCGAATTCCGTCCGGTTTATGATTCGTGGAACGCCGGCGATGATGCGCGACGGATACAGATTGTCGTACAGCGCCTTGCTCTCGCGCAGAAACTCCGGGAAGAACAGCAGGTTGAACTCCTTCACGCCCCGCGCGGCATACTTCACATACAGACTACGGCAATATCCTACCGGGATAGTCGATTTGATGACCATCACCGCCTTCGGATTCACGCTCAGCACCAGGTCGATGACATCCTCGATACAATGTGTGTCGAAAAAATTCCTTACCGGGTCATAATTTGTCGGAGCCGCTATCACCACGAAGTCGGCGTCGCGGTAGGCCGCGGCTCCGTCGACGGTTGCCGACAGATCAAGATACTTCTCGGCAAGATACCGTTCGATATACTCGTCCTGTATCGGTGATTTGCGCCTGTTGATCATCTCGACCCTCTCCGGCATCACATCTACAGCCGTCACTCGGCAGTGCTGCGCAAGCAGCATGGCGACACTCAGTCCCACATATCCCGCTCCTGCTACGGCGATGCTGTACTTTTTGTTCATTGATTAATCCTTTCAGTCAAAAATACCGGTGCCGGTTCAGCACCCGTGTGCAAATTTACAAATTTGTTCGTATAATCCGGTCCATACAACCGAAAAATCCGGATTCCCTGTTCGAAATCCGGATTTTTCAGATGTCCCGCTGATGGATGCGCATCGCTTTTCTGCGGGAGGGATAGGTATGGGTATATCCCGATTATCTTTTCGTCACAATTTCCTTGAATGTCGAGAAGATCAGACAGATATCGTTCCAGAGAGATGCACGTCCGACATATTCGAGATCTATGGCGATTTTATCGGGCATCACCTGCTCGATGTAGGCGCGGTCCGGATCATCGGCGGCGGCAAGAATGTCGTTTTCATTGCGGTAGCGGATCGAAGCAAGAGAAGTTATGCCCGGCCTTACCGACAGGACACGCATCTGATCCGCTGTGTACATCTCGACATACTTGCGCACTTCCGGCCGCGGTCCCAC
>CABRGT010000069.1 GCA_902470475.1 uncultured Porphyromonadaceae bacterium | reverse complement strand
CCTCTCGACCATCGACGGCATCACCGCCACCATCGACACCCGCACCGGCGTACTCACCATCTCGTCTGGAGCCTCGAAAGTAATCACCGACGACGGCGCGCGGCGCGTCTCCGGCGGCCGCACGGCCATATCCCTGGCCACGACATCGGCCGGTTCGTTCTACGGTGCAGGCGAGCGCGGCCACAGCCTCGACCTGCGCGGCGACACCCTCGTGATGTACAACCGCCAGAACTACGGATACACAGGCTCCGACCCCCGTATCTCGCAGATGAACATCACTATGCCACTGGTTCTGTCGTCCGACGGCTTCGCCCTGCTATTCGACGACTACGCCCGCTCGGAGATGATCCTCGGCAACCCCATCGAATACATCACCGACAACACCAGTCCGGTCACCTACTACTTCATCAACGGCACATCCACCCTGGCCGACGTCACCGAGCAGCTCTCGGCCCTCACAGGCCGCCAGCCGCTGCCTCCTTTCTGGTCGCTGGGCTACATCACCTCAAAATACGGCTACCGCACCCAGGACGAGACCATCGGAGTGGTCGATACCCTGCAGCAGGCCGGCTATCCTCTCGACGGCATCGTGCTCGACCTCTACTGGTACGGCAAGGAACAGGACATGGGGCGCCTGGCCTGGGACCCCGTACAGTGGCCCGACCCTGAAAAGATGCTTGCCGAGCTGCGCCGCCGCAATGTCAATCTCGTGGCCATCAGCCAGCCATACATTCTGCGCAACGGACGCGCGATCGACAACTACAACGAACTCGACAGCCGCAAGCTCATGCTCCTCGACTCGGCCGGCAACACCCGCGAGGTAAAGATATGGGTCGGCGAAGGCGGCATGTTCGACGTATCCAATCCCGACACGCGCGCATGGCTCTCCGACCGGTACCACGCCCTCACCGAGACCGGTATAGGCGGCTGGTGGGGCGACCTCGGCGAACCCGAAGTACACCCTGCGGGCGGCGTGCACCACAACGGCCTCTCCACCGAACTCTACCACAATCAGTACGGCAACGACTGGAGCGAGATCATCTACGACATGTGGACCCGCGAATATCCCGGCCGCCGACTGATGACCATGATGCGCGGCGGCACCACGGGCCTGCAGCGCTACAGCGTGTTCCCCTGGTCCACCGACGTGTCGCGCTCGTGGGGCGGACTCGAGCCGCAGGTGCGCATCATGCTCAACTCCGGCCTCAGCGGCCTGGGCTACATGAGCCACGACGTGGGCGGCTTCGCTGTCGATCCCGAGTCGCCCTACCTGCCCGAACTCTATGTGCGCTGGCTCCAGCTGGGCCTGTTCTCGCCCGTCCTGCGCACTCACGCCCAGCAGTTCGCCGAACCTTACAAGTATCCCCAGTATGCCTCGATAATCGAGCCGCTGATCAAGGAACGCTACCGCTGGCTGCCGTACAACTATACGCTGGCCTGGGAGAATGCCGCAAAGGGATACCCTCTGGTGCGGCCGCTCAACTTCACCGAGCCCTCCACCCGCGCCTACGACCACATCTCCGACGAATACCTATGGGGCTCAGAGGTACTTGTGGCACCGGTCATGGCCGAAGGCGCCACCAGCCGCGAGGTCACATTCCCGGCCGGCAAGTGGGTAGCTCTCGACGATCCCGACAAGGTATATGACGGCGGCACCACGGCCACTGTCGACGCACCTCTGGACAAGATTCCGCTCTTCGCCCGGGCCGGAGCCTTCATCCCCATGGCCGACTACAAAATGAAGAGTACCGCCGACTACAATTCCGGCAACCTCACTGTCAACTACTACCCGGTGGCAGGCGAGAATTCGTCCTTCACCCTCTACGACGATGACCGCTCCGGCGCCGCAAACCTCTCCGACGGCCGATACCGCCTCATCCGGTTTGAAGGCAGCGAGAGTGGCCGACGCATCTCCATCGAATCGACAGGCACATATCCCGGTGCCCCCTCCACAATCGAAATCACCCTCGTGATCCACCGCGTGGCGGCCAACACCACCTACCGCATCAACGGACGCAGCGTCAAGTCGCGCTTCAACGAGGCCGACGGCACTCTCACTCTCTATCTGCGCTGGCCTGTCAACCGCCTCATCACTGTCGAGACCGCGGATCTCCGACTCAAATAAACAATCTAACCCGATATAGCTAAATCAGCTACCGCAGCTACTTTAGCCCCGTCAGACACAACACCATGTTCTCAGGAATTGTAGAAGAAGCCGCCACCGTCGTCGCCGCCGAACGCCGCGACGGCAACCTGCGGCTGCGCGTCAAGGCATCGTTTGCCGACGAACTGTCCATCGACCAGTCTGTGGCCCACAACGGCGTATGCCTCACCGTCGTGGCCCTCTTCCCGGACTCGACATATGAAGTAACAGCCATTCAGGAAACTCTCGACCGCTCCAATCTCGGACTCGTCGCACCGGGCGATCTGATCAACCTCGAGCGGTCGATGAAGATCGGCGGCCGCCTCGACGGCCACATCGTCCAGGGCCACGTCGACTGCACGGCCCGATGCACCGGCATCGAGGATGTCGAAGGCAGCCGCTACTTCCGTTTCGAATACGCCGTAAGCGACGAAATGCGCCGCCAGGGGTATCTTACCGTAGAAAAAGGATCTGTGACCGTCAACGGCGTCAGCCTCACCGTGTGCGACTCCGAGCCGGGCGCCTTCCGCGTAGCCATCATACCCTATACACTCGAGCACACCAACTTCTGCCGCATCGCCGAAGGCTCGGTGGTAAATCTCGAGTTCGATATCCTCGGCAAATACATCGCGGCCATCATGCCGCAGTAGGGGTCCGGACCGGAATCAGCCCCTGAACGTCACTAGCTTGTTATAGACGAAATTGAGCAGCGTGTACAGCACGTTGCCGATCAGTGTGGCCACGCCGTAGCCCGAGAGCACGAAAAATCCGAGGTCGAATTCCAATCCTCCGAGCGAACCCTGCGTCATGGCCCACACTGCCATAAGTTGTGCGCCGTAGCACACGCCGAACCCGACGGCGAAGCGCAGCGCCTCGCCCCGGTAGCCTCCGTGCGAGCGGAATACCCACGTCTTGTTCCACAGGAACGAGTTGACCACACCGGCCACATAACCGAGAGCGTTACTTACGTAAGGATTCCATCCGAACACCGACTTGCACACGAATATCACGCCCAGCGTCACCAACGTGTTCATCACGCCCACCAGGCAGTATTTCACAAACCGTTCGACTTCGACACGACGTTCCATTCCGGTCAGCTTTCAGATTCGTCGGCTGCATCGCGCACGCCGCTCACATACCGCTGATCTACCTTAAGGATAGGCAGCGACCAGCTGTAGCGCACGGCCGCCACACGCAGTCCGATCACGATCGCGGCACAGGCCGTCTGAGGCACCCACGCGGCCAGCGGAAGCAGGCTCAGAAGCCAGTAGGCCACACCGCCCGCCAGACATGCCGTGGCATATATGTCCTTGCGGAAGAAAAGCGGCTCCTCATTGAGCAGGATGTCGCGCACCACACCGCCGAACGAACCTGTCACGATACCCATCACCACCGCCACCCACATCGGGAAGTCGGCGGCAAGCGACTTTTCTATACCCACCACCACGAACAGCGCCAGACCGATGGCGTCGAACAGGAAAAGCGTCTTCATGCCACCCACAAGCGCGCGGCGGAAGATGATCACCGTGGCCAGCGAAAGCCCTGTGACGGCCAGGTACATCGGCGACAGCATCCAGAACACCGGCACCTGCAGCAGGATGTCACGCAGCGTACCGCCGCCGATGGCAGTCACCAGTCCGACGACGTAGGCGCCGAACCAGTCGAAATTCTTGGCCGCGGCAAGCCTGATGCCCGATATCGCGAACGCTATCGTGCCAAGCACCTCGATGATCGTCAGAAATGTCTCCTCCATCTGCCGGTATATTACTTCTGCGGCCGCTTCTTCTGTGCATAGGCCAGGGCCGCACGCTGCAGACGCTCGCGCTCAAGCCGCGGATACGCGCGGCACAGATCCTTCAGGAAGCATTTATCGCACTGCGGGGTGCGGGCCTTGCACACATAGCGTCCGTGCAGTATCAGCCAGTGGTGCGCCGTAGCTATAACGTCCTGCGGCAGATTGCTGACAAGCGTCTTCTCGGTCGACAGCGGCGTGCGGCTCCGCGTAGTCAGTCCGAGCCGCTCGGCCACGCGGAAGACATGGGTATCCACAGCCATGGTCGGGCGGTTGAATATCACCGACAGTACCACATTGGCCGTCTTGCGGCCGACACCCGGCAGCGACAGCAGCGCGTCGAAGTCGTCGGGAACCTTGCCTCCGAACTCATCGACCAGACGCCGTGCCATGCCTTGGAGCGACTTTGTCTTGTTGTTGGGATACGACACCGAGCGTATCTTGTCGAAAACAGCCTCGGCAGGAGCGTCGGCCAGCGCCTCCGGAGTCGGAAACGCCTCGAAGAAAGCCGGCGTCACCATGTTGACCCGCTTGTCGGTGCACTGCGCCGACAGGATCACGGCCACCAGCAGCTGGTAGGGATTATCGTAGTGAAGCTCGGTGCGCGGCGTGGGCATATGCTCGCGGAAGCGCTCCACCACGCGGCTGTATCGCTCGTCGCGCCGCATCAGATACGCGTGCCGGCGAATTCATCGAGGAAGCGCACGTCGTTCTCCGAGAAAAGCCGCAGGTCATTGACCCGGTATTTCAGGTTGGTGATTCGTTCGATACCCATGCCGAGGGCGAATCCGCTGTACTTTTCGGGATCGATGCCGCATGCCTTCAGCACGTTGGGATCGACCATGCCGCAACCGAGGATTTCGACCCATCCGGTACCCTTGCAGAACGAGCATCCCTTGCCGCCGCAGAGATCGCAGCTGATATCCATCTCGGCCGACGGCTCCGTGAACGGGAAGTAGCTCGGACGCAGACGTATCTTGGTGCCGTTGCCGAACATCTCGCGGGCGAAATAGTCGAGCGTCTGCAGCAGGTCGGCGAAAGTCACGCCCTTGTCTACATACAGAGCCTCCACCTGGTGGAAGAAGCAGTGCGCGCGGGCCGAGATGGCCTCGTTGCGGTAGACACGGCCCGGGCAGACGATACGGATCGGCGGCTCGGTGTGCTCCATAACGCGCGACTGCACCGACGAGGTGTGAGTGCGCAGCAGCACGTCGGGCATGCGGTTGATGAAGAACGTATCCTGCATGTCGCGGGCAGGATGGTCGGCGGCAAAGTTAAGCGACGAGAACACATGCCAGTCGTCCTCGATCTCGGGGCCTTCGGCTATCGAGAAGCCCAGGCGACGGAATATGTCGATGATCTCCTCGCGCACCAGCGACAGCGGATGCCGCGTGCCCACCGGGAGCGGAGCGGCCGTACGTGTCAGGTCGAGGCCGCTCATATCGTCGCGGGCGGCGGTAAGCTGCTCACGCAGTTCGTTGATGCGGTCGGTGGCGGCGTTCTTCAGTTCGTTGATCGCCTGTCCGACGGTACGCTTTTCCTCGGCCGGAACGTTGCGGAAATCGTTCATCAGAGCCGGAATGATACCCTTCTTACTAAGATATTTGATGCGCAGAGCCTCCACCTCGGCTGCGTCGGCAGCCGTCAGCGTCGCTATCTCTGAGCGTAAATTGGCTATTTTTTCTAACATCACGTGATTATTACTTAAGTGGTGCAAAGTTACGCAAAATTCGCGAAGAATTCATAATTGTGGCTGATGTTTCTTATGTGATTGATGTGAGTGGATTATTCAGGATTATTCAACTGTGCGCGGTCATGCGTGCGGCATGCCAGCGTTGGCTCTCGAGATGCCGGAGCGAGGCGACCGCCTGCTCATGCACATGTCCGGCGCGGTCATCGGCTCCGGTACTGTAGATGATGTACAGCGTCAGGAAGGTGACGGCCTCCGACAGGATAGCCGTGGCCGTCGGACCGTCGGAAGCCAGCGTATCGGGTGCCACGGCTGCCAGCTCGCCGCCGTCGGGATCTGAGTGCCATCCCGAGAAAGCCAGGTACGACATCGCCGCACCATGCGCCGCCCGCACCGTCACCCGAAGCGCCGGGACCTGCGCCGGAGTGAGAATGTTGGCGACATATCCGCCGCCGGTGTCGTTGACATAGCCGTGAAGGGCCGTAATCGCATAGAGGCGCTCGAGAACCTCGTTCATGGAAATTGTGATTTTCATAGTAATCAGAAATTAATTTTTAAGATTTTTCATTACAACCGATCAGTCATGTCAGACCAATCGGACTTATTAGATCAAGATATTTGCGAATTGCTTTAAAACCGATGCAAAGTTACAATTAATATTTTAATATATGCAATAATTATTGAATTGTTTTTTAATCCAGCATCATTTTTAACACTTTCAGCGGCTTTTTACGGCGACGCACCTTGCGGATTCAAAAAAAAGTCGTACCTTTGCATCGGGTAAGTCCTACACGACCAGCTCCCCGAGAATCCCCCAGGTCTTGACTGAAGCAAGGGTATTGGGTCGTAGCGGTGCGATGTAGTAAGCTTACCCTTTTTTATTTCCGATATAAATACATAACCATATGCGTTCGCCCGAAGAAGTCAAAGACTGCACCCTCCTTGGCAATCAGGGGGTAAAATATCCTACGCAGTACTGCCCCGAAATACTCGAGACATTTCCCAACAAACATCCCGAAAACGAATATCTGGTAACATTCAACTGTCCGGAATTCACGTCGCTGTGCCCCAAGACGGGGCAGCCCGACTTCGCTGAAATCGTCATCAGCTACATTCCGCGCATCAACATGGTCGAAAGCAAGAGTCTGAAACTCTATCTGTTCAGCTTCCGCAACCACGGCGACTTCCACGAGGACTGCGTCAACATCATCATGAAGGACCTCGTGCGCCTGATGGATCCGAAGTATCTTGAAGTCCGCGGCATCTTCACGCCCCGCGGCGGCATATCCATATATCCCTTCGCCAACTACGGCGACGCCGACCACCAGGACCTCGTCCGCGCCCGGATGCTGGCCATGTTCCCCAACAGATGACCATGGAAAAAGACTCACTGCTCATCGCCAGCGGCGGCATGGACTCCACCACCATGCTCTACGAATACGCCGACCGTATCGCACTGGCTGTCACTTTCAACTATGGCTCGAACCATAATGCCCGTGAGATCGAATGCGCCCGCTACAATTGCGCGCATCTCGGAATTCCGCTGCTGGTGATCGACCTGCCTTTCATCGGGGATATCTTCAACAGCTCGCTGCTGCAGGGCGCCGACGCCATCCCCGAAGGCAACTACGACGACGAGAACATGCGCTCGACCGTGGTACCCTTCCGCAACGGCATCATGCTCGCCATAGCCGCCGGCATAGCGGAAAGCAAGGGCCTGCGCCACGTGATGATGGCCAACCACGGCGGCGACCACGCCATCTACCCCGACTGCCGCCCGGGATTCGTGCGCGCCATGTCGGCAGCCATAGCCGCGGGCACATACGACGGCATCACACTTGAATCGCCCTACACCGACATCTCCAAGAGCGACATAGCCGCCCGAGGCGGCCGCTTAGGCATCGACTACAGCCACACCTACTCGTGCTACAAGGGCGGCGAACTCCACTGCGGCCGCTGCGGCACATGCACCGAACGGCGCCAGGCATTCCGCGACGCCGGCCTCACGGATCCCACCCGCTACGAGGAGTAAAGAAAGCTCCGGACTTTCTCAGCCCTCCACAAATTCCGGACACATCTCACCAAACATAAAGAGAGGGAGCGCCGCGGGCGTTCCCTCTCTTTATGTTTGGCAGAATGAGTTATCAGAGATCCCAGACGAGGTACATGGCACCCCAAGTGAAGCCGGCACCGAAGGCTGTCAGAATGAGCCGGTCGCCCTTCTTGAGCTGGCCTTTGTACTCGTCGAGACACAGAGGAATGGACGCGGCCGATGTGTTGCCGTAGTGCTGTATGTTGACCAGTACTTTCTCGGCGGGGAACTTGGCGCGGTCGGCCACAGCCTCGATGATGCGCAGATTGGCCTGATGGGGAATGAGATAATCGACATCGTCGGCGGCCAGGTTATTGCGCTGCATCACGTCGAGAGTAGAGGTGAGCATGTCGGTCACAGCATTCTTGTAGACGTTGCGTCCGTCCTGGAACAGGAAGTGCTGGCCCGCGTCGAGGGTAGCCTGAGAGGTAGGCAGAACAGAACCGCCGGCCTCCATGAGGAGATGCTCGCGGCCACGGCCATCGACATGGAACACTGCGTCGATCACGCCGACTCCGGCTTCTTCAGTCGGTTCAACAAGAACACAGGCAGCGCCGTCGCCGAAGAGCGGACATGTGGCGCGGTCCTGATAGTTGACCATCGACGACATCTTCTCCGCGCAGCATACTACCACCTTCTTGTAAATACCCGACTTGACATAGGCGGCGGCATCCTGGAGAGCTACGATGAAGCCCGCGCATGCAGCCTGAATATCATATGCATAGGCATTTTTAAGACCTGTGCCGTAAGCGATCACCGACGCGGTGGACGGGAATCGGTAGTCGGGGTTCGACGTGGCGCAGATGAGCAGATCGACCTCGTCGGCGTTCACATTGTAATCCGCGAGCATTTTCTCCACTGCCTTGATACCCAGATACGATGAGCCGGCACCTTCCTTGCGCAAGATACGGCGTTCCTTGATACCTACGCGCGTGGTGATCCACTCGTCGTTAGTATCTACCATCTTTGAGAGCATTTCGTTGTCGAGTACGTCTTCGGGGACGTATGAAGCTATTGCGGATATGCGTGCGCTGAACATATATTTTTATGAATTTGGTTGCTGATTATTTGACTTAGCCACAGACGCGGTGGCTGATGGATATATATGAAAACTTGCTCCTTTCTTCTCCGCGGACATGCCACCTGTGCGTTGTGCTCAGTAGGTGTGACAAGCCGGGGAGTCGCAAGGAGTAACTTTTCATATCGCGCCTGCACGGACTGACAAGCCCGGCACCGACGGAGCCTGATCAGAGTGCAGCCTCGCCAATGACGATAGCCTGTTTGCCGCGGTAGTAGCCGCATTCGCCGCATACCGTGTGGTACACGTGCCATGCGCCGCAGTTGGGGCAGAGTGCAAGTGTGGGGGCAACAGCCTTGTCGTGAGTGCGACGCTTGGCTGTGCGGGTCTTGGATTGTTTGCGTTTAGGATGTGCCATTGTTCTTTATTGTTTATTTGTTTTATTTATATCATTATATGAAGAGAGTGTCTTAAATTCCAGTCATCAGTTGTCGCCGCCCGAAAGGCCTTTGAGTGCATCCCAGCGCGGGTCGGTCGCGGGCGCCTCGCTTTCATCCGCGTCGATTTCATCGATTGATTCGATCATCGACTCGGCCAGGGCCTCGTCCTCTGACGACACACCCGCACGGTGCTTCTTGAGCAGAGCGCTCATCTGGCGGTTGCACTTGCCCATCGGATGGACATGCTTGATCGGAATTGCCAGCACCACGGTGTCATACAGCATATAGGCCACATTGAGTTCGTTGTCGCTCTGCGGGATGACCAGCAGATCGTCGCTCTCGTCATTGTAGTCCTGGCCGTATTCGACGTTGATGTCGTAGGTAGTGTCGACCGGCACCACCAGGTCGTCGAGACAGCGGTCGCAAAGCATCAGCACCGAGCCCTTTATGTCGAAGTGAAGAGCATACACATCGTGATTGTACTTCACGGTCAGATGCACATCGAGGTCGGCGCCTCGGATCTCATCATACTCCATGTTGAGGAAGAACTGATGATCGAGCTTGTAGTCAAACTCGTGGGTCCCGGGAGCCAACGACTTCAAAGGCAACTTAAATGCTGAGAACTTTCCCATTACTTTTGTCGGCGTTTTATGAAAAACTTTGCAAAGTTACGGATTATCTATCAATTGACAAACTTTTCCCAAAAAATAATGTTAAAAAAGCCGTGAACAGGCATGTGACGGACGGGCCGGACATGCCGAAACCGCCCGACAGTCCGGGATGCCGGAGGACCGAACGGAGCTGAACCGACAGACACGGCTCTTTCATTTAAGACAAAAATGAAGACATATCTTCCCTTACCCGGTTCAATGTGAATCGGGTAATTATTTATCATTG
>CABRGT010000068.1 GCA_902470475.1 uncultured Porphyromonadaceae bacterium | reverse complement strand
ACATCGCCGCTGGCCGAGGGGCTGCGGCCGCAGCTTGTCGACTCGATCGACTCGATCGTTGGCGCCGCGCTGGCCGACGGTGCCTTTCCCGGGTGCCAGGTGCTCGTGGCGCGCCACGGCAACGTGGTGGTCGACCGCAACTACGGCAATCTGACCATGGGCGGCCCGGCGGTGGGCCCGAACACGGTCTACGACCTTGCATCGGTGTCGAAGGCCACGGGAACGCTTCCGGGCGTGATGAAGGCGTATGACATGGGCCTGTTCGGACTCGATGACGCCGTGTCGGCCTACGTGCCGGGTCTGCGCGGCACGGGCAAGGACAGCATCCGCGTGAGCCAGCTGCTCTACCATGAGTCGGGGATGCCGGCGTCGCTCAACATGTTCGACGTGATGATAGATCCGGCCGGCTATACGGGCAAGATCGTGGTGCCGCGGCGCGATGCCGACCACACCGTGAAAATACAGGAAGGCGCCTGGGGCTATACGGCAGGGCGCGTGCGCACCGACATAGTGTCGGCCGACAGCACCGCGGCGACGCCCGTGGAGGCAGCCCGCGGCATGTGGGTGGGCCAGGCGGCGGTGGACACCATCATGGGCCGTATCTACAACATGCCGCTCCGCAAGACCAACCGCTACAACTATTCGTGTCTGAACTTCTGCCTGCTGCTGGACATGGAGCAGCGGCTCACCGGGCAGGCGCACGACCGCTTCGTGACCGACAGCATATGGGCGCCGCTGGGGGCATACGGGGCTTGCTACCGCCCCACGCTGCATCACGCTCAGGCCGACATAGCTCCTACAGAAAAAGACACTTATCTGCGGCGGCAGCATGTGCGCGGATATGTACACGACGAGACGGCCGCCATGCTGGGCGGAGTGTCGGGCAACGCGGGAGTGTTCGCCTCGGCCACGGATCTGGCCAAACTGTGCCAGATGTGGCTCAACGGAGGTGTGTACGGCGACGCGCGCGTGCTTTCCGAACCGACAGTGAAGCTGTTCACGACTGCCAAAAGCCCGACGTGCCGCCGCGGGCTGGGCTTCGACAAGCCCGATACGGCCAATCCCGAGAACTCGCCTACGTGCGACGAGGCCGGGGCGTCGGTGTTCGGCCATCTCGGCTTCACGGGTACGGTGTTCTGGGTCGATCCGGAGCAGGATCTGATATTTATATTTCTGTGCAACAGAGTGGATCCCACGCGCGACAATGTCGCTTTCAACCGGTCGGGCATACGCCCCGAACTCTTCCGCCAGGTGTACAAAGCTTTAGAAAAGTAAAGGCAAACGGTGACGGGACAGAACAAAATCCGGCCCGCGGAGGTTACAATTCAAGGTAAAAAGGTATTTCAAAGGTGAAGAAACTATTAGCAATAGCACTCGCGGCAGCGCTGGCCGCGCAGACCGGGGCGAGTGCCGCCGAACGGCGCGACTCGGCCGACTTCTCGGCCCGGGTGGCGCCGTACGCCGTGCGTATAGGCGTGTCCGTGGTGGCCAATGCCACTCTAACCGAGGTGCTGAAGGCCTCGATACATGAACTGCGTCCTGACCGGCACGACAACGATTCATGGCCATCGCGCCATGTGTCGTGGACGAGTGTGGCAGCTTCGGTCGTGAGCCACGAGCTTTACGAGAAGTCGCCCTGGTGGGTGCTCGGATCGCACTTTGTGGTGGATGCCGTGGCGATGCAGCGCACGCTGAGCGGGGCGCACTACCCGAAGGACGTGCTGGGCGGAATGCTCACGGGCATCGTATCGGCGGAGCTGGGTTACTTCGTGGGAGGGCTTGTGTATCCGTCGGCGAAGCGCGCCGTGCCCGGGGCGGTGAATGAGTTTCTGCCGTCGGTAGACGTGACCACACGCGCGGACTTTCCGTTCTGCGGGGGCGTGAACGGGGGCAGCGCGCGCACGGGCGTGAGCACGTCGGTGCGGGGAACGTTGCCGCTGTCGGAGCGCTTCGGTGTGAGCGCATCGGTGGGAATGCGGTCGCTGCCGGTGTATGTGGCCGACCGCTATGTGTCGATGATCGACGGCATAGGCTTGTCGGCCGGAGCGGTCTATTACCAGCCTCTGCCGTCGCGCCGGTGGGCCGGGGAGGCACGCCTGTCGGCCGGCTTCATGAAGAATTTCCATGGCGACGGGCTGAGCCGCCCGAAGGTGTCGTTCACTCTCGACGCCTCGGCGGGTGTGAGCTGCATGATAACGCCCCGGCTCGCGATGGGAGCCGAGGCGGGATATTCGTACTGGGCGCTGCGCCGAGGGGTGTCGGCTCTGACTTTTGGAGTGTTTACGCGAGCTTTGTTTTGACCACGCGTATCGAACTGCGAACCTTGAATCCGGCCAGAACGATGATCATGGACATGACCGGAGTGAGGTAATTGAATAGACAGTAGGGGAAATATACAAGGGTGGGAACACCGAGCACGGTGGCCTGGGTGACGCCGCAGGAGCTCCACGGGATGAGTGGCGACGTTACGGACACGCCGTCCTCGATGGTGCGGCTGAGCATGCGGTCCTCCATGCGCGCGCGGCGGAATGCCTGGCGGAACATGTTGCCCGAAATGATGAGCGACAGGTACTGGTCGGCGGTGCATGAGTTGAGCACGATGCCGGTGCCGAGTGTCGATGCGACAATCGACGGGCGGCGGCGCAGACGTCCGGTAAAGGCGGTGGACAGGCGCCGGAGCATGCCTGTGGATATAAGCATCCAGCCGAAGCAAAGCGCGCTGAGGACAAGGAACACTACCGGGATCATGCCGAGGATGCCGCCAGTGGCGGTGAGCTCGTCGATGGTGGCGTTGCCGGTGGTGGCGGTGAATCCGCTCCATGTGGAGGCGGCCACGTCAGATAGGCCTGCGACCAGCCCGGGCTGGAAAACGAATATTCCGGCACCTCCAAGGACGGCGCTTATCGCAAGGACCAGGATGGTGTTGACCCTGAGTGCGATGAGAGTGAGCGTGATGGCGGGGATGACGAGCGTCCAGGGTGTGATGTTGAACGTAGAGGCCAGGCCCGCGATCATGTCGGCCGACGAACCGCCGGCGACTGTTGGGCTGAGCAGGCCTTTGAGCCCGAAGATGAGCAGGGTCAGAGCCATGGCCGGAACCGTAGTGATCATCATGAAGCGGATGTGCGCGAACAGGTCGACTCCGCATGTGGACGAGGCCACGACCGTGGTGTCGCTCAGCGGCGAGACCTTGTCGCCGAAGTATGCGCCGGATATCACGGCGCCGGCGATCCACCCCTCGCTGTAGCCCATGACGGAGCCGATGCCCATGAACGCCACACCGATAGTGGCGATCGTGGACCAGGAACTGCCTGTGATGACCGATACCATGGCGCATACGGCGCATGTAGTCACCAGGAACCAGCGCGGATTGAGAATACGGAGGCCGTAGTCGATGAGGGTGGGAACGACACCCGACATCATCCATGTGGTGGCCAGAGCGGCGATACATACCAGCATAGGCACGGCCGGAAGGATCTGTGTGGCGCTACGGCGCAGGCCCACGGCAAGCGAGCGGCGGGTAAGCGAGCGGCATCGCAGCGCCAGAACGGCGGCCAGTGCGGCCGAACCGAGCAGCGTGACCTGGGAATAGTCGCTGATGGCCTCCGGGCCGAGAAATATTATGATGAGTATGAATGCCGTGAGCAACACAGCGATCGGCATGGCCGATATCCACAGCGGCGGCTGAGCCTGTCGCGACGGGAGTCTGTAAAGTATATTAGTCAACTATTGGAAATGTAAAGAGATGATATGTAATTGTGAATCGGGCGCAAAGTTATCCAATCCGGGGGATATGTGCAAGGCTGCGTCGCACATATAAGTATTTATTCGGCTTATTTAAAACTTTTTTTGGAAAAAATCAATAAAAAAACCGAAACCGCTGTCCATTTTGCGGACGTGCGGTTCCGGCATATGTTTTTTGCCGATAGCTGGTCAGTCCTTTGCGGCCAGAGGCGAGGGAACGTTGTAGACGCGTGCGGCGAGTTCCTGGTCGAACTGGAAGATGGCCATAGGGGTGTCACCGGCGAGTTTGATGCGGTCGATGAGCGTGTGGCAGTTCTCTTCCTCTTCAACCTGCTCGGAAACGAACCAGTCGAGTTTGCCTCGGGTGGCATAGTCGTGCTCGGCCTCGGCGAGGGCATAGAGATTATTGATCAGAGCGGTGACTTTTTCTTCATGAGCCAGAGTGGCCTCGAAAGCGGCGAGCGGCGACTTCCATTCGGTGGGAACCTCGGCGATGGGAGCAAGCACGACGCGGCCTCCGCGTGAGTTGACGTAGTTGATGAAAATCTCTGCGTGAGCCTGCTCTTCCTTGAACTGGACGCGATACCAGTTGGCGATGCCGTGGTAACCGACGTTTTCGAAATGCATGGCCATGGAGAGGTAGAGGTATGCCGACCAGAATTCGGCATTGATTTGGGCGTTGAGAGCGTCCTGAAGTTTAGGGCTTAACATAGTAGATAGTATTAATATGATATTTACTGGACGCAAAATTACAACAAAGAGTTGACAGCGCCAAATAAAATCGGATGCGCGTCGCGGGCCCGACGACAGATTAATCCGAAAAACGGGCTTGTTCGTCAAAAAACACGGGCTATTCGTGGAATAAACCGCAAAAAATGTTGACAGAGGCGCCGGTTGTTGCTAACTTTGCGTCAGAAACAATAACTCTTAAAACTCAAAAGAAATGAAACCTGAAGAGACCATCTACAATTCGAACTACGGTACGAATCCCATGTATCAGAGCGACAACTTCGGTCAGGCCGACGGCGAAGCCACAGCCGCCAAGAGCGGAACGCCCCGACTGGTAAAGATCGGTGCGGCCGGAGTGACGGGTCTTGCGATAGGCGCGGTAGGCTTCATGCTGACGTCGTCGGCAATGGACGATGAAGAGACGATCGACGCCATCGTTGTCGATGACGATGACGAGGAACTCGATGATACGGAAGACGGCGGCGAGATGATCGTGAACACGCGCACAGACGTGACCCTCACCGACGGCGAGATAAGCATGGCCACCTCGGTGACCGATGACATGAGCTTCAGCGAGGCATTCGCTGCGGCCCGCTCGGAGGTGGGACCCGGCGGAGCGTTCGTGTGGCATGGCAATGTCTACGGCACCTACACCGCCCAGGAGTGGAATTCGATGACTCCGGCAGAGCAGCAGGCTTTCGGCTCGCACTTCGACTGGAACCACATAGACGGTAGCCGCCAGGATCAGACCCCCGGCGATGACAACCATGACGACGGCCATGACGACGGCCGCGGCGGTGACGGCCACGACAATCAGCCCGGCGATGACCGCAACGGTCACAACGGCGGCCGCGACGGCCAGCCCGGCGACGATCCGAGCGACGATCCCACAGTGAATACCGGCGCCGCAGGCGAGGATCCCGAAATAGAGATCATAGGTATCGTCCAGGACAATACGATGGGTATGGGCTATGTGGAGATGCGTGTCAACGGCCACGAGACATACATGATCGATCAGGACGGCGACGGCTCCATCGACGTGATCGTTTCCGATCTCAACGACAACGGCGAGCTGGATCCCGGCGAAACGGAAGATGTGTCGGCCGCGGGCCTTACGATGCAGGATGTGTCGGATACTACCGGAATCGACATCACTGTAATCGACTACGATACCATAGAAGTGCCGGTGGAAGACCCCGATGAAGTGGTGGACGATCTTACCGACATGGATATCGATCTTACCGACGACCAGGCACTCGACATCTGATGCCTGACGGATATCATAATCAATGATCCCGAATCCGGGCCGGGAAGCCTCGCGGGGCACCCGGCCGGATTGTGCGTATAAACCAGAATACCCCTAATCCTATATAATAAATGGCGGAAATGTCAGCTGCGCCGACAGTGCGGTGTCCCGACTGTTCGGCTGTACTAAGATTCAGAACTGCCCCGAAGCCGACGGCCTTTGTCACATGTCCGGTGTGCAAGAACCGGCGTCCGGTGGGCGAGTACATAAATGTGACCGCTCCGGCGCCCGCGGCAGAGAAACCGGCGAGCGCCCCGAAGCCGCGTCCGGGCGGCCTGCTTTTCGGCGGGAACCTGTATCCGCTCGCGCCGGGCCGCAACGTCATAGGCCGCAAGGCCACCACATCGTCGGCATCGCTGATGCTGCCCGATGAGTCGCGGTATATGAGTCGGGAGCATTTCACGGTGGAGGTCGGCCCCGAAGCCGACGGTGGCTTCTCGCACGTGCTTACCCTTTACAAGGACAACGTGCAGCCCACGTGGGTCAACAGCACACCGCTGATGCATGGCGAGCGCGTGACACTGCGCAGCGGCGACATGATCATGATCAAGCCTATGGGAGGCGATCCGATAATGATAAGCTTCCAGTATCCGCTGAAGTGACGGAATCACTGTAAAAAACAAACCTGTAAATCAATGTCCTGATGAAATATTCGATATCGACATATACAATCTGGGAATATGGCCGGCGGACCGATGCGGAAGGCAATCCGCATCAGGAGGATTCGCTGTATCCGCTTCCCGGGCAGATGACTCCGGATACACGCCTCTTTCTGCTGTGCGACGGCATGGGAGGCCATGATGCCGGTGAGGTAGCGAGCGCCACTGTCTGCGAGGCGATGGCCGAGGCCATCGGCAGGATGTGTCCGGAAACTGATTCTCCGTTTACTGACGAGATGATGAAAAAGGCGGTGGCGAGCGCTTACGACGCCCTCGACAGCCGCGACACCCATGCGCTGAAGAAGATGGGAACCACCATGACGGCGCTGAAACTGCATCCGGGCGGCGCCACGATAGCGCACATAGGCGATTCGCGCGTGTATCACATCAGGCCGGGAGTGGACGGTGACTCGACGCGCATCGTGTTCGCGACTTCGGACCATTCGCTTGTCAACGAACTCATCAAGGTCGGAGAACTCACGCCCGAGCAGGCTCGCGACTTTCCTCAGAAGAATGTCCTCACGCGCGCCATGCAGCCCCACCAGGACCGCCGCAACGCGGCCGACATATATGATACGAAGGATGTGCGTCCGGGTGATCTCTTTTTCATGTGTTCGGACGGAATGCTCGAAAACATGACCGACGATGATCTGAAATCGGTGTTTTCCGACGTAAGCGGCGAGGCAGATGCCGACAAGGTGTCGGCGCTCATCGACATGACGGCTCAGAACCATGACAATCACACGGCGATTATCGTGCGCATAAATGACGTTGTACGGACGCCGGACGATGTCGCTGCCGCGCGTCCCAAAGTGGCGGCAGCATCTGCTGCAACGGCTGCCAAGAAGCAGTCGGCAACCCGAGGTGCCTCTCCGAAGGCTGCCTCTCCGAAGTCAGCCTCACGCCGCAACAATACATTATTATATGTGATACTGGCTATCGCGGCCGCCATCACAATGGGTGTATTCGTATATCTGATCAAGACCGACGGCGCCAAGACCGAGAATGTGCGCCGCACGTCAGACAACGATGATGATGATGGACCCGATGGCGGGCGTCTGATCAGAATCACAGCAGATGACGATGCATCCGGCGACGCCGGGCGCCCCAAGGCGCAGCCGCATCAAGCGAAGCCGAAATCGAAATCCAGGGCGGCATCGGGCACAAAGACCGACGCAGACCAGACCGCGGATGCGAATGCCGCGTCGACGGCTTCTGATGACAATGATGCCGATATTGATCAGGCTGATGCCTCCTCTGATGCCAAAGGAACTGCTAGCAGCATTATCAATCAGGTGACTACCCCCAGGGAACAACCGCAGAAAGATCCCGCTCAGACACCTATAAATCCTTTCAAGAGGCCTTCAACCGGTAAGTAAACTGCTACGTAATAAAATCAACCGCTGATTGTCAATTATATATAATTGATGGTCAGCGGTTTGATTTCGTCGGGGTGACAGGATTCGAACCTGCGACCGCCTGGTCCCAAACCAGGAGCGCTACCGGACTGCGCTACGCCCCGAATCGACTGCAAAGTTACTATATTTATCGGAAAAATGAAAGCCGGCGCACGATTTTTTGCGATTTGCGATTCGGCGCAAGACTACCGGCCCGGAAGATCGGAGAGGCAGGTGCGGAAGTAGGGGCGTGTGTAATCGTCGGGACTGACAACGGAGTCGCCGAAGCATACCAGATCGATATCGATGGGCATGATGCCGGTGGCTTTTGAATCGGGGCGGCGTCCGAGTTCCTTTTCGATGGCACGGAGCCGTGCGGAGAGTGTTTCGGCGGAGAGAGCGGTGGTGGCGCGCACGGCCACGTTGATATATCTTGACCCGAGTCCGCTGTGGTCGTCGCTCTCGTGGGGCGCTGATGCGGCTGTGATGTCGGCAATATCCTTCAGCGCTTCAATGGCCAGGGCGATGCGTCGATGACGCGGGGACTGGTTGCTGCCTAAGCTGATTATACATTCGGTCATGACAGGTCTTTGACCGTGAGGCTGATGCGATGCCGGTCAAGGTCGACATCCAGCACTTTCACGCGGATTATCTGATTTATCTTAACCACTTTCGAGGGGTCATTGACACGTTTTTCGCCCATCTGCGACACGTGGAGCAGGCCGTTCTCCTTTATGCCCAGGTCTATGAAGGCTCCGAATGCGGTTATGTTATTGACCTTGCCGTTGAGCACCATGCCCGCGTGCAGGTCGTCGATCGAATTGATGCCGGCGTCAAACTCGACATTTCCGGCATCGAGGCGCGGATCGCGTCCGGGCTTGCGGAGTTCGGCTATAATGTCGGCGACGGTCGCCTCACCTGCGTCGGCGTAGCGTGCGGGGTTGATGCGGTCGATGAGGGCGTCATCGTCGATCAGCCGGTCGACGGATATGCCGAGGTCGGCGGCCATGCGCTCGGCTATGGCGTAGGATTCGGGATGTATACCGGTGTTGTCGAGCGGATTGTCTGAATCCGGCACGCGGAGGAATCCGGCTGCCTGTTCGAATGTCCGGCTGCCCAGGCGCGGCACCTCCATGAGAGCCCGTCGCGAGCGGAACGGGCCGTTGTGGCTGCGGAATTCCACAATTCTGGTGGCCATGGCCTGGCCGATGCCCGATATGTATCCCAGCAGCGTGGCCGATGCTGTGTTGAGGTCGACGCCGACGGCGTTGACGCAACTCAGCACGGTGAAGTCGAGGGCCTGGCGCAGAGCGGTCTGGTCGACATCGTGCTGGTACTGTCCGACGCCGATCGACTTCGGATCGATCTTGACGAGTTCGGCGAGCGGGTCGATGAGGCGGCGTCCGATGGATACGGCGCCGCGTACCGTGACGTCCTTGTCGGGAAATTCCTCGCGGGCCAGATCGGATGCCGAATAGACCGACGCACCATTTTCGCTCACGATGAACAGCTCGGCGAAGTCGGTGATGCCCGACGAGCGCAGAAAGCGTTCGGTCTCGCGCGATGCCGTGCGGTCGCCCAGAGCTATCGCCCGGATGTCGTGGCGGTCGATCATGTCCATGAGCATGTGCATGGCCTCGACGGTGTCGCGACGCGGCTCGGTGGGATATATCACGGCGTCGTCGAGCAGATCGCCGCTCTCGTCGAGGGCCACGACCTTGCAGCCGGTGCGGAATCCCGGATCGATGGCAATCACACGCCTGCCGCGCAGCGGTGGGGCCATGAGCAGCTGGCGCAGATTACCGGCAAACAATGCGATGGCTGCCGTGTCGGCTTTTTCTTTAGCCTCGGCTGCCATCTCATTGTCGATCGACGGGCGCAGAAGGCGCCTGTACGAGTCGGCCACGGCATCGGCGATGAGGCGGCGTCCGCCCGGGGCGGGTGATTTAGGCATGAAGCGTGATGTGATGTCGTCGATGGCGCGGGTGTCGTCGAGGCTGATTCCGACTTTCAGCACGCCTTCGGCCTCGCCTCGGCGCAGTGCGAGATACTGGTGGGAGGCTATAGATCGGTATGGTGCCCTGAAATGTGCGTATGTGCGGTATTTGTCGGCCTCGCTTTCCTTGCCCGGAACGACCGAGGCCGTGACGGTGGCCTCGCGGCGGTAGCGCGAGCGCAGGGCCGAGCGTACGCGGGGCGATTCGGATGCCCATTCGGCTATGATGTCCGAGGCACCGGCCAGGGCATC
>CABRGT010000067.1 GCA_902470475.1 uncultured Porphyromonadaceae bacterium | reverse complement strand
CTTACCCTGAGGAGGAGTGAGGAGAAGGCCGTTGCACTTCTTATTGGAATCTTTCCTGATAAAAAAATCGGAAAAATTGATTGAATTTTAGAAAATAATATGTACTTTTGTGAAAATTTGCGAAAAATGGCCTCTGACCTTCAGCAACAGATCGAGCGTGTGCGTGCAAAGACACTCGTCTTATCGGAGAAGTACACAGTGACGAGGGCTTCTCTGGAGGAAGCGCGCGCACAGATCACTGAGCTAAAAGCTAAGATAATGGCTCGTGACAGGACTATTCAGGACCTGAAAGCCAGAGTCGAATACTTGTCGGTGGCATCGGTTATAGAGCATGACGCCGGTTCGGTAGAAGCCTCCAGAGCCATTATAGCGGATTTATTGAAAGAAGTCGATCGATGCATCAGGGATCTCGTAGAGTGAACGGTGCGACGGCGGCTTGCAGAATTATGAACGAAGAAAAGAAACATAGATTTACCGCTCAGATAGCAGACGTAGAGCCATTTGTTTTCAATATTACCTTGGCGGAAGAGCCTATTTTCCGCAAGGCGGCTTACCATGTCAATGAGTTGTACAACAGAATGATGGCTGATTCGGTGAACAAGTCTTCCGCTTATGCGCTGGCCAAGGTGGCGCTGGCGTTCGCGGAATTGTACTACCGGAAGTCGGAGCAGCTGTCGGCCCAGTCGCGCATGCTCGATGATTTCGAGAAGACACTCGACAGCCTGTTGCTTGCCGAAAAATGAGGCGCGTGCCGCGGCGGTATGTTTCCCTGACTTTGATTTTCATGTTCGGCAGGAGCCGCAAGTGATCATGGCTTTTTTCACACGGGACTTCACGGAGGTGAGGCCCGGTGCGAACGATTAATTTGTATAAACCCATATAGATCATCACCTTAATAAACTTACCCATATGGAAATAATCATAAATATAGCAATCGGCGTTGTGGCGGCCGTCATCGGTGTGGCCGCGACGCTTATAGCGCAGAAGCGTATGGCACAGACCCGGGCCAAGACAATACTGGCCGATGCCGAACGCGAAGCCGAGGATCTGAAACGCAACAAACTGCTTGAGGGCCGCGAGGAAGTGCTCCGAATCACTGCCGAAGCCGAAAAGCAGGCCAATCAGCGCATGGCCAAGGTGCAGACGGCCGAAGCGCGCCAGAAACAGCGCGAGCTGCAGCTCAATCAGCAGCAGAGCGAGACGGCACGGGCCCGCAATGAGGTCGACACCGCCCGCCAGGCTCTCGATGCCCAGTCAGCGGCGCTCACTGCCCGCAAGGAAGAGGTCGACAAACTTCATTCGCAAGCCATAGAGCAGCTTGAGCACATTTCCGGCTTGTCGTCGGCCGAGGCCCGCGACAAGCTCGTGGAGTCGCTCAAAGACGAGGCCAAGACGGCTGCCGCATCCTACATCAACGACATCATGGACGATGCCAAGATGACGGCCAACAAGGAAGCCAAGCGGATCGTCGTGCAGAGCATACAGCGTGTGGCGACCGAGACGGCGATTGAAAATTCTGTCACTGTGTTCCATATCGATTCCGATGAGATCAAGGGCCGGATCATCGGTCGCGAGGGCCGCAACATCCGTGCGCTCGAAGCCGCCACCGGCATCGAGATTATCGTCGACGATACCCCCGAGGCCATCGTGCTTTCGGGCTTCGACCCTGTCCGCCGCGAGATAGCCCGCCTGGCCCTGCATCAGCTTGTGGCCGACGGACGTATCCATCCCGCACGTATCGAAGAAGTCGTGGCAAAGGTACGCCGTCAGGTCGAGGACGAGATCATCGAGACCGGTAAGCGCACAGCCATTGATCTCGGTATCCACGGGCTGCATCCCGATCTGATCCGCCTGGTCGGAAAGATGAAATACCGTTCGAGCTACGGCCAGAATCTGCTGCAGCACTCGCGCGAGACAGCCAATCTGTGTGCCATCATGGCTTCCGAACTCGGTCTCAATCCCAAGAAAGCCCGCCGGGCAGGTCTGCTGCACGATATCGGCAAGGTGCCCGACGAGGAGCCCGAGCTGCCGCACGCACTCTTAGGCATGAAGCTCGCCGAGAAATATAAGGAAAAGCCCGAAATATGCAATGCGATCGGCGCACATCACGACGAGATCGAGCAGACATCGCTGCTGGCTCCGATTGTGCAGGTATGCGACGCCATTTCAGGTGCCCGTCCCGGCGCACGCCGCGAGATAGTCGAGGCATATATCAAGCGTCTGAACGATCTCGAACAGCTCGCCCTGTCGTATCCGGGTGTGATCAAGACTTACGCTATCCAGGCCGGTCGCGAGCTCCGCGTGATCGTAGGCGCCGACAAGATCGACGATGTCGAGACCGAAAAGCTCTCGAGCGAGATCGCCAAGCGCATCCAGGACGAGATGACATATCCCGGACAGGTCAAGATCACGGTTATCCGCGAGACCCGTTCGGTTGCCTTTGCGAAGTAAGCCATGGCAGAGGACGACAAGACCCGGGAGGAAGCTCCGGCATGCGGTGCTTCCTGCCAGAGCGGTGGCTGCCGGTCGGCCGAAGGTCCGAGATGCAAACTCCACAGCTATAATTGGCTTGCCGACATTCCAGGCGGATATGCCGACAGTGAGTTCGTGGAGGTGACATTCAAGAATACCCGCAAGGGCTACTACCGCAACAGTACTCATATTCCGCTTCAGATAGGCGACATGGTGGCCGTCGAGGCCTCCCCGGGCCACGATATCGGCCGGGTGACGCTTGTTGGCATGCTTGTCGAGCGCCGCATGCGGCGTGGCGCGCAGTCGCGCCGGCGGCAAAACGATGAGTCGGAGATCAAGCGCGTGTTCCGTAAGGCGCGTCCGGGTGATCTCGAACGTTACGAGGAGGCACGGGCCCGAGAGAACGACACCATGATCAAGGCTCGCCGCATTGCCGCCGACCTGGGGCTGAACATGAAGATAGGCGACGTTGAATATCAGGGCGACGGCAACAAAGCCATATTCTATTACATATCCGACGAACGTGTCGACTTCCGCCAGCTCATCAAGGTACTGGCCGAGACATTCAAGGTGCGCATCGAGATGAAGCAGATCGGCGCGCGTCAGGAAGCCGGCCGTATCGGCGGCATAGGACCATGCGGACGCCCGCTGTGCTGCTCGCTGTGGATGACCAATTTTGTGTCCGTCGCTACGAGCGCGGCGCGCTTTCAGGACATATCGCTCAATCCGCAGAAACTTGCCGGACAGTGCGCCAAGCTCAAATGCTGCCTCAATTTCGAGGTCGACACCTATGTGGAGAGCTCCAGGCATCTTCCTCCGAAGGATATGCGTCTTGAAACTGCCGACGCTACATATTATCACTTCAAGACCGATATCTTCAAGCGCGAGATCACTTATTCGACCGACAAGTCGATGGGTGCCAATCTTGTCACCATTTCGGCCGAGCGGGCTTTCGAGGTCATCGGCCTCAACCGGCAGGGCGAGAAGCCTCTGACGCTTAAGGCCGAGGGCGACAGCAAGCGGACCGAGAAAGCTGCTTTCGGCGATATTCTCGGCGAGGACGATCTGACACGCTTCGACCGTAAGAAAAAGAAAAAGAAGAAAAAGCCTGCACCCGCGGCATCCGGTGAGCAGAATGGCGACGGTCGCGACCGACAGCCGCGCTCCGATGGTGACCGGCCCAAGAAAAAACGCCGCAAGCCGGCACAGAACGGCGATCAGGCAAAGAATCCGGAACCTAAACCACCGACCGACGAGTGATGAGACATCTCCTTGCCGCAGTCGCGGCCTTTGCCTTGCTTTGTGCTGCATGTCATCCCGAAGTCACCGAAGATGCCGAATTTCATTCCATAGGCGCGCACGGATGGGCTTACGGAGACACTCTTGAATTCGAGCCTGAATTCTCGGACTCGATAGTCAGCGCTCGTCTGGCTGTAGCGGTCAGACATTCGTCGGCATATATTTTCGAGAACCTGTGGCTCGAGGTGAGTGTGCCTCCGGTAGCCGGCGATACGGTCGGAATTACTGACACTGTCAATGTGCGGCTTGCCGATTCCTACGGCCGCTGGCTTGGCCGCGGTTCGGGAGTCACATATGTCCGTGTTGACACTTTGCCCGGCCGCTACGTCGTGCGGCGCGGCGCACCTGTCAGAGTCAGGCATATCATGAGGGTTGACACAGTGGAATATCTCGAACAGATAGGACTTGTATTTATTAACGAAACGGCGAAATGAAACAGAATGATATCGACGCTCTCGTGTTCGATATGGACGGCACCCTTTGGGATGCGGTGCACTCATATTGCAAGGTATGGGACACGACAGCAGCACGGCTCGGTGTAGTACGGCCTCCTGTACAGTACGCGGAACTTGTGGCCCTTATGGGTAAGCCTTTGATCGAGATTTACCACTGCCTTATGGATGGATACGACCGCGATCCCGAGCGATTTATGGCTACGCTTACGGATGTCGAGAACGAACTGATGCCCGTGTTGGGTGGACGTCTCTATCCGCAGGTGCACCAGACGCTCGGTTCCCTCAGAAAGCGGGTGCGGCTGTTCATGATAAGTAATTGTACCGGGCGCGGACTCGATAATTTTTTGACCATCAACAACCTGAAACAATATTTTACCGACTGGCTCAGTTTCGGAGCCACAGGAGTCGACAAGGACAAAAATCTTAAGACCCTGATCGATTGTTATAATCTGAGACACCCCGTCTATGTCGGCGATATCCAGCGCGACAGCGACAGCTCGCATGCTGCGGGAGTCGAGTTCTGCTGGGCAAGCTACGGGTTCGGACGCGTTTCCGATGCCGATTATACGATCGAGGCGTTTAATGAACTTGAAACTAAAGTATTGGATTATGGAAGTCAAATTTGAGGAACAGTTGCAGCTTATTCCCTCCGACGATCTGGCGCTGAGGATCAGCCGTATTACAGACAATATGCGTGAACAGAATGTCGACGCGCTGTTGCTTTGCGACAATGCCGACATTTTTTATCTCACAGGTCGTGTATTCTGCGGCTTCATATATATCGACAGTGAAGGTGACATAAAGTATTTTGTCCGGCGACCCACTACGCTCCGTGGTGCGGACATCAGACATATTTCCAAGGTCGAGGAAATCCCGGCTGAGGTTAAGGCGCCTGCGACACTCGGCCTTGAAATTGAGACGATGCCATACGGCCGCGTCGAGCGTATACTGAAGGCTTTCGGTCTCGGGCGGCCGGCTAATGCTTCGGACGTGATGCGGCGTGCCCGTGCCGTGAAGACACCGCTTGAGATCCGGCAGATGGAAATGTCGGGCCTCAGACAGACCAAAGTCTACCGCGACATACCGCACCTCTATGTCGAGGGCATGAGCGACGTGGAGTTTCAGATTGAGATTGAACGCGCACTGCGTCTCGAGGGTTGTCTGGGTCAGTTCCGCGTAACCGGACCGGATCTGGAACTTTACATGGGCAATATCCTCACCGGTGACAATGCCGACCGTCCGTCGCCCTACGATTTTGCCATGGGCGGCGCCGGCATGAGTCCGTCGCTCCCTGTAGGTGCCGACGGCACCGTCATCAGGCCCGGAAAACCGGTCATGGTAGACATAAACGGTAACTTCACCGGATACATGACCGATATGACGCGCTGCTATATCGTGGGCGACGTGCCCGATGAGGCTGCCCGGGCCAACGAACTCTCGTGCCGAATATGTGCGCGTCTGCAGGAAATGGCCCGGCCCGGTGTCCGGGCTTCCGAACTGTACGACGAGGCCGTACGCATGGCAGCCGAAGGCGGCATGTCCGAATATTTCATGGGACACCGTTATCACGCGCCGTTTGTAGGCCATGGTCTTGGAATCTCGATCAACGAGTCGCCTGTGCTTTCGCACCGTTCGCGCGACATTCTCGTCTTGGGCAACGCGATAGCAATTGAGCCCAAGTTCGTAATCCCCGGTGTCGGAGCTGTCGGCATCGAGAATACATATATTATCGAAAAAGAAGCCACACGCTGCCTGACGCTCGCCCCCGAGGAGATCGTGAGCCTCGTGTGAGCCGTTGACAAGAAATGAACCTGAAGGAGAAACTCACCGAACCGTCACTTAAAAAAATAGGTGTTATCGCCGACTCGATTGGCCGCGATTGCTACGTGGTCGGCGGTTATGTACGCGATCTTATGCTTGAGCGTCCGTCGAAGGACATTGATTTCGTCACCGTAGGATCAGGTATAGAACTTGCCGAGGCTGTGGCCGACACTCTCGGTCCGCGCGCGCATCTGGCTGTCTACCGCAATTACGGCACAGCGCAGGTCACCGCACGCGGTCATGAATTCGAATTCGTGGGCGCGCGCCGCGAATCCTACCGCCGCGACTCGCGCAATCCGATTGTCGAGGACGGCACGCTCGATGACGACATAGCCCGCCGCGACTTCACCATTAACGCCATGGCCATATCGGTGAACGCCGATACCTTCGGCGAGCTTATCGACCGATACGACGGAGTAGGCGATCTGAGCCGCCGCATCATCCGCACTCCGCTCGATCCGGATGTGACCTTCAGCGACGATCCTCTGCGCATGATGCGTGCCATACGGTTCGCCACGCAGCTGCAGTTCGAGATAGAGCCCGTGACACTTGTCTCGATCTGCCGCAATGCTCCGCGTATCGAGATCATTACGCGCGAACGGATAAAGGACGAGATCGGCAAGATAATGCGGTCGCCGAGGCCGTCGGTCGGCTGGAAGCTGCTTCACCAGACAGGGCTTCTCAAATTCATCTTGCCCGAGCTGGAGGCTCTGAGCGGTGTCGAGGTAGTAGGCGGCCGGGCACACAAGGACAATTTTCTCCACACCGTGCAGGTACTCGACAATGTCGCGGCCAAATCAGACAATGAATGGCTGCGCTGGGCTGCTCTGTTGCACGATATCGCCAAACCGGTCACCAAAAGCTTCGATCCTGCGACAGGCTGGACATTCCATAACCACAACTTTGTCGGCTCGAAAATGGTGCCCGGCATATTCGCGCGCCTCAAGTTGCCGCTCGGTGCCGAGATGCGCTATGTGAAAAAACTCGTGGAGCTGCACATGCGTCCGATCGCCCTGGTCGAGGAGGAAGTCACCGACAGTGCCGTACGCCGGCTCATGAACTATGCCGAAGAGGATATCGACGACCTTATGACACTTGCGCGAGCCGACATCACGAGCAAGAACGAGGCCAAGAAGCAGCGGTTTCTCGACAATTTCGACATAGTCGAGCGGAAATTCGTCGACATCCGCCTCAAGGATGCCGAACGCAACCGCAAGAACCCCGTCGACGGCAACGAGATCATGCACATTTTCGGCCTGTCGCAGAGTCCTCTTGTCGGATACTTTACCAAGAACCTGAAGCAGGCCATCAAGGACTGCGAGATCGAGGACACCCGCGAGGCATCCATCCGGTATCTCTACCGTCTTGCGGCACAGAAAGACATTCCTGTGGTCAATCCCCCGGCCGATCTTTCCGAAGATGAATAGTCCCCGTAGTCGTGCGGGCTACGGGGACTTGATCCCTTACTTTACACTTTCGATCCAGCGGAATAGGTCGTCGAGATTGTAGTCGCCCGAGTGCGGGCGGTTCCACGGCAGGGCGAAATCTACGTCGTACCCTGCATTGCGCAGTCGCGTGGCAAGATTCACCGGAACAAGGAACGACGTGTCGCGGTCCTTTGCTCCGTGCCGTATATACCAGTGACGGGCCGTTCCATTGCGGGCGGGGCTGATGAAATCCATCGGATTCATCAGACGTATCCTTTTCATGGTTTCCTCAGACAAAGATGCCTCTGCGTCGCCCGTACGTTTGCGCAGGCTGAATTCCGTAAAGTTTGCCGGATTGCCCTCGGTATCGCCGAACACACGGTTTTCGGGTGTGGCACCCGCGCCGAGTACTCCGTAGGCGTCAAACGCCGGAGGTGTCTTCAGCGGAGTCTGGCCGGCTACGTACGACAGATACTTTGTCCAGTCGACGTCGGTCACATAATCCGTGTATTGTGCGCCGGAGTTGTCTGCGCGTGGTGGCCGGCTGCTGTCAGGATTACCGCCGTTGACGGGCCCGGCACCGAGTCGCTGTGCGAAAGTAGGCCGCGGCTTCACGTACCGTACGATACCGATTGTGTCCGGTATCTCGCAGCCTTCCTCAAGAGCTTTTTGGGCCGATGCCATGATGAACGTCTTCAGATAATCCATATAATTGTCGGCTGTGACAGGGTTGCCGTCGCCGTCGCGAAGTCCCAGTGAATTGATGTAGGCCGGGCAGAGTGCCGCGAGTTCATCGGATATGGCAGTCTGTGCTGTGTCAAGATGGCGGACGCCAGAATTTGTACACCGGTATAGCCATTCATATTCCATGTCGGCATGATTCAGATCGGTGATCGGGCAGTAGCAGATCGATGCATATACGGCATCCGATGCTTCGGCTGCTCCCATCGCTTTCAGATACGGTTCATATTCGGTAGCATTGCCCGTTGCTCCTTGCAGAGCCGACATGGCGCCACCTGCGCTGGTGCCGTCGGTGAAGATACGGTCGGCGTTGCCCGGCAGCAGATCCGCATTGTAGTGCAGGTATCGCGTGGCCGCCTTGAGATCGAGCAGTCCGTTCGGTGCCGTTCCGGTGTACACCGTCGTGCCTCCGCTCGTGACAGCAGACCCATTGCCGCGTGCACCGGGAATACACAGTACATATCCTTCCTCAAGGGCGCGGCCCGTTGCATCGGCAGCCGACGGAGTTCCTGCCGGCGAGGCCATGTAACCGCCCACATTGTTGCGCATGACTATCGGGATCTCTTTCCTGTCGCGCTGTCTGAGATCGACAGGCACATAGATGTTGAGTCGCTGGTAAGTGGAGTCCTCGATATTCCTTACATAGTATATGTTCTCGTAGGCCTTGAATTTCACCACATTGCCGTGTGGCATGGTGATTGAATCCAATTTGTAATTTTCCGGATCGAACCGGAGGGCGTCGGGTGTCTCTGCCAGAGATGTCAGTGCGCACGCTGCGCCTAAAACAGTCGTGATTATATTTCTCTTCATAATAAATGATTGTTGGTCAGCCAGTCTCGGGTCGTGTTGCACACTTAGCGTTTCAGACATCTTTATAACGTCTCCCCCGTCGGATTGTTGTGGTGAATTCGCCACTGTAAATGTGTCGTTCGCAACTTTTTCGTAACTTTGCAGATAGTGTGACATGTATATTGTCTGACTTATGAAAAGTTTCAAATGGATTTTCGTTCTCGGATTATCGCTTGCAGCCTGCGGGGCCGACGTACCGCGCCAGCCCGAGCGGTTGCCCGACGATGAAATTCCGGCGTTCAGGGAAGCCGTCGGAAGGATAGCACCTTATGTCCGGCTGTGCGATTCAGTTTTTACTCTCGCAGTCTCTGCATCTCAGGCCGCGAGACTTGGCATTCCCGAAGAATACTATGAAAGGATGAGACAGGAACTTGAATATACCAATTACCTTATCAGAGAACATAATAGAAACGGACAGCCTATCGAACTGCCCCAATCCGCGTATCCCTTGATAGTCTGCGACGGGATTCCGGATATTAAAATTAACAAAAATTAATAGCTGTAAGCCCCTCCGAACCCCAAAAAATGTCTACCTTTGCAGACAATTGGAGCGGTGCTCGAGTGGCTGAAGAGGCACGCCTGGAAAGCGTGTAATCGGCAAAACCGATTCCCGAGTTCGAATCTCGGTCGCTCCGCAGAAAGATGAATCCCGCAAGCAGAACAGCCTGCGGGATTTTTTGCCATATAGCATATATGATGACTAAACCGACATTATATATAATCGCAGGATGTAATGGAGCCGGAAAGACTACGGTTTCCTATTCAGTATTGCCGGATCTATTGGAGTGTCGGGAATTTGTCAATGCAGATGAAATAGCAAAAGGTCTTTCCCCATTCAATCCGTCATCTGTTGCTATGAAGCCGGGAAACTGATGCTTCAACGGATTGATTTACTTATAAGTCGAGGAATGACTTTTGCAATAGAGACTACCCTTGCCACCCGTAGCTGCGCATCTTTGGTAAGTAGAGCTCATAAGTGTGGTTATAGTGTTATGCTTTTGTTCTTTTGGTTTCCCATGTCGGAACAGGAAAAAATGAATATCAGGACGAAAATCAATAAAGGTCTTAAAAAATCTTACGAGGCATTGCTTAGACGCAAGG